>CAYZVO010000150.1:0-23500 GCA_964481655.1 uncultured Enterobacterales bacterium | reverse complement strand
ACGCTGTCGGCGCAGGCCACCCGCAGAGGCTGGCTCCCGGTTCTGTCGCCTGCTCGTAGTAGGTGCCGATCTTGCGGGAGGCCTCGGGATCGTCGAGCACGCGCTCGGCGGCCTCGAGGACGGTCCGGAACACCTCGGAGCTGACCCAGGCGGTGTCGTCCACCAGCAGCTGCTCGCTCACCGCCGGCTCCACCAGCCGCGCCGCGCGGACCAGTGCCTCCACGGCCCCGTCACCGCCCTGGGAGCGGGTGTACTCGACGGCGCTGCGCAGGTTGCGACAGGAGACCTCGGCCTTCATGGTGTCCTCTTCTTCTCGAGGGCGATGCTACCACGCTGGGGCGGGGCCGACAGCCGACAGCCGACAGCCGACAGCCGACAGCCGGCGTGGCCCCCAACACCGAGGGCACAAAGCCAGCGCCAACGCATCCGTCGGCGTTGTGCTGCGGCCGCAGGCCGTCGGCACCATCGCCGCGTCGCACCGATGTGCTGGCGCCCGACAGCCGGCGTGGCCCCCCAACACCGAGGGCACAAAGCCAGCGCCAACGCATCCGTCGGCGTTGTGCTGCGGCCGCAGGCCGTCGGCACGAACGCCGCGTCGCACCGATGTGCTGGCGCCCAACGGGCGCACAGCACGATCGGGCTCACTTCTTTCGGCGCTCGCCGCGGACCACCGACCGGAACGACTTCCGCAGCTCCTTCTTGCGCAGCCGGATGGCGTTCGGGGTGATCTCCACCAGCTCGTCATCGCTGATGAACTCGAAGGCCTTCTCCAGCGTCAGGGGCACCGGCGGGGCCAGGATCAGCTTCTCGTCCGCCCCGCTGGCCCGCACGTTGGTGAGCTGCTTGTTGCGGGTGCAGTTGACGTTGATGTCGTTCTTGCGGGCGTTCTCGCCCACGATCATGCCCTCGTAGACCTCGACCCCCGGGCCCACGAAGAGCTTGCCGCGGGGCTGCAGGTGGAAGCAGGCGTAGGCGGTGGTGGAGCCGGCCCGGTCGTTCACCAGCGATCCGTTCATGCGGTACGGGATGTAGCCGGCGTGGGTGTCCCAGCCGTCGAAGATGCGGTTGAAGATGCCCATGCCCCGGGTGTCGTTCAGGTAGGGCGAGCGGAAGCCGATCAGGCCCCGGGAGGGCACCCGGAACTCGACCCGGACCCGGCCCGAGCCCGAGGCCTTCATGCTGATCATGCGGCCCTTGCGCAGGCTCATGCGCTCGGTGACCACGCCCAGGAAGTCCTGGGGCAGGTCCAGCAGGGCGAGCTCGAAGGGCTCGTGGAGGGTGTCGTCGATCTCCCGGGTGAGGACCTCGGGCTTGCTGACGCACATCTCGAAGCCTTCCCGCCGCATCTGCTCGATGAGGATGGCGATCTGCAGCTCACCGCGACCGAAGAGCCGGATCTGGTCCACCGGGCCCTCTTCGTCGATGCGCACGGCCACGTTGTAGCGGCACTCCCGCTCGAGGCGCTCACGGATCTCCCGGGCGGTGAGGTACTTGCCAGCCCGACCGGACAGGGGCCCGGTGTTGGCCAGGAAGGTCACCCCGATGGTGGGCTCCTCGACGGTGAGCCGCGGCAGGGGCTGGGGGTCGTCGCGGGAGGTGAGGGTGTCGCCGATGTCCATGGCGTCGATGCCGGCGATGGAGACGATGTCCCCCGCGCCCGCCCGCTCACACTCGATCCGGCGCAGGCCCTGGAAGGTGTAGAGCTGGTTGACCTTGACCTTGGTGGTGGCCTCGCCGCCCACCAGGGCCAGCTCGTCGCCCCGGGCGATGGCGCCGTCGTAGATGCGGCCGATGGCCAGGCGTCCGACGTAGCTGTCGTAGTCCAGCTGGGTCACCAGCACGCGCAGGCTGTTGTCGTCCTTGCCCAGGGGGGCCGGCACGTGCTCCACGATGTCGTCCAGCAGGCACTGCAGGTCGCCCGGCTCCATGACGCAGTCCCGGTGGGCGTAGCCGTCCTTGGCGCAGGCGTAGAGCACGGGGAAGTCCAGCTGGTCCTCGTCGGCGCCCAGATCGATGAAGAGGTCGTAGATCTCCTGCAGCACCTCGTCCGCGCGGGCGTCGGGACGGTCGATCTTGTTGATGCACACCAGGATGGCCAGCCCGTCGGCCAGGGCCTTGCCGAGCACGAAGCGGGTCTGAGGCAGCGGCCCCTCGCTGGCGTCCACCAGCAGCAGGGCGCCGTCGACCATCATCAGGGCGCGCTCCACCTCGCCGCCGAAGTCGGCGTGCCCAGGGGTGTCCACGATGTTGATCTTGGTCCCGCGGTAGTGCACGGCGGTGTTCTTGGCCAGGATGGTGATGCCCCGCTCGCGCTCGAGGTCCATGGAGTCCATCACCCGCTCGACCACCGCTTCGTTGGCCCGGAAGGTGCCGCTCTGGCGGAGCATGTGGTCCACCAGGGTGGTCTTGCCATGATCGACGTGGGCGATGATGGCGATGTTGCGGATCTGGTCGGGGCTGGACATGGGGGGTCCCGGGATGGGGTGGATGGCCGCGCGGTGTATCGCGCGCAGCCCTGACCGCCAGTCCCGATGTCCTCGGCCGTGATCAGTCCACGCGTCGTCGTCGGATCAGGGCCGGCAGCAACGCCAACCACGCGAAGCCGAGCGCGCCGCCGCTGCTGCAGCCGCAGTCCTCGGGATCCTCGCAGCTCTCGCACTCTTCGGGCTCGTCGCAGGGCGGGTCCGTGTCCACGGGCGGGTCGCCGGGGTCGGTGTCTTCGGGAGGGGCGGTGTCGATGGGCGGGTCCACCGGGGCGATGCCGTCGTCGGCGTTCTCTCCCTCGACCACCTCGCCGTACCAGACCAGCTCGCCGTCGGCGGCGAACAGGGCGTAGTGGTAGGTCTCGCCGGGGACGATCTCCGTGTCCTCGAGCTCCACGGCCTCACCGGGCTGCGGGTCCTCGTCCAGGTGGATGAGCACGCCGTCGTCCACGTCCTCGGGCACGCCCTCGAGGCTGCGCACCAGCGCCGTGGCCCCCAGGGGGCTCATCCAGGGCTGGGTCCAGGAGATGGCGATGCGGTCCTCGAGCTCGTCGGAGGCCACCAGATCCCGCACCCGGTAGTGCCCGGGGACGTCGGCCAGCTGGGTGACGCAGACCTGGTCGATGGCCCAGCCGCCGAACTCGAGGCCCTGGTCCGAGCGGAGGGTGAAGGTCAGCTGCAGCTGGCCGTCCTCGTCGAGCAGCTCCTGGGCGGGCAGCTCCCAGAGGCTCCAGCCGGTGTCCAGGGTGTGATCGGATCCGCCGTGGCTGGAGCGGTTCTCCCAGACCAGCTCGTCGTTGACGTAGAGCTCAGCCTGGTCGTAGATGCCGTCCTCGACGGTGAGCCAGCGGCGCATGCCCACGGCCACCATGGGGCCGGGTTCGGGCACGGCGACCACCGGGGAGCGCAGGTACTGCAGGTTGTTGTTGCCGTACTCGCCGTCCAACACGGTGGTGGCCACCATGGAGCCCTCGTAGGGCCCGTCGGGCACGAAGCTGCCACCGGTGGGGGTGCCGAAGACCCACTCGTCGCTGTAGGCGCCGCCGAGATCCGGCTCCCAGGGGGTGCCGGGGCCGTGCTCCCAGTCGCTGGCGCCGTGCTCGAAGCCCTCGCACCACAGGGACTCCCGGTCACCCACGCGGAAAGTGTACAGCTCGCTGGCCGCGCCGCCGTGGGAGTAGACGGTCTGGCTGCCGTCGCCGGAGCTTGCCTGCACGAAGTAGCTGATCTCGGTGGTGGCTGGCTGGCGGGCGATGGCGCCGCTCCACAGCCCGTCGGCCTCGGACAGCGAGACCTGGGTCCAGCCGTCGTAGGGGTCGCCGGGGGCACCAGTGTCCGACAGGCCGGTGTCGTCCTTGTCCTCGTCCAGCTCGATCCCCGGGGTGCTCGCGGCGTCCACCGCGTACCAGAGCTGCACCGAGTCGGCGTCCAGGTCGCCGCACTCGGCCGCCAGGGCGTACAGCTCGAAGTCCAGCGGGTACTCGGTGGCGTCCGATGCCTGCTCTTCCAGGGGCTGGTGATCGTAGATGACCACGCCGATGGGGCCCGGGCCGAGGCCGTGGTGCTCCATCAGGTCCATCAGCTCGCAGGCGTGGGGCGTGCCGTTGGTCAGATCGCCGTCGTCGTCGTCCGCCAGGATCACCGCCTCGTAGGCGTCGGTCAGGGAGGGACCCTGCTCGAGGGCGCCCAGCATGATGAGGTCGGCCATCTCTACGCCGGCCTCGTCGCCGTGCTCCTCGCGCCACTGCTCCCGCAGGTTCCACAGGAACGAGCCCCAGATCAGGCCATCGGTATGGACCTGGTCCACGTAGTCCTCGGGATAGCTCTTGTCGGTGTCCAGCTCCCTCAGGTGGTCGTACCCGAGGTAGAACTCGGGCGCGAGGGCCGGGTCGTCGTTGATGGTGGCGGAGACGTAGTCGGAGCTGCCCTCGGAGATGTCGCCGGCGAAGGTGCCGGTGGCCACGATGTAGTGGTGGATCCCGTGGCCCAGCTCGTGGTAGATGACGTCGGCGATGCGCCCGGTGTTGTTGCAGTAGCCGCTGTAGCCGACGAAGAAGTTGACCGTACCCGAGGTGTAGAAGGCGTTGCAGGCGGAGTAGTCCAGCTCCACCGTGGCCGGCACCTGGACCCCCAGCCAGGGGTGACTGGGCCAGCGGGCCTCGAGCCAGTCCCAGGTGGTGTGGAAGGCGTGCTGGACCTGTGCCGCCGACCAGGGCAGGTCACCATCGGGCTCCATCAGGATGTCGTCGCTACCGCTGATGGAGATGCCCGCGCCGTTGTCGAGCACCCGCAGCTCCGGCCCCTCGAGGGTCACGGTCAGATCCCCGCTGAGGCTGTGGCTGCCGTCGTCCGCGGTGATGGCGCTGGCACCGCTCGCGTCGGTGACGGTGACCTGTCGCGCTGGGCTCTGGATCACCGCGTCGCCCACCGTGCGCTCCTCGTGGTTCAGCTCGACGGTGGCCCAGTGGCGGGTGTCGTAGCGCAGGCGCTCCACGCCGGCGCGATCCCGCCAGACCACGTGGGGGCCGTCCTGGCTCACCGTGGCCAGCAGCGCGTCGACGCCGGTGGAGGCGGGCCCGGCGCCCTTGGTGAGCTGCAGGGGCAGCACCCGCTCGCCGGGGAGCGGCTGGTCCCGCAGGGAGACGGGGGAGAGCTGGACCCAGACCCCGGCGACGCGACCGTCCTGGACGACGAAGGCCACCTGATCGCCCTCGACCAGGGCCCCCTTCCAGCGGCGCTCGTAGCGCAGGATCTCCCGCTCCCCGCGGCGGTGGTGGTCCGCCAGGGTGAGCTCGGCGGGATCGACCCCCGCCAGCCGGGCCACATCGCCCACGATGGTGCTCGCCCAGGACGCGGGCACACCCGGCGCGTAGAGGAAGCGCGGCGTCCCGCTGCGCTCGTCCCAGCGCACGGCCCAGTCCCGGCCCCAGCGGGCCCGGAAGCCCCGCCAGCTGTCACGGGATGACAGGCGCCACTGCACGGCGGCCCGCTGATCCAGGGGCGGGCTGGGGGGACCGGAGCGCACCTGCTGATCGTCGAGGGGGGCGAAGCCGAAGAGCAGCAGCAGGGCGAGCATGGAGCCTCCTTGGAGCGCCATCACCATAAGCGGACGGCCAGGCCCCGCGCTATGGTCCTCAATACCCCCGGGAGCCACCCGTGCAGACCGTCATCGAGCTCCAGGACTTCATGGTCCTGTCCGCCACCATCAACTACCAGCTCACCGCCAACCCGGTGAACTGGTACGCGGTGCTCTCCCTGGCCCGCGACGGCCACTTCCGCCGCGACGGCGACGAGGACCTCATCCGGCTGCTCGAGTACCTGCACGAGGCCTACGGCACCTCCACCCGCCGGCTGGGCCCCCTGGCGGTGCTGCACCCCATCCGCACCGTCGCGCTGCTGTACCGCACCGTGCCCGACTGCCCCCTGGCGGACCTCATCACCGCGCTGCTGCACGACAAGGAAGAGGACCTCACCGCCGACCGCTACCACCCCAAGGCCTGGAAGCGGCTCGAGGCTCGCTACAAGACCGAGGTGCTCAACATGCCGGCCAGCTGGCGGATGCAGGAGCGCATCGACGCCCTGACCCGCCGGCCGGTCGAAGACTACTTCGGCTACCTGGGCCGGGTGATGGACGCGGCCGAGCAGAGCCCGGACCTGGTGCGCATCAAGCTCGCCGACCGCCTGGACAACACCATGGACATGTCGGTGGACGTGCGCAGCGAGACCGAAGCCGTGGACTGCTTCGAGCTGGTCTTCGACGTGCTCTTCACCTCCAGCCACCTGGGCCAGCAGCTCCCGCTGCAGCACCCCGTGACCGGCCGCATCAACGGCTCGCGGCGGCTGTACCAGCTGTACAAGAACGCCGTGATGCTCTCCATCCTGCGGCAGCGGGGCAAGGACCGCATCGACGAACCCACGGCCCTGCTCTTCCAGGCCCTGGCCCACAGCTCCCTGCGCCAGGCGCGCCAGATCCTGGTGCACCTGTTCATCTTCCACATCACCAGCACCCACCACCAGCGGTCGCTGCTGCAGGAAGCCATGGAGTACTGCCAGAGCGAGCGCATCGCCAAGGTCCACCCGGCGGATCACCCCCACCGCCTGGACGGCGTCTTCGACTCCGTCTTCAACATCCCCGACCGCAAGAAGCTGCGGAAGAGCCTGGACCGACTCTACGCCGACAAGGCCATGATGAGCCTGGTGGCCATCGCGTTCGCCGCCACCTTCTCCAGCTTCCGCAACGACCCCGACTTCTGCATCGAAGGCATCGACCAGGCGGGCCTGCACCCGCGCGGAGAGCCCTGACCCCGAGGTCCCCATGCGCCTGTCGTTCCTGATCGCCCTGACCCTGGCCCTCGGCGCCTGCCTGCCGGACCTCGAGGAAGACACCGAGACCACCCCCGAAGGCGACGCCGACACCGACACGGATGCGGACAGCGACACGGATGCGGACAGCGACGCCGACGCGGACAGCGACGCCGACACCGACACGGTCGTGCTGGTGGACGAGGCGATCTTCCACCCGGGGCCCGAGGGGCACCAGGACTACGTCGACTTCACCTTCGACGTCGACGGCTCGGTGCAGGGCGCATGGATCGAGATCCAGCTGACCGCCACCAACATCACGGACATGTACGGCATCCTCCTGGCCCCCTGGGACAGCTGCAATCTACAGGTCCCGACCTGGGGCTGGGCCATGGAGCCCAACGCCAACCGCGGCTGGGTGCGGGTCAACGAGCAAGGCCGCTACACCCTCAGCGTCTTCGGCAACCCACCCGAGGGTGGCGGCGACGTCACGGCCCACATCGCCACGGTGAACGACGAGGACCTGCCCTGGGGCGACGCGGACGAAGAGTGCTTCGCCGACGGGGATGACTGCACCTGCAACCGAAAGACCTGCAACTGCGAGACCATCCACTGACGATCAGGCCAGGAACAGCCAGACCGTCCAGCCGATCCCCAGGGTGAGCAGGAAGGCGCCCTCGGTGCGCGAGATGATCTTGCCTGTCTTCATCAGCGGGAAGAGCAGCAGGCTCAGGGCCAGCAGCCACCAGTCGTCGACCTGGATGGTGGTCTTGTTGACCCCGACGGGGTGAGCCAGGGCGGTGGCGCCCAGGATGCCCAGCACGTTGAAGATGTTGGAGCCCACCACGTTGGCCACGGCCAGATCCGCCCGGCCGTGCAGCGCGGCGATGATGGAGGTGGCCAGCTCCGGCAGGCAGGTGCCGACCGCCACCACGGTGAGCCCGATGACGCGCTCGGAGATGCCCATGTCCGAGGCGATGGCGACCGCCCCGGTGACGAGGAGCTTGGCCCCGAGCACCAGCAGCGCCACACCTACGAGCACGCCGCCGATGGACAGCACCCAGTGGCGCATGGTCTCGGCCTTGGGGACGCGCTCGGCCACCGATCCGAAGGTCTGCTTCTCGTGCTCGGGCGCCACGTCCCGGGCCAGGCGCACGGTCCAGGCCACGAAGACCACCAGGCCCAGCAGCAGGAAGCCGCCCTCGAGGCGGTCGAGCAGGCCGTCGCGGGCCAGCATGTGGAGCCAGGCCGCGGCCAGCAGCATCACCGGCCACTGCAGCCGGATGGTCACGCCCTGGACCGCCAGGGGGAGGATCAGCGGGGTGATGCCCAGGATGAGCACGATGTTGTAGATGTTCGAGCCCACGGCGTTGGCGACGGCCACATCGGGGGAGCCCTGCATGGCCGCGGCCACGGAGACCACAAGCTCCGGCATGGAGGTGCCGGCCGCCACCACCGTGGCGCCGATGACCGCCGGCGAGATGTTCGCCCGGCGCGCGATGGAGGTGGCGCCCCTGACCAGGGCCTCGCCGCCCAGCGTGAGGATCACCAGGCCCGCGATGACGAAGACGATATCCAACATGGCGCCCCCCTATCCCAGCAGGGACGCCAGCCGCTCCCGCCCGGCCCGGGCCAGGAAGGAGGCGTCCGAGCCGATGGTGATGAGCCGGTAGCCGGCGTCCACCATGCGCTGGGCGTAGGCCGCCGAGGCGCAGTGGATGCCGGCCTGCACGCCGGCCTCACGGGCCCGAGCGGGGATGTCCAGCAGCAGCTCGAGCAGCTCGGGCTCCTCGCGATCGGAGCCGGGGCCGTGGCCCAGGGCCCAGGCCAGGTCGTTGGGGCCCACGAAGACCGCCGCCAGGCCCGGCAGCCGCAGGATCTCGTCCAGCTGCTCGAGCGCGCCGAGGGTCTCGATCTGCACGATGGGAGCGACCTCGTCGTTGGCGCGCTCGGCGTAGGCCATCGACCCGTCGATGCCCGCGCGGACCGGCCCCCAGGAGCGGATGCCCATGGGGGGGTAGAGGCAGGCCTGCACGAAGGTCTCGGCCTGCTCGACCCCCTCGATCATCGGGCAGATCACGCCCTGTGCTCCCCGATCCAGGGCCTTCATGATGGCCGCGGGGTCGAGCCACGGCACCCTCAGCAGGGGCAGCGCCCCGGTGCCGTGCAGGGCCTGCAGCACCCGCAGGGCGCCGGGATCGTCGATGGCGCCGTGCTGCAGATCGAGCACCAGGGCCGGCCAGCCCTGGCGGGCCAGCAGCTCGGCCCCCAGGGGCTCGGGCATGGTGATCCAGCAGGCGTGGACGGGCTCGTCCGCGGCCCAGCGGGCGCGCAGGGTGGGGGCGGCCATGGACTACTCCTCGGCGGCGGGCTCGGGCATCGGCGCCAACACCGCGCCGGGCATCATGGGGACGTGGGGGCTGGCCACGCCCAGGGAGAACTGCATCTTGAGGGCGTCCTCGATGCTCATGTCGATGACGTGGAGCTTGCAGCGGCGGGTGGCGATGACGAAGCCCAGGTGCAGGTGGTTGGTGGGCAGGAAGACCAGCACCTCGTCGTCGGGGCCCGGGTCCAGGTGTTCGTCCTTGACCAGGAAGCCCACCACCCACAGATCGTTGCCTGGCCACTCGAGGCCCACCACCTGCTTGAAGGCCTTGGTGCCGTCGTCGCCCAGCAGGGGTGAGACCACCTGCTTGACCGCCGAGTAGACCGTGCGCACGCCGGGGATGCCGTCGATGGTGCGCTCGAGCTTCTTGGTGGCCTGGCGGAACACCATCCAGCGCATCAGGAAGCCGGCCACGAACACGATGAGCAGGGTGGCGATGAGCCCCAGCCCGGGGATGTGCACGGGCAGGTAGGCCTTCAGGATCGGCGCCATGCTCTCGTCGACGTAGTGCACCACGAAGACCAGCACCCGCACGGTCACGTAGATGGGCAACAGGGCGACCAGCCCGTAGAGGAACTGCTGCCGGACAAAATGCCAGACCTTCTTGCTGCGCTGCTTGACGGTCATGCCTCACCTGGGTTCACACAGGGCGTCTCACCCCCACTCTATACACGCCACCCCCGCCGGGCACGGCCGCGATACAGGGGTCGGTCAGGAGAGACCATGTCCACCACCCTCCCCCCACGCCCCCTCGTGCTGGCCCTCGGCCTGCTCCTGGCCGGCTGCAGCGCCTGTGGCACCAAGGCCCCCGCACCTGAAGCGGCTGGCGACGAGTCCGTCAGCGACGCGCCCTCCGACGATCAGGCGGCGCCCGTGGCCAACGGCGACGCCCCCTTCACGGGCCACCTGTTGATCGGCGAGTCCCCCCACGCCCTGTACGCCTGGTCCACGGCGAGCGCCGAGGATCGAGCCGCGGGCGAAGGCATGGTCGATCGGGTGGTCTTCGGCCAGCGCATCTTCGTGCGCGTGGCGGTGTCCGACTACGCCTCTCCCGAGACCTTCGAGCTGTCCGGCGAGCTGAAGCTGCGGGGCCCCGACGGCCGCCTGCTCCACGAGCAGCCCATCAGCGCCAACCAGGACGACCTGGACCCCGACGCTCCGGGCACCCTGATCCTGCTGCCGGGCATGGACATCATCTTCGATCCAGGCGACGCCGTGGGCTCCTACCACCTGGGCGGCACCGTGGTCAGCGGCGAGCACAGCGTCGAGGTCCACCGCGAGCTGCCGGTCTTCGACCAGGGCATGCAGCTCGACCCGGCCATGGAGCTCTAGGCGCGATGCGCCCCATCGACGCTCGCGGCATCGAGCTCGCCTTCGGCGACCGGATGGTGCTGCGCGGTTGTGACCTGGCCGTGGAGGCCGGCGACCGCGTGGGCCTGGTCGGACCCAACGGCTGCGGCAAGTCGTCTCTGCTGCGGGTGATCGCGGGGAGCATGAGCCCCGACCACGGCGCGGTGGTGCGCCAGGGCACGGTGGCCTTCCTGGAGCAGGAACCGGAGCTGCCCGGCGCGACCGTGGGCGAGGTGTTGGACCGCGCCCTCGGCTGGCACCGGGAGCTGTCCGAGGCCTACCAGGACGCCCTGCAGCGGGGCGACATGGACGCAGCGGCGCCCCTGCAGGATCGCCTGGATCACTTCGGCTGGGACCTGGACCACCAGGTCAGCGCCATGCTCGAGCGGGTGGGCGCGCCCCCCCGCGAGGCGCGCGTGGCGGACCTGTCCGGGGGCGAACGCCGCCGGGTGGCCCTGGCCCGTGCCCTGCTGGGCCAGCCCGACGTGCTGCTGCTCGACGAACCCACCAACCACCTGGACGCCGACACCGCCGAGTGGCTCGAGGCCTTCCTGCAGGGCTACCGCGGCGCCGTGGTGCTCGTCAGCCACGACCGCTACCTCAACGAAGCCGTGGCCGAGCGCATCGTCGAGATCGAGGACGGGGTCTGCGTCAGCTACCGCGGCAGCTACGCCGACTACCTCATCGCCCGCGCCGAGCGGCAGGCCGCCCTGCAGCGGGCCGAGGACGTGCGCCTGGCCATGATCCACCGCGAGGCCGCCTGGGCCGCTCGCTCCCCCGCGGCGCGCACCTCCAAGTCCCGCTCTCGCCTGCAGCGCCTCGAGGCCCTGCGGGAGCAGCGCCCCCTGCTGCAGCGGGGGGACTTCGGGCTCGACCTCAGCACCGGCGAGCGGCTGCCCCACGTGCTGCTCGAGGCCGATCGCCTGGCCAAGGGCTACGGCGGACACAGCCTCTTCGAGGGGGTGGGCTTCGAGCTGGGCCGCGGCGAGCGCCTCGGTGTGCTGGGCCCCAACGGCTGCGGCAAGTCCACCCTGCTGCGCATCCTGGCCGAGCGCGAACTGCCCGACGCCGGCACCTCCAGCACCGCCCCCCGGGTGCGGGTGGCCCTGTTCGATCAGCAGCGCACCGGCCTGAACGAAGACGACGACGTCTTCCACGCCGCCGGCGGCGGCAACGACTACGTGCAGGTGGGCGAGCGCCACATGCACGTGGCCAGCTTCCTCAACCGCTTCCTGTTCCCCCGGGAGATGCTGGACCAGCCCGTCTCGGTGCTCTCAGGCGGCGAACGCGCCCGGCTGCTGCTGGCCCGCCTGCTGCTGCAGGGCTGCAACCTGCTGCTGCTGGACGAGCCCACCAACGATCTGGATCTGCAGACCCTGCGGGTGCTCGAAGAAGCCCTGCTGGGCTTCGACGGCTCCGCCATGGTCGTCACCCACGACCGCGCCTTCCTCGACCGGGTCTGCACCGGCGTGCTGTCCTTCGAGGACGACGGCCGGGTGGTCCGCTACGCCTCCCGCCTGCAGGCCCAGGCCGCCCGGGACGCCGCCCGCCAGGCCCGCGCGGCCGAGGCCGCCGCCGCCCGCCAGGCCAGAGACGCCGCCAGGCCCAAGCCCGCGGCCGCGCCGCGCCAGCGCAAGCTCAGCTTCCAGGAGCGCAAGGAGCACGAGGCCCTGCCCGCCCGCATCGAGCAGCTCGAGACCGAACAGGCCGCCCTCGAGGCCCGCCTGGCCGACCCCGCCACCTACCAGGACCCCAGCGTGGACCCCGGCGCCCTCACCCGCGAGCACGAACAGCTCGGCGCGGACATCGAGGCCGCCTACGAGCGCTGGGAAGAGCTCGAAGAGCGGGCGTGACGCCCGCGCTGTCAGCTATGCTTGCCCGCGCTTGACCGACGCGATGACCTCGTTGGTCACGTCTTTGCCGCCGCCGAGGTTCGAGACCAGGGAGCCGATGCTGTAGATCGGGCCCCAGGGGATGCCCCACCAGCCGAAGAAGAAGGTGATGAGGTTGTAGGGCAGCGCCTTGACGAAGGCGCTCTCGCCGTACTTGACGAAGTGGATGGCCGAGGGGCGCTTGAAGGTCATCAGGATGATGCTGATGGTGTACTGAAAGATGACGAACTTGCCGCCCTTGTTCAGCTCGAGCTCGAGCTGCTCGTTGCTCATGCCTTCGATGCCCTTGACCGCCATGCTCACTCCCGGGGTTCAGCGTTGCGATAGGGATGCCTAACCCACCCACCGCGTGAGCCCATGCCAGAAGCCACCATCCACCAGGCGATCCAGGACGGCATCGTCCAGATCACCATCGACCGCCAGGGCCGACGGAACGCCCTGGACGACGAGGCCGTGGTCGCCCTGGCCCGCTGCTTCGAGGATCTCGGCACGCTCCCGGGCGTCAGGGCCGCGGTGCTGACCGGCGCCGGCGACCGCTCGTTCTGCGCCGGGTACGACATCCGCTGCATCGACCCTGACCAGCCCCCGGACGATCCCCTGCCCGACGACCGCTTCGCCGTGGCGACCCGGGCCGTGGTGACCTGCGGCGTGCCGGTGGTGGCCGCCCTGCGCGGCGGCGCGTGGGGGGGCGGGCTGGACCTGGCGCTGGCCTGTGATCTCCGGGTGGCGCACCCGGAGGTGAGCCTGGCCATGACCCCATGCCGGCTGGGGCTGGTCTACCGCCACCAGGGCCTGCGGCGCTTCGCCGCCCGCATCGGCGTGCAGGCCACCCGGCGCCTCTTCCTCACCGCCGAGCCCATCGGCGCGGCCGAGGCGCTGCGGCTCGGCGTGATCGACGCCATCGACCGGGATCCCCTCGACCGGGCGCAGCGGTGGGCGACGTCCATCGCCACCAACGCCCCCATGGCCGTGGCGGGCGTGCGGGCCGCCCTCGCCGCCCTGGAGGCGGACCCGGCCCTGACCGACCCCGCCACCCGCCAGCGCCTCACGGCTCAGCGGCGGGCGGCCTTCGCCTCGCAGGACCTGCGCCGTGGCCTCGAGGCCGCCCGCGCACGATGCACACCGGAGTTCGAGGGCGAGTGAGCCCCGGAGGACCCATGCCCAGCCTCGAAGCCCAGCTCGAGAATGCCTTGATGGACGCCATGCAGGGGGATCCCTGGAGCCCGCTGCTGGCCGGACGCCTCCAGCGCGAGGCCCGGGCGGTGCTCATGCGCCACGGTCTGGGCAAGGCCCGGGTGGTCGTTGGCTACCAGGGCGGCACCGTCCACGTGGACATCGCGCTGCCAGCGGGCCCCCAGCGGGTGCGGCAGCTCAGGCTGAGGCTGGCCTCGGGGTGAGAAAAACGTGAAGCCGAACTGGGCGGAAATGCGCGTCGTCAGGCGATCGTAAGGGGTGAGTCAAAAAAAATTCGCTCGAGAGTGATCGCTCTGCTACCCTCTCCGCACGAACAGCACGAAGCCCTCTGCCCAAGATCCATTCTCTGGAGTGAGCCATGCAACGAACCGCTTCCCTCATCGCCCTCTTCGGCCTCTTCGCCCTGGGCTGCACCGAGTACCAGGTCTACGAGGACGACGGCGGCATCAAGGATCTGGACGACGACAAGGTGCCCGACATCGTCGTCGATCCCGTCGAGATCGACTTCGGTGGCGTCGAAGTGGCCAGCGAGGTCGAGCACGTCGAGGTCATCACCATCTCGAACGAGGGCGAAGCCGACCTGCACATCCAGAACATCGAGCTGGACGACCCCAGCGCGCCCTTCACCCTCTCCAGCATCACCTCCGTGCTGGTCTCCCCGGAAGGCAGCGCCCAGTTCGAGGTCATCTACGACCCGACCACCGCGGTCTTCGACGAGGTCAACGTCCTCATCGACAGCGACGACCCGGACGAGCCCGTGAGCCAGGTCAAGCTGATGGGCGAGGGCATCGCCCCGGTCATCGATGTCGATCCGACCTCCTACGACTTCGGCACCATCTACGTGGGCTGCGAGAACGAGCTGTCCCTCACGGTGACCAACATCGGCAACGCCGACCTGGTCCTCGAGGACTTCTCCTACAACACCGGCTCCTCCGACCTGCTGTTCGCGGGCATCGACGACGCCAACGGCGAAGACGACGGCCTGGTGACCCTGATGGAAGCCGAGTACGACGAGATCTTCGTCTCCTACCTGCCCCTGGATGAGTACGCGGACATCGCCTACCTCATCATCGACTCGAACGACCCGTTCACCCCGCAGGTCCAGGTCACCCAGGAAGGCAACGGCGTCTACTACGGCACCAACCTCGACGTCTTCGAGCAGCCCATCCAGGGCGCCACCGACATCATCTTCGCGGTGGACAAGTCCGGCTCGATGAGCACCGAGCTCAACAGCGTCATCACCAACTTCGGCGTGTTCGTCACCACCATGGTCAACATGGACTCCGACTTCCACGTCGCGGTGACCCAGGCCGACGATGGCTGCATCAACGGCTCGGACATCTGGATCGACAACACCTTCACCGAGTCCGAGGCCGAGTCCACCGTCGAGACCATGGTCAACCTCGGCGGCTCCTACGCCTCCAACACCGAGCGCGCCTTCATGCTGCTCGAGGCCTGCCTCGCCGAGGTCGGCTCCGGCGGCTGCAACGAAGGCCTGGTCCGCGACTCCGCCAAGCTCAACCTCGTCGGTGTCTCCGATGAGCCCGAGCAGAGCGTCAACTCCTGGTCCTACTACCTGACCCTCTTCCAGGCCTACAAGGACGACCCGGACGACGTCATCATCCACGCCGTCGGCGGTGACTACCCCTCCGGCTGCTCGGGCGCCTCGGCCTACACCGGCATGTACGAGGCCACCGTGGCCACCGGCGGTCAGTTCCTCTCCATCTGCGCCTCCGACTGGGCGTCCCACCTGACCTCTCTGGCGGAAGCCGCCGCGGCCACCCTGGACACCTTCCAGCTGACCGCCGACGCCGTGCCCGAGACCATCGTGGTCCGCATCGACGGTGTCACCTCGACCCTGGGTTGGGAGTACGACACCAGCCAGAACGCCGTGGTCTTCGAGACCGACTACATCCCCGAGGGTGGCTCCACCATCGAGGTCGAGTACGCGCTCATGGGTGACTGCGACGCGTAAGCCCTTCGCGGCGATCTCCCGAGGGCGTCCCGGCTGGGGCGCCCTCGCTGCTTCAGGATAGGTTGGGGTCGAGGAGAAGAGCATGAATCCCCGCGCGCTGCTGCCCATCCTGCTGGCCGGGTGCCACACCGGCTACCTGTCCCTGACCGACCCGCCCGAGCCGGAGGACACCGCCCCGGTGGTGGACCCGGATCTGGTCTCCACCTGGGTGGGCGACTGCGAGATCACCGAGGTCGCCCGGGCGGCCACCGAGGACGCCGAGGACGGCATCACCATCCACATGGCCCTCGAGGTCACCGGCCAGCAGGTGGTGTGCAGCTCGGATCTCGGGGACGCAGCGGCCTGCTACACGGTCATCGCGCCGGCGGTCAACGCCGACTGGGGGGGCGCCGGCGAGGGCGAGCTCAACCCCGAAGGTACCGGCCCCATCGACATGCTCATCCGAGTGGAAGCCGAAGGCTACTGCGACGCCAGCGTGAAGACCTGCGTGCCCAGCTGGGACCTCTACCTCTGGGGTGCGGTGGTCGACGGCGTGTACCAGGGCGACTGCCAGAGCATCTCCACCGGCAGCTACGGCAACTACCCGGTGACCTGGGGTTCGGGCTCCTTCGCCCTCGACGCCGGCAGCCGGTGACAACTCGCGACGAGTTTTTTTCCTGTCAGGTGATCGTCAAGGGGGCCTGAGGGCACTGCCCTGGTGAAGGTGTTGCCACCCTTCGTCCCCGCACGGACGACATCGAGGACACACAACATGAAGCGTCACACGCTGGCCGTCGCGGCCTTGGTGGGTCTCTGCGCCTGCAACCCCGAGTATGGGGTCACGCCCGATCCTGACATCATCGATCCCCCGCACCAGGACGGCGATCCCGCCATCGAGGTGGACCCGCCGAGCATCGACTTCGGCACCGTGGACGTGCTGGAGGGAGGCGAACTGGTGGAGCTCGTCCAGATCTCCAACGTCGGCGACGCCGACCTGCACATCCAGGATCTCTCCCTGGAGCACACGGACACCCCCTTCGACTTCGCCGCCATCGGATCGGTGCTGCTGGCTCCCGGTGACGTCACCGAGCTGCAGGTCAGCTTCCACCCCGGGACCTCGGGGCAGCAGCAGACCAGCCTGATCATCGCCAGCGACGACCCCCAGCGAGGGATCACCACCGTGGCCCTGTCGGGCGAAGGCATCGCCCCGGCCATCGACATCGATCCCGTCAGCTTCGACTTCGGCACCGACTGGGTGGGCTGCGACAACGAGCTGGACCTGACCATCACCAATGTGGGCAGCGCCCCGCTGATGATCGAGGACTACAGCTACTACACCGCCTCGAACGAGCTGCTGTTCGGCGGCATCGACGACATCAACGGCGAGGACGCCGGCCTGATGAGCCTCGAGCCCGGTGAGTACACCGAGATCTTCGTCTCCTACCAGCCCATCGATGACATCGACGACATGGGCTACCTGGCCGTGGACTCCAACGATCCGGACCAGCCCACCGTGCAGGTCAGCCAGCAGGGCGGCGGCGTCTACTACGGCGATCAGCTGGACGTCTTCGAGCAGCCCATCCAGGGTCTCAGTGACATCCTGTTCGTGGTGGACAAGTCCGGGTCCATGAACCAGGACCTCGAGCTGGTGATCCAGAACTTCGGCGTGTTCGTCAGCACCATGGTCAACCTGGACAGCGACTTCCACGTGGCCTTCGTGGTCCGCGACGACGGCTGCATCAACGGCTCCGAGCTGTGGATCGACGGCACCTTCACCGAGAGCGCCGCGGTGGCCACGGTCGAGGCCATGATCTCCCCCAACGAAGGCTCGTTCACCGAGATGGGCTTCACCCTGGCCGAGAACGCCCTGGCCGAGACTGGCCCCGGTGGCTGCAACGAGGGCTTCCTGCGGGACAACGCCGAGCTGCACATCGTCGGCGTCTCCGACGAGCCCGAGCAGTCCGTCAACAGCTGGAGCCACTACGTCTCCCTGTTCCAGTCCTACAAGTACAACCCCGACGACGTGGTCGTGCACGCCGTGGGCGGCGACTACCCCGGCGGCTGTGGCGGCAACCAGGCCTACACCGGCTTCTACGAGGCCACCGTGGCCACCGGCGGGCAGTTCCTGAGCATCTGCGCCACCGACTGGGCCAGCCACCTGAGCGCCCTGGCCGAGGCCAGCTCCGCCCTGCTGGACAGCTTCACCTTGACCACCGAGCCGGTGCCCGAGACCATCACCGTGCGCGTGGACGGCGTCACCCACACCCTGGGCTGGAGCTACGACGCGGACATCAACAGCGTCATCTTCGACACCGACCACATCCCCGAGGGGGGCGCCACGGTGGAGATCGCCTACGCATTGAAGGGTGACTGCGAGATGTAGCGTCTGCTCGCGTCACCCCCCCCTCTCCCCCGCGGGGGAGAGGGGCCGGCCTCGGAGCCTCACCCCCTCTCCCCCACCGGGGGAGAGGGGCCGGGGGAGAGGGGCCGGCCTCGGAGCTTCACCCCCCTCTCCCCCACCGGGGGAGAGGGGCCGGGGGAGAGGGGCCGGGGGAGAGGGGGCACGAGGTGATCGTTCCGACCGCACGAACGCACTGCTCCCATGGGGGGGACATCCCCTCCGCGGGAGCGCACGTGGTCACACTCGCCATCCTCATCGTCGCAGGCTGCGTCTGCACCGCGATCTTCGAAGAGGACCCCACCATCGACCCGCCGCGGGATGTCGATCGCCAGGGCGAACTCGCCCTCGAGGTCGTCGAGCTGGACTTCGGGTCGGTGGACCTGGGCCAGTCCACCTCCAGGGAGCTGGTCCTGAACAACGTCGGCGACGGCGATCTCTTCATACAGGACCTCGAGATCGCCCCCGCCGCGGCCGCGTATTCGGTCCGGGACCTGAGCTCGGTCCTCATCGCGCCGGGCGCCAACGCCAACCTGCAGCTGGCCTTCGAGCCCGTCGAGCCCGACACCCAGGCCGCGTGGCTGACCATCCGCACCTCCGAGGTGAAGGTCTGGAGCCACCGGGTGTCCCTGAGCGGCGAAGCGCTGGGGCCCCAGCTGACCGTGGACCCCGTCAGCGTCCAGCTGACCGACGGTGTGGCTGGCTGCGAGCAGCAGACCGGGATCACCCTGCGGAACACAGGGAACGAGCCCCTGACCATCGACGGAGTGCAGCTGGATGCCGACAGCGACGAGCTGTGGCTGGGGGGGCTGCCCGGGCTGTCCTTGGTCATCGAGCCAGGGCTGGGGACGTCGCTGGCCTTGCACCACCTCCCGTTGGACGCCGGCGACGACGCAGCCTGGCTGTGGGTGGGGTCGGACGATCCCATCGCGCCGGAGCTGGAGATCGGCATCTTCGCAACAAGCCCCGAGGGGGAGACCGTCTCCGAGACCTTCGTCTGGGAGGACCCGGGCGGCGCTGATGTGATCATCGCGCTGGACAAGACCGGCAAGATGTCGGACACCCTGTCCACCACGGACACCCTGATGGAGACCGTCCTCGCCCTGCACGGGCTGGAGGTGGACTTCCAGCTGGCGCTGGTGGTCGAGGACGTCGGCTGCACCCACAACCCAAGCTCCTATGTGACGCGCGAACACAGCGAAGATGAGGCGTTTCTCTTGCTCTACGCCATGGCCGACGCGGCGGCGGGCGGGAACCACGACCGCGGCTTCATGCTGCTCGAGGCCGCACTGGCTGAGACCGCTCGCGGTGGCTGCAACGAGGGCCTGCTGCGCGACGGCACCCGCGCGAACCTGGTGGGCATCAGCGATGAGCCGGAGCAGAGCGTCAACTCCTGGTCGTTCTACGTGACGAGCTTTCAGGCCTACCATGACGACCCCGACGACGTCGTGGTCCACGCCGTCGGCGGCGACTACCCCTACGGCTGCGAAGACGCCGACGCCTACACCGGCTTCTACGAGGCCACCGTAGCGACCGGCGGAGAGTTCATGAGCATCTGCAGCGCCTGGGCCGAGGATCTCGCCGACGCCATCGCCGCCAACCAGACCGGCGCCTACCGCATCCTCCTGCCCGCAGCGCCCATCCCCGGCAGCATCGAGGTGATCGTCAACGGCACCACGCTGGACGACGGCTGGATCTGGTCGGAGGACGGCGGGGTGACCTTCGACGAGCTGACCGAACCCGCGGACGGCGACGTGATCGAGGTGACCTACACCCTCGCGGTGGAGTGTGGCGCATGAACAGGCGGCCCCTGTGCCTGGCCGCCGCGACCCTGCTGCTCGCGGTCGGAGGCTGCGGCCCTGCGCCAGACACGGACACCGACGCCGGCCAGATGGGCGTCCCGTACCTCGAGCTGAGCCACGACCACATCGACTTCGGCGAGGTCGCTGTGGGCGAGGGGGCGATCGCGTCGCTGACCATCGACAACGTCGGGGATGGCGACCTGTACATCCGCGATGTCAAGCTGCAGGACGAAGACGGCCCGTTCGACTTCGCCGCCCTCGGCTCGGTCGTGCTGGGTCCGGGAACGAGCACCGATCTGGACCTGATCTACGTGCCCACCACCGCGGCCGAGGACAGCACGGAGGTTCTCATCGACACCAACACCTCCGAAGGCACCGCGAGCATCGAGCTGATCGGATGGGGGATGGCGCCGGTCCTCCACCTCGCGGCCGACGCAGCGGATCCCGTCGAGGCCACCGTCGGCTGCACCGCCGCGTTCGATCTCCACCTGACGAACCTGGGGAACGCCGAGCTTGTGGTCTACGACATCGAGCTCGAGCGGACCAGCTCCGTGGAGGACGAATGGAGCTGGGCGGCTCCCGGAGTGAGCGAGGGCGGAGACGACGCGATGCCCACCATCGGACCCGGTGAGAACGCCCAGCTCGAGCTGCGCTACACCCCGTTGGACGAGGCCGAGGACACGGCGATCCTGCACGTCACATCCAACGATCCGGTCGCCGCGGAGCGCTCGCTACCTCTCCGGGCCACGGGGACCTACGCCAGCTGGGCGCACGACACCTGGGAGCAACCCGTCACGACCGTCCTGGACGTCATCTTCGCGCTGGACAAGGGTGGCTCCATGGGCCAGGAGATGCCGACTGTCGTGTCCAACATGGTCAGCTTCACCAACGAGCTGGCCGCCCAGGGCTTGGATGCCCAGGTCGCCGTCACCGTCGCCGAGGACGGCTGCATCGTCGGAGACGATCTCTGGATCGACGGGTCCTTCTCCCAGGCCGAGGTCGCGAGCACCATCGACGACATGATCGACCTCGGCGGCTCCTACAGCCACAACACCGAGCGCGCCTTCACAATGCTGGCCGACACGCTCGAAGAGACCGCCGCCGGCGGCTGCAACGACGGCCTGGTGCGCGAAGAGGCCAGGCTGCACCTGGTGGGCGTCTCCGACGAACCCGAGCAGAGCGCGCACCCCTGGGACAGCTACGTGACCCTGTTCCAGAGCTACAAGGCCGACCCCCGCGACGTGGTGGTCCACGGCGTGGGCGGTGACTACCCGGGCGGCTGCGACGGGGCCTCGGCCTACTCCGGCGTCTACGAGGCCGCCATGGCCACAGGGGGCACCATGGTCTCCATCTGCGCCGACGACTGGTGGCTCGGCCTGGCCGGCCTCGCCGACGGCGGCATCGGCAGGTTGGACCGCTTCCCCCTGGACCAGCCCGCGGTGGAAGAGACCGTCATCGTGATGGTGGATGGCGACGCGATCACCACCGGGTGGAGCTACGACAACGACAACAGCGTCGTCTTCGAGACGGCTCGAATTCCGGAGGGGGGCGCCATCGTGGAGATCGGGTACGCCGTCACCCCCGAGTGTTGCGAGTGATGAGGAGGATGCCATGAAGAGAGCCCTGCTCCTGGTCGCCAGCGCCCACCTGCTCATCGCCGGGGCCTGCGGGCAGATGCCTACGCTGGACAGCGGCTACGACCCCGAGCCCGGCGACCCGCGGATCGTCCTCGATCACGAGCTGCTCGACTTCGGTGCCGTCGAGGTCGGCGCCCCCGAGCTTGCCAAAGCGTGGCTCACCATCAACAACCTCGGCGATGACGATCTGCACATCGTCGAGATCAGGCTCGAGGACCCCGACGGCCCGTTCGACGTGGGCCAGCCGGGGGCCGTGGTGCTCGCGCCCAGCGCCGCCGCGGGCCTCGAGCTGACCTACCGCCCCACCACCGCCACCACGGACAGCACCCGGCTGTTCATCGGCACCGACGATCCGCTGAACCCCACGGTGGATGTGTGGCTGGCCGGCAGCGGCATCGCACCAGTGTTGTCCATCAGCCCCGAGGGCGCGCTGTTCGAGGGGGGCACGGTGGGCTGTGAGCAGGTCGAGAGCATCCTGCTGGCCAACCTCGGCAACACCACCCTGGAGGTGCTCGGGCTGGACCTCGAGGAGCAGGGCTCCCTCGAGGGAGAGTGGGCCTTCACCGGACTTGACGACGAGAACGGGGACGCCGAACCCGGCCTGGTGGAGCTCGGCCCTGGTGAGCACCGGCTGCTCGAGCTGACCTACCTCCCCATCGACGAGATCGCGGATCGAGCGACACTCACCATCGCATCCAACGATCCATCGAGCCCCACCCGAGCGGTGTCCTACCAGGGCGACGCCGAGGCCACCGGCTGGGTTCAGGACGCCTTCGAGCAGCCCCTGGACGAAGCCATGGACGTCATCGTGGCCCTGGACAAGGGCGGCTCCATGGACGACGACCTCGAGCTGGTCGCGTCGAACCTCCAGTCCCTGGCCGCGGGGCTGGTGGGCACCGAGGTCGACCTTCAGTTCGCCATCTCGGGCGAAGACGGTGGCTGCGTCAACGGCCGGGACATCTGGATCGATGGCGGCTTCACCGCCAGCGAGGCCGGCAGCACCGTCACCACCATGGTCAACGCCAGCGGGCCCTACAACAGCAACGCCGAGCGCGCCTTCTCCCAGCTGCGGGACATCATCGCCGAGTCTGGCCGAGGCGGCTGCAACGAGGGGCTGGTCCGGGAGCACGCGACGCTCCACCTGATCGCCATCTCGGACGAGCCCGAGCAGAGCAGCGAGAGCTGGACATGGCACCTGGCCGAGCTGCAGGCCACCAAGGCGGACCCCGACGACGTGATCATCCACGGCGTGGGCGGCGACTACCCCGGCGGCTGCGGCGGCAGCGCCGAAGCGTACACGGGCGTCTACGAAGCGGTCGCGGCCACCGGAGGCACCTTCCTGTCCATCTGCGCCTCGAGCTGGTGGGAGTCGATGCTGCACACCCTCGAGCACATCGAGTCGTTCAACGACCGCTTCGAGCTCACCCAGCCCGCCGTCGCCGAGACCATCACCGTCACCGTCGACGAGGTCACGACCACCAGCGGCTGGAGCTACGACGAGGCGACGACCGCCGTCGTCTTCGACAGCGACCACATCCCCGAGGGTGGCGCCACCATCGAGGTGAGCTACGCTGTGCGGGCCGACTGCGAGGAGGACGCACGATGACCAGACCCACCGCGTTGCTGGTACTCATGATGGCCCCCGCCTGCGTCACGGGCGGAGCCAAGGACACCGTAGACAGCTCCGATCCTCCGTGTGAACGGGGAGCGGATGAGCCCTGGATCGAGGTCGAGCCCTCCGAGTACGACTTCAGCGAGGTGGCCGTCGACGAGGAGTGGGAGCAGTTCGTCGAGTTCACCGTGGACAACCTCGGCGACGCCGACCTCCACATTCAGAACATCGAGCTCGAGGACCCCAGTCAGCCCTTCGACCTGTTCTCGATCAGCACGGTGCTGATCCGCCCTGAGCAGCACGCCACCTTCGATCTCCGCTTCGATCCCGAGACCGAGGGCCCCTACGCCACGGCGGTGCTCATCGAGACCGACGACAGCTGCGTGCCGTCGCTGAGGCTCGAGGTCACCGGCCAAGGCGTGGCCGAATAGCACCCAGCGCGCCAACGCTCCCCTCTCCGGCCGCGGAGACCCGAGTCTTGGCGCCCAGC
>CAYZVO010000149.1:0-23611 GCA_964481655.1 uncultured Enterobacterales bacterium | reverse complement strand
CTTCCTCTCCGCCGGTGCCGGCGGAGACGGCGCGGCCGGTGGTGCTGGCGGGCGCGGAGGCCACGGCGGCGGCGGCGGCGGCGGCCCCAGCTACGCCGTGCGCTGCGAGGGCAGCTCCACCCTCACGGACGACGCCGGGACCAGCTACGCCCCGGGCTCCGGTGGCGCTGGAGGCACGAGCAGCGGCAACACGGGCACGGCGGGAGACAGCGCCGCCACCTCGGGCTGCTGACCCCATCGCACGGAGCGCTACATCGAGTGTGCGTAATGTGCTAGGTTGATCGGGCATCGGCCGCATCACAGGAGGCTGCTTGCAGGGACCCGTGCACGCCATCCTGATCCTCTCGCTGGACATCCGGATCGTCCACGCGTCCGCGGGCGCCGCGGCCATGTTCGGCCTGGAGAGCGCCGACGAGCTGCTGGGCACCAGCGGCTTCGATCTCGTGGACGCCCAGGAGATCGGTCAAGCCCGGCAGGTGGTCATGGAGAACCTGGCGAGCCGACCTGTGGACGCCATGCGCCCCTGGCGGCTGCGACGGCGCGACGGCTCCGTGTTCTTGGCCGAGATCGAGGTCACCTACCTCGAAGAGGCCGACCGGGAGGCCCGCATCCTCCTGTCCATCCTGGACACCTCGGCCCAGCGGCGCACCACCAGGGCGCTGGCCCGGGCCCTGGAGTGGACCGACAACCTGCTGGACATCTCCGGCACCATGATCGTGGTGCTGGACGCCCAGGGCACCGTCGCCCGCATCAACGCCGAGGGCTGCCGCCTGCTCGGTCACCCGCGGGAGTGGATCATCGGGAAGGACTGGATCGAGCACTTCATCCCCGCGCGCCTGCGGGAGGAGGTGCGGGGGGTGGCCCAGAAGCTGGTGGCCGGCGACACCGAGCCGGTGCGCCACTTCGAGAACCCGGTGCTCACCGCCGCCGGCGAAGAGCGCATCGTCTTCTGGCACAACAGCATCACCCGCGACGACCGGGGGGCGGTGGTCGAGATCCTCAGCTCGGGGCTGGACATCACCGACCGCGTCGAGGCCGAGCGGAGGCAGCAGCTGGCCCTCGATCAGGCGGAGGCCCGCCAGGCCGAGCTCCGCGCCCTGGTCCGGGCCACCACCGAGCTGCACACCGCCCGGGACTTCGAGGCCGCCGCCCACGCCGCCCTCAGCTGCTGCATGGAGGCCACCGCCGCCACCGGCGGCCACCTGCTGCTGTGGAGCGCCGGCCGCGACATCGATCCCGTGCTCGTGGTGCGTTCGGAGGCGCGCTCGGCCTTCGTCGAGCGCACCCGCGCCGCGGCCCCGGGCACCTTCCAGGACCACGTGCTCGCCAGCGGGGAGCCGGTCTGGGAGAACGACTTCATGGCCAGCCGCTGGGCGGCGACGCTCCCTCCCAACGGGCCGCCCATCCGCAACGCGATCATGGTCCCCCTCCACGTGGGCGAGCGTGTCAGCGGCCTGTTGGGCCTGGCCAACAAACCCGGCGGCTTCGGCGGCGACGACGCCCGGCTGCTGGACGGCTTCGCCAGGGTGCTCGGCCTGGCCCTGGCGGAGCGCCGCGCCGACGAGGCCCTGCGGGCCAGCGAGCTGCGCCACCGCACCGTGTTCGAGCGCGCCGCCAACCCCATCGCCCGCCTGTCGCGGGACGGCCTCATCCTCGACTGCAACGAGCAGACCGAGCGCGTCTTCGGCTGGTCCACCGATGAGCTCCGGGGGCAGCCGGCGTTGATGCTGGTGCACGCGGACGACCACCAGCGCGTCGCGGTGGATCTCGGGGACATCCTCGAGCTGAAGACCTACTACCAGCGCCACTACAAGGCCCTGCACCGCGACGGACACGGCATCGACATCGAGGTGGATGCCGCCCTGGCCCACAACGCCAGCGGCGAGCCGGAGATCATCATCCAGGTGGCCGACGTCTCGGAGCGTCTGCGCATCGAGCGCCTGCAGCAGCTGTCGAACCGCCTGCTGCGCATCTTCCACGAGCAGCGGACCCTCGAGGGCATCAGCAGCGCATTCTGCGACGAGATCCGGGCGTCCACCGGCTGCGCCGCCGTCGCCGTGCGCGCCCGCGCCGACGACGGCTCCGCCCCATGGCTCGCCAACCGGGGCTTCCCCGAACCCCTGGAGCATCCCTGGGGCGCCCTCGCCGAAGGCGAGACCTGCGGCTTCGCGACCCTGGTCACCGTCCCCATCCGCTTCCGGGAGACCTCCCTGGGCCTCATCCACGCCGCCGCCACCGAGCCCCGCGGCATCCCCAAGGACGTGCTCACCGTCCTCGACGAGTCCGCCCTGCAGCTGGGCATCGCCATCAAGCGCATCCGCACCGAGGAAGAGCTGCAGGAGCACCTGGCGTTCCAGCAGGAGCTGCTCGAGGCCATCCCGATCCCCGTCTACTACAAGGACGCCGAGGGCCGGATGATCGGCTGGAACCGGGCCTGGCTCAGGGCCACCGGCTGGCGGGCCGCCGAGGTCCGGGGCCGCCGGGCCGACGAGGTCCTGCCCGAGGACCTCGCGGAGCTGTTCACCGCGCGGGACCGCGAGCTCATGGAGCGACCAGGGCGGCAGGTCTTCGAGCACGAGTTCGTGAGCCACGGTGGGCAGCGACGGGACACGGTGCTCCATCGCGCGACCTTCTCCCGAGGTGGCGACGAGGTCGGCGGCATCATCGGCGCCATGGTGGACGTCACCGAGCTCAAGCAGGCGACCGCCGCCGTCGAGGACCTCAACCGCAACCTCGAGGCCATGGTGCGGGAGCGCCTGGCCGAGCTGCAGACCCTCTACCTGCTCTCGGGGGAGCTACAGCACGCCCGCAGCCTCCGGGATCTCGCGCTGGCCGCCCTGCACCACCTGCAGGGCCCGGTGGGTGCCGACGCCTACGCGTTGGCCATCCGCAGGGGGGAGCGCTGCGAGCTGTTCATGCGCGCCACCCGACCCGTCACCGACGGTGTCGCGGCGGAGCTGACGGAGCGCCTGGAGGCGGAGCTGCGCCGCCTCGACATCCCCGACCCATCGGTCGGGGAGCTCGAGGCCCACAACACCGCCGCCGTCGATCCCGAGCAGCCATCCCTGGAGCGGGTGGGCACCTGCTACATGGTCCCCCTGCGGATCGAAGGCCAGGGCGGCAGCCTCGGGGTCCTGCTGGCCGCCGCCGAGGCGGACGAAGCGCTCAACGAGAACCACGCGCGCCTGCTGCACCTGGCCGCGGCCCAGACCGCCGAGGCTGCCCAGCGCATCGTGGAGCGGCTCCCGAAACACCGCGCCAGCCAGCAGCCCGCACCGACGCCGGACGCCCCGACCGGGTCGACCCCGCCCCTCCACGCCGTGCTCGACGCGCTGCCGCAGCCGGCGTTCCTGCTCGACCCCGAGCACCGCGTCCTGCACGCCAACAGCGCGACGGGCGCCCACTTCGGGCTGGACCCCACCGCCCTGCGGGGCAGGCCCCTGGCCCACTGCGAGGTCGGCTGGGAGTGGTCCCACATCGAGCCCGCCCTGCTCCCCGGCCGGCTCGACGCGGGGCCGGTGCAGCTCACCGGCCTGCGCATCACCCACGCCGGCGGACGCATGGGCGTCCTGGACATCTGGCTGTCGCCCCTCGGCACACCGGCCGGCTCCGGGGGGGTGGTGGTCCTCGCCGAGGACGTCACCCTCCGACGCGAGCTCGACGATCGCCTCCACCAGGCCCGCAAGATGGAGTCCATCGGCCAGCTCGCCTCCGGTATCGCCCACGAGATCAACACCCCGACCCAGTACGTGGGAGACAACCTGCAGTTCATGGGCGAGAGCTTCGCGGAGCTCGAGGACCTCCTGTCCACCGTCAGGTCCCTGGTCGAGGACGGCGGGCTGCAGGGCCTCCCCGCGCCGCTGCAGCAGCGCGTCACCGAGGCCTATGAGCGCGCCGACCTGGACTACATGCTCGAAGAGCTCCCCGCCGCGGCCGAGCAGGCCAGCGAGGGCGTGCAGCGCATCAGCAGCATCGTGGGCGCCATGCGCGAGTTCTCCCACGGTGGCTCGCGAGAGAAGACCGTCGTGGACATCAACCGCAGCGTGCAGTCCACCGTCTCGGTGGCCCGCAACGAGTGGAAGTACGTGGCCACCGTCGAGCTCGACCTCCAGCCGGACCTGCCCTCGATCCCGACCCTCGGCGCCGAGCTCAACCAGGTGATCCTGAACCTGCTGATCAACGCCGCCCACGCCATCGCCGCCAAGGGGTCCTCCATGGGGACCATCCGCATCCGCACCCGCCGTGAGCAGGGGCACCTGCGCATCGACGTCGAAGACGACGGCTGCGGCATCCCCACGGACCTGCAGCCGCGCATCTTCGAGCCCTTCTTCACCACCAAGCCGGTGGGCAAGGGATCGGGTCAGGGCCTGGCCATCTCCCGCGCCATCGTGAAGGACAAGCTCCACGGGCAGCTCGGCTTCGTCAGCAGCCCAGGCGTCGGCAGCACGTTCACCATCCACCTCCCCGTGTCCGGTTGATCCCCTGCCAGGCGTGGCCCCCGAGTCAGGTTAGAGGGACCGAATGAGCACGCTCCGCATCCTCTTCGTCGACGATGAGCCCCAGGTCCTCAGCGGGATCCGGCGGCTGCTGCGGAGCCGACGCAAGGTCTGGCACATGGCCTTCGCGACCTCCGCCGCCGAAGCCCTCGAGCTCCACCGAGCCGAGCCCTTCGACGTGGTGGTCTCGGACATCCGCATGCCTGGCATGGACGGGGTCGCGCTGCTCGAGCGCATCAAGGACACGCACCCACACACCGTCCGGATCGCCCTGTCCGGCCACTCGGAGCAGCAGGAGCTGCTGCGGGCCGCCGGCACGGTACACCGCTACCTCACCAAGCCCTGCCAGCCGGAGCAGCTCGAGGCCACCATCGAGCGCACCTCAGCCCTGCGCCAGGTGCTGGAGCAGCCCGAGCTGACCACGCTGGTCGCGAGCCTGGGCAAGCTGCCCTCGCTGCCGTCGATCTACCAGCGGCTGATGGCCGAGCTCCGCTCCCCCAACTGCTCGGCCGCGCGGGTGGGCGCGATCATCAAGAGCGACCTGGGCATGGCCACCAAGGTGCTGCAGCTGGTCAACTCGCCCTGGTTCGGGCTGCGGGCCAAGCAGGCCGATCCGGTCCAGGCCACCGTGATCCTCGGCACCGAGACCGTCCGAGCCCTGGTCCTCCAGGCCCACCTCTTCGAGGGCACCAAGGGCCGCCGTCCGGGCGGGCTGGACCTCGAGACCCTCTGGGACCACAGCATGGCCGTGGCCAACGCCGCGCGTCGCATCACCGTGGTCGCCGGCCGCCCCCGGGTGGAGCAGGACATCACCTTCCTGGCCGGGCTGCTCCACGACGTCGGGCGCCTGGTCATGGCCCAGGGACGCCCCAAGGACTACCGCGCCCTCATCCGCACGGCCGGGGACTTCCCGACCGCCGAGCAGGAACACGCCGCCTTCGGCGGGACCCACGCCGAGGTGGGCGCGACCTTGCTGGGCCTGTGGGGCCTGCCAGAGGAAGCCGTCGAGGCGCTCGCCTGGCACCACGCCCCCGGGGCCTGTCCCTACCGGGTCTGCTGTGCCGCGACCGCCGTCCACATCGCCGACGCCGCCCACACCGCCCAGCTCGCCGGAGTAGAGCCAACCTTCGACCAGGCTCACTTCGACGCGCTCGAGCCCACCGTGCGGCTCGATCCACTGCTCGACGCCTGCAGCGTCATCTTCTCCCGAGGGGACCGCTCGTGAACAACCGAGTCTTGTTCGTCGACGACGACACCAACGCCCTCCGCGGCTTCCAGCGCACCATGCGGCGGCACTTCGAGGTCGACGTGGCCCCCGGTCCACGGGAGGGCCTGGCGCTGATCGCCCAGCAAGAGCAACCCTACGCCGCCGTCGTCGCCGACATGAACATGCCGGGCATGAACGGCATCCAGTTCCTGGTGAAGGTCGAGCGCGCGGCCCCCGAGACCGTGCGCCTGATGCTCACAGGCCACCCCGACATGAACGTGGCGGTCAAGGCCGTCAACGACGGCCACATCTTCCGCTTCCTCACCAAGCCCTGCTCCCCGGGCATCCTGAAGAAGGCGCTGCTGGCCGCCGTCGAGGTCTTCCAGACCCGCGCCCTCGAGCAAGAACTGCTCGAGAACACCTTCCGCGGTGCCATCGGGGTGCTCGCCGATGTGCTCGCGGTCTCCAACCCCCTGGCCTTCGGCCGGGCCCAGCGGGTCCACCGCCTGGTCACGCAGCTGTACGAGGCCATGGGCCGCACCATCAGCTGGGAGGAAGACGTCGCCGCCATGCTCAGCCAGCTGGGCTGCATCACGGTCCCGACGGAGACCCTCGAGAAGTCCATCAGCGGGAAGCACCTGTATTGGGACGAGCGCCGCCTGCTCCGCCGCCACCCCCGGGTGGCCTTCGACCTGCTCGAGCCCATCCCCCGCCTCGACAAGGTCCGGGAGATCATCCGCTGGCAGGCCGCCAACCGCTACGCCCAGGAAGACCTCGAGGCCGAAGCCGAGGCCGAGCTGGCCGATGAGCTGGACGAGTCCCGCGACAAGCCCGCCGGCCGCAGCATCCCCTTCGGCTCCCGGGTGCTCGAGCTGGCCATCGACTTCGACACCCTCGAGGCCGGCGGCCTCATCAAGCGCGACGCGCTCGCCACCATCCTCGAGCGCAAGGGCCAGTACGATCCCGAGGCCGTCGCGGCGCTGCGGCGGGTGCTCGGCGAAGGCGGCGACACCCTCACCCAGGCCCTCTTCGTGCGGGATCTGCGCACCAAGATGATCCTGTCCGAGGGCGTCACCACCCGCGACGGCCTGCTGATCGTGGCCCGGGGCTCCGAGGTCACCCCCGCCCTGCTCGAGAAGCTCCGCACCTGGTCCGAGCTGGACCGGGTGGTCGAGCCCCTGGTGGTCGAGACCGCCACACAGGTCCAGCCGAAGGACCGCGACTAGGGTCGCACGGGTTCCCACCGCATGGACATCCAGCCCCACCAGCGCGTCTGGCTCTACCTGATCGCCATGATCGGCACCGCCCAGCCCCTGGTGGCCTTCGACGTCTACGCCCTGTTCATGAACGAGACCGCCCACACCAGCCTGCCCACCCGCTGGCTGGCCTGGGGCATGCTGGCCGTGGCGGGGGTCGCCCTGGTCGCCCTGGTGCTCGAGCTGCAGGGGCCATCCAAGGCCTGCCGGGCGCTGGCCCTGGGCGTGCTGCTGCTGGGTGTGGGCGGCGCGACCAACGTGTGGGCCTTCGAGCACTACAACGTGCTGATGGGCTACGAGGTGTGGGTCAAGACCAAGCACATGCCGGCCAAGTACGCCCCGCCGGGCACCGGCTATCAGCTGCCGCGGGAGCTCACGCGCCCCGCCCCCGAGGAACCCACCCCCGACCCATGATCTCCGACCCCGCCGCCCCGCTGCCCTGGTGGCGCGATCGCCGGCTGCTCGTGCTGGTGATCGTCACCGTCGTGCTGCGCCTGGTCATCGACGGGCTGTGGCCCATGGAGAGCTGCGTGCGCGACGAGTGCATGTACCTCTTCACCGCCGAGCGCATGGCCGAAGGCCAGGGCATGACCGCCAGCAACGGCTGGATCTGGGCCCCGGCCCACGTGACCCTGCTGGCGATCACGCACCTGCTCTCCTGGGGCAACGCCGCGGTCCTGAAGGTGCCCCAGGCGTTCATCTGCGGGGTCGCGGTGGTCACGCTGGTGCGCCTGAGCCAGCGCGTGGTCACCGAGCGAGCGGCCTTCGCGGCCGGCTGGATCTACGCCCTGCACCCGACCCTCGTCTTCTTCGCGACCCGACTGTGGAGCGAGACCATCTACGCCACCCTGCTGCTGATGGCCCTGCTGGGCCTGCTGCGGGCGCGGGACGGCGTCTCCGGACGCGCGGCGATCACCGGCGCCCTGGTCGGGCTCTGCGTGCTGCTGCGGGGGGTGGCCCAGTACATGCTGCCGATCTTCGCCCTGGGCCTGCTCTGGGGCCGCTGGCGCCAGCGGAGCGCCTGGGGACAGGTCCTGGCCCTGACCGTGGCCGCCGTGCTGGTGGTGGCGCCCTACTCCAGCTACGCCACCCACAAGTTCGGCACCTTCATCATCTCTGACCGCACCATGGGCCAGATGATGTGGCTGGGCAACAACGACTTCCCGCCCATCACCTTCGACTACGGCAACGGGCAGCTCACCAAGAAGTCCTACAACGGCTACGCGAAGCAGGGCCGGGAGCACTGCGCCCCCAAGGATCAGCCCGTGGAGCGCGACCGCTGCGAGACGGACGCTGGCAAGCAGTGGATCCGCGACAACCCCGCTGAGTTCATCGGCCGCGTGCCCCTGCGCCTGGCGCAGCTGTTCAACCCCAACAGCTTCCTCACCCGCCACCTGCGGCAGGGGGGCTGGACAAACCTGCCCAAGGCGGTGGACGAGCTGATCTGCGTGGCCGTGGTGCTCGCGTCGTTCATCACCGTGCTGGGCTCCGCGGTCGGGGCCTGGAGCCGGCGCTACGGGGTCTACGCCCTGGTGGTGGGCCTGACCACGGCCTACCACCTGGCCGCGGTGGGCGCCCTGGCGGGCCTGAGCCGCTACCGGGTGCCCCTGGATGTGATCTGGCTGCCCTTCGTGGGCCTGGCACTGGCCCACCCCAAGGCGACCCTGCGGGCGCTCACAGGATCCTGGTGGCGCCTGCTCGGAGTGCTCGTCACCGTCGGCGTGTTGCTCTGGCTCATGCTCTGGCACCTCCCCGCCGGCTTCCCCTGGTGGGAGAGCGAATACCCCATGTGGTCCGGATGGTTCTCATGAGCCCCCCCCAGCTGTCGGCTGTCGGCTGCCGGCTGTCGGCCCTCGCGCTGGCAGCGCCGCTGCTCGCCTGCACCCCCTCCCCCATCGCCCCTGGCGACCCAGCGATCCCCGACGTGGTGCTGGTCTCCATCGACACCCTGCGGGCCGACCACCTGGGCGCCTACGGCTACGAGCGCGACACCAGCCCCTTCATCGACGGCCTGGCGGCCTCCGGCCTGCGCTGGGAGCACGCACGCTCCCCCTCGCCCTGGACCCTGCCGGCCCACGTCACCATGCTCTCCGGCGTGCTGCCTCACCATCACGGCGCGGTGGAAGACGACATCGGCATCCCCGGCACACTGGCCCTGCTGCCCGAGGCCATGGGGGCCCAGGGCTTCGCCACCGCCGGCTTCACCGCCACCCTGTTCGTCTCCCGCAGGTACGGCTTCGAGCGCGGCTTCGACCACTTCGACGACGGCGGCATCGAGACCTCGAAGCAGAACCTGTCCGGCGACGTGACCGCCACGGACGTGGTGGACGGCGCCCTGAAGTGGCTGCGCCGCCGAGAAGCCGGCGAGCCGGTGTTTCTGTTCCTGCACGTCTACGACACCCACTACGCCTACGACCCGCCCCCGCCCTACGACACCATGTTCGACCGGGCGCCCACCGGCGACGACCCGATCTACAAGAAATACCACCACTACCTGAAGCGCCCCCTGAGCGACGAGCAGATGGCCCACCAGGTGGCCCAGTACGACGAGGCCATCCGCTACGTGGACGCCGAGCTCCAGCGCCTGCACGCCGCCATGAGCGAGGTGGGCCGCGAGGCCACCTGGATCGTCACCGCCGACCACGGCGAGGAGTTCGGCGAGCGCGGCAGCTGGGGCCACGCCCACACCCTCTACCCGGAGCAGCTGCGGGTGCCGCTGGTGGTCTCCGGGGCGCGGGTGCCGAGCCGCGGGGTGGTCCAGCAGGTGGTGGGCCTCGAGGACATCGCGCCCACGATCGCGGCGCTGGCGGGGGCGGCGCTACCGGCAGAGGATGGACGCGCGCTCGAGCTGGACCCCGCCGCGACCACGGACCCCACCCGCCGCTTCCTGGCCGAGACCAGCCGCTTCGCGACCCAACGCATCGGGCTGTGGGAGGACGGCGCCCGGCTCGACCGCGATCTGGTGGACGAGCGCAGCGAGCTGTACCTCACCGACAGCGATCCGGGCGAGGGCATGGATCACCTGCTGGGCCTCGAGCAACCCCACGTGCGGGCCCTGCTGCTCGAAGACCACCTCTGGCGGGAGCTGGGCACCCCGTGGACTTGCACCCAGGCCGGCACGGTCACGGTGCGCAAGGGCAGCGTGATCAGTGGCTCCATCCGCGGCAAGCGCCACGACTGCGCCGCCGGGGAGCGCTTCGGCGTCTTCCCCATCGACGCCGAGCTCGGCCACAGCGCCATGGAGGGCCGGGTGCGCGCGGGCGCGAACCTGCCCAAGGGCGGCGCGGCGCTGGCCTACGACGGCAACGCGGCCACCGCCGTCGATCTGAGCGCCGAGGAGCGCGCGAAGCTCGAGGCCCTCGGCTACATCCAGGGCGAGGAATGAACGCGACCCACCGGGTCGCCTAGCCCACGCTTCAACCGCCGCCTTCGCAGCCGCTGCTCGGGCTCTTCTTCCGCTTGTCGGGGCCCCCACGGGGCCGGGCGGCGCTCATTCACGTGGGCACCCCCATGGCGGGGAGGATGACCATCTGCAGCAGCACCCAGACGCCCATCACGATCAGGAAGGTGAGGTTGTCGTCCACGGGGACCTCGCGGGGGGGAGCCTGTGGAGCCGCCAGGAGCGCGGATCGTTACACAGCGTAGGGAAGACCCGGAATCACAGGGATTTTTCTTGGAGTTTTTCCAGACCGAATGTAAACGCATTGTGCACCTGGAAGCACTCCACTCCTGAAGCTTCCACTACCGGTCGATCTCCATGGATCTCGAGGCGCTGTTCGACAGGATTCTCCACGCGGTGGACGAGCAGGCCTACCTGACGCCTGCCGCCAACGTGGACCCTGCCCAGCAGCAAGCCATGGCCGAGATCGGCGGCGCCATCCAGGCCGACGACACCGACGCCGAGTACCTGCGGGGCATGATCCGCCGCTACCACCGCGAGGGTCGCATCGATCGCGTGATGATGCTCTCGGCGCTCCACGTCGTGGCCGCCCACCCCTCCGTGGCCGACTGGGCCGAGGCCGCCCGCCTCGCCGCCGAGCAAGAGCAAGCCGCCATGGAGCTGGGGGGCCCCCGGCTGCAGGCCAACCTGGCCTCGGTCGAGCGCCACCGCGGCGTGACCGCCTTCCTGCAGGGCCACTTCGAGATCGCCCTGGACTACTTCTCCCGCGCCTTCGAGCGCCAGCACTCTGCCGAGAACCTCGGCAACGTGCTGTGCTGCCTGCTGGCCCTCGGGGAGACCGACGACGCCCTCGACCTGCTGGGTCGCGTGCGCCGCTCCCTCCCCACCGGCCTCGTCGCCGAGCTCGAGGAACGCATCATCCGCGACCCCGACCTCGCCCTCCTCCGCAACACGGAGCTGCCATCATGACCAGCATCATCGCCGCCCTGGCCATCGTCCTGTCGTCCATGGGGGTCCCCGGGATGGAGCACTTCGTGCCCATCGTGGACACCCCGGTCCCCTGCTCGTCCTCCGTGGACGTGCCGGACGAAGGCAGCGACATCCCCATGGGCCCCATGGCTGGTCCCGACACCCGCAAGATCTCGAACGGGTTCTAAGCGGATGCAAGACTTCCAACACCAGCTCCAGCAGCTGCAGTCGAACAGGAGGAGCCCCGAAGCCCGGGCGTTCTACCTGTCGATCCTGCGCTACGTGGAGCGTCGCATCCAGTCGCAGTGGCGACAACGATTCCGTGACCTGTTGAGCCAGACCGACCTCGAAGAGGTCGTGGCCGACGTGGGCATGCGCCTGATGACCGGCGCGCTGGCCCGCTTCCGGGGCAGCACCGCTGCCGAGCTCTACGCCTACGTCCGCACCATCGCCGATCGCAGCCTGGGCAAGGTCGTCCGCAAGCGCCTGCGCGAGCGCGACGCCCTCAACGAGATCAGCGCCGACCACGCCAGCGACATGCTCGGCAGCCTCCCGGCCCCCGACGGCGCCGCGGAGATCCAGGCCGATTGTCCCCTCAACGATCGCGACCAGGCCTACCTGCTACGCCTCATGGACGCCGGCTCCAAGGCCGAGTACGCCCGCCGCCACAACCAATCCCGGGCCGCGGTCACGCGGATGGTCCAGCGCATCCAGACCCGCATCGCCGCGCTGGAGCACGATCAACGCGTGGCTGTCGACGTGTGGATGCACCAGCAGGCGCGTGAGATCCTCGAGGCCCAGGCCGCGCACTGACAGCTCGCCCTACCCCTCTTCGATCACCGACCGGAAGTACTCCACCGTCCGCGCGATCCCGTCCTCGAAGTCGACCTTGGGCTCCCAGCCCAGCTCGGCCTTGGCGCGGGAGATGTCGGGGCGGCGGCGGGTGGGGTCGTCCGGCGGCAGGGGCTTGTAGACCAGGCCGGCCTTGTTGCCGGTGAAGTGGTTGATGTGCTCGGCCAGCTCGAGCATGGAGCGCTCGACGGGGTTGCCGATGTTGCAGGGCTCGCCCAGGTCGGACTCCATCAGGCGGATGAGGCCGTCGACCAGGTCGGAGACGAAGCAGAAGCTGCGGGTCTGCTCGCCGTCACCGAAGATGGTGAGGGGCTCGCCGCGCAGGGCCTGGCCGCAGAAGGCCGGGATGACCCGGCCGTCGTGCAGGCGCATGCGGGGGCCGTAGGTGTTGAAGATCCGCACGATGCGGGTCTCGACACCGCGGTAGCGCTGGAAGGCCATGGTCAGGGCTTCGGCGTAGCGCTTGGCCTCGTCGTAGACCGAGCGGGCGCCGATGGGGTTGACGTTGCCCCAGTAGCTCTCGACCTGGGGGTGCACCGCGGGGTCGCCGTAGACTTCGGAGGTGGAGGCCAGCAGGAAGCGGGCGCCGTCGATGCGGCAGCGGCGCAGGCAGTGACGGGTGGCGTCGGCCCCGGCGTACAGGGTCTCGAAGGGCAGCTGCACGTAGTCGATGGGGCTGGCGGGCGAGGCCATGTGGAAGATGCGGTCCACGCGCCCGGGCACGGGCAGCTCGCGGGTGACGTCGGCCTCGACCAGGCGGAAACGTTTGTGATCTGCGAAGGACGCCACGTTCCGCTTGGAGCCGGTGACGAAGTTGTCCACCGCGATGACCTCGTGGCCGTCGTTCAGCAGGCGCTCGCAGAGGTGGGAGGCGACGAAGCCGGCACCGCCGGTGACCATGATGCGCATCGTTTCACTCCTTGTGGATGAGGCAGGGGTCGTAGCGCCAGCGCGGGCGCGGGGCAAGAGGGATAGCAGACCGGTGGAGGTGTCATCGTGACCTGGTCCTTCAACGACATCGTTTCCGGCGCCGACATGGTGCTGAACTCCGGCCTGCTCGAGGTGGCCGGCACCACCATCACCCTGGCCACCCTGCTGGTCTTCGGGATCATCGTCCTGCTGACCTTCAAGGCCTCGAGCGTGCTGCAGCGGCTGCTGGGGCTGTGGTTCCACAAGCGTGGCGTGGAGTCCGAGGGCACGCTGGGGGTGATGCAGCGACTGCTGCACTACACGGTCATCGTCGTCGGCCTGGGCATCGGCCTGCAGACCGTGGGCATCAAGCTCGGGGCCCTGTTCGCCGCGGGCGCGGTGTTCGCCGTGGGCGTCGGCTTCGCGATGCAGAACATCGCCCAGAACTTCGTCTCCGGCTTCATCTTGCTGCTCGAGCGCAGCATCAAGCCCGGGGACGTCCTGATCGTGGACGGGCGCATGGTCAAGGTGCGGCACATGAACCTGCGCTCCACCATCGTGCGCACCAGGGATGGCGAGGACCTGATCGTCCCCAACGCCAACCTCGTGCAGACCACGGTGAACAACCACACCCTCGAGGACCGCCGCATCCGCCTGCGGGCCACGGTGGGCGTGCACTACGACTCGGACATGGCGCAGGTCCGCGAGGTCCTCGAGCGGGCCCTGCAGACCCTCCCCTGGCGCTCCCAGGCCCACGATCCGCAGGTGTTCCTCACCGCCTTCGGCTCATCGAGTGTGGACTGGGAGCTGGCCGTCTGGTCCGACGATCCCTGGCAGTCCCGCCGGGATCTGTCCCGCCTGTACGAAGCCATCTGGGACGCCCTGCGGCAGCAGGGCATCACCATCGCCTACCCGCAGCTGGACCTGCACCTCGACCCGCCGGTGATCGAGGCCATGGGCGCCACGCCCAAGCTGGTGGGATAGGCCTGGAAGGGAGGTCTCAATGGACAGCCAGCCCTTCACCGCCGCGATGCGCCCGTTCATGGAGCGGGTGCTGCGGGACATCGGCCCGCGCCCCCCCTGCAGCGAGGCCGAGCGCAAGCTGGGCGCCGTGCTCCAGGACGACTGGTCGGGCTTTTGTGATCAGGTGGACCTGCACAGCTTCGAGTGCCACCCCCGGGCCTTCCTGGGCTGGGTGCCCTGGATGGTCGCCGCCTACCTGGCCGTGCTCGTCAGCTATTGGCTGCTGCCCCCCCTGGCCTTCGTGCTGGCCTGCGGCTCGCTGCTGGTGGTCTTCCTGCAGGGCGTGCGCTTCCGGGAGCTGCTGGACCGGCTCTTCCCCAAGGCCGAGGGCCACAACGTGGTGGGCGTGCTGCGCCCCCGGGGCGAGATCGAGCGCCGGATCGTGCTCAGCGCACACCAGGACTCCGCCTACGAGTTCACCCTCTGGTACCGCTTCGGGAAGCTGTCGCCCTACCTGGTGTTCGCGCTGGGCGCGGCCTGGATCTGGGTGACCGCGGGCTCCCTGGCCGCGGCCATCGGCTGGGCGATGGGGGCCGAGGACCACCTCGCCTTCACGGTCATCGGCGTCGTGGCCCTGTGCTTCTACCCGGTGGTCGGGCTGTACGTGTTCCTCACCGCCTGGACCCCGGTGCCCGGCGCGATGGACAACCTCAGCGGCGTCGCGGTCATCTCGGCCCTGGGCAAGGCCGCGGCCCGCGGCGGCGTAGACGGCCAGCGCCTGCTCGCCTCCAGCGAGATCATCCTGCTGGCGACCTCGGCCGAAGAAGCCGGCCTGCGGGGCTCCCGGCGCTTCGTGGCCCGCCACGCCGCCCGCCTCGAGCGCACCCCCACCTACGTCATCAACCTCGACGGCATCGGCGATCCCGCCCACATGGGCTTCATCGCCCGGGAGCTGTGGCAGGGCGTGCGCCACGACCAGGGGCTCATCGACCTGGGCATGACCGCCGCCGACAGCCTGGGGCTCGCCCCCACGCGGGTGAACCTGCTCATCGGCGGCACCGACGCCGCCCCGTTCACCCAGCGGGCCATCCCCGCCACCACCCTCATCTGCCAGGACAGCACCACCCTGGTGCCCAACTACCACACCCGCCACGACACCCTCGACAACATCGATCCCGTCGCCATGGACAACGCCTTCCAGCTGGTGCTGGCCATGCTCGAGGCCCTGGACACCGGGGCCCTGGAGCTGGCGGGCCAGCCCCTCGAGGGGTCCTGGGGTGGAGAGCAGGAGCAGGCATGATCACGACCCTCGCGGCGCTCGCCATCCTCGCCGCACCCGTGCACGCCGAGACCGCCCTCCAGGGCACCCACGGCGGGCAGGCCGCACTCGACCCCTACCCCATCGTCGCAGGCGAGCCGGGTGACCCGTGTGCGCTCGCGCTCACCGTGACCGCCGACGGTGCGGCGTCGGTGGAGTCCGTGGGCTGCTCGGGCCCCAACGAGCTCACCCTGCGCGCCGCCGTGCCGAGCTGGACCTTCGTCGATGTGCAGCCTGCCGAGGGTCGCGACAGCGTCGCGCTGTCCCTCGAGCTGCGCCCCATCACCGATCCGCTGGGCACCACCCGGTTGATGCTCTTCGACGACAACGCCGACGGCATCCCCGGTGGCATCGTGGGCGGGCTGCAGGTCGCGGGGACCACCCTCCACGGTGAACACGGAGGCCGGGTCCGGCTGAGCGCCGCCCCCGCCTTCGAGGTGGAGCACACGGCCGAGCCGTGCACCACCCAGTTCGGCATCGCCGGTGACGGCTCCATCGAGCTGGGCTCGTCCGACTGCTCCGACAAGGTCGCCTACGACGTGGTCGTGGGCCTGGGGGGCCTGAAGGTCCGGGAGGTCACCCTGGCCGAGGGGCAGGCGTCCGTGGCCTCGAAGCTCCACCTGCGCTTCGTCGAGGAGGACGACGGCAACATCGCCGTGTCGGTCGCAGACGCGCACAACCCCAACCCGCCCGCCGCGGTGTTCACCGACGCCGACGGCGACGTCCCCGTGGTCCACTGGAGCGAGGTCAAGGTCAAGCGCCGGGTCAGCCCGAAGTACCCGGAGGATGCCAAGTCCATGGACCTCGGCACGGTCCGCTGCCAGCTGCGTTTCCTGGTCGATGAACGGGGGATGCCGTACGATGTCCGGCTCGAGTCCTGCCCCGAAGCCTTCCACGAGTCGGCCCTCGAGGCCGCCTGGAAGTGGCGCTTCTACCCGATGAAGATGAACGGCGAGGCCGTGAAGGCCCAGTTCGTCCTGGTGATCGTCTACCGGCTGATGTAGGCGTCAGCGCAGCGCGGGCACGCCCGTGGGGGGGATCAGCTCGGGCGGGATCTCCGGCGCAGCGCGCTGTTCCTCGGGCTCCCCCGCCTCGAGCACCGCCTCTTCCTCGCCCATGGCCAGCACCCGCAGGGTGTCCCAGGTGATGCGGGTGGTCTCCTCGAGCTCGAGACCCGAGATGATGTCGAAGCTGTCCTCGGGGGTGTGGTACTCGGGGTGGGCCCCGGTGGTGAACAGGAACGCCACGGGCACGCCCGCGTACTGGAACCAGGCGTGGTCGCTGTTGAAGTCCGCCCCCAGCGGGGTGACCGGGAAGTCGTCATCCTGCTGGGTGACCAGCAGATCGTAGAGCCACTCCGAGCCGGCGTCGGTACCACCGAAGTCGATCAGGCCCATCTCCTCGCCGCCCCCGACCATGTCCAGGTTGATGTGGGCTACGGTGTCCTCCATGGGGAGGGCCGGATCGATGACGTAGTACATGGAGCCGACGAGCCCGAGCTCCTCGGCGTTCCAGCCCGCGAACAGCACCGTGCGGGCCGGCTGCGCGCCCCACTCGGCGAACAGCTGGGCCAGCTCGAGGACCACCGCGGTGCCCGAGGCGTTGTCGTCGGCGCCGTTGTAGACGCTCCAGCCGTCGGTGCCCAGGTGGTCGAAGTGGGCCCCGACGATCACGACCTCGTGACCGATCTCGGGGTCCGCGCCCGGGATCTGAGCGAGGATGTTGGGCACCTCGATGGATGAGACCCCGGTCTGGGTGACCACCCGGGCCTGCACACCGCTGGCCTGGGGGTTCGGCTCCAGGCTGGCGTCGATGCCGGTGGTCCAGGCCTCGAGCTCGGTGAGGTGGTCGTCCAGCAGCCCGCGGTTCACGAACAGGGCCGGGAAGTCGGGCTGGTAGTAGCCCTCGCCCAAGGTGCCGCCGTCCGCGGTGCCCTCGTGCTCGTAGTCGTTGAACAGCAGCATGGCCGCCGCGCCGTGGGCCGCGCTGTTGGCGGCCTTGTAGCCGAAGGTGCACAGATCGCCGGCGGACAGGGCCGCCTCGCTCACCGGGCAGCGGTCGCAGATGTCCCAGTCCTCGCTGGGGGCGTGGCGGGCCACCACCGCGATCTTCCCGGCCAGATCCATGCCGGCGAAGTCGTCGTAGCCCCCGGGATCGAGGGGGCAGTTCGGGTAGGCGGAGGCGTCGAAGGGCGGGACGGTCAGGCCGTAGCCGACGTAGACCAGCTCGGCCTCGACGGTGCCCGAGCCCGCGTAGGTGAACAGCGCGAAGTCGCCATCGTTGGCGTACTCCACCCCACCCATGCTGAGCTCGCTGGGGCCGGTGACCTCGAAGCTCTCGAGGGGAAAGACGTGGCGATAGCCGCCGTCGTCCCCGGCACCGTCCAGGCCCAGGGCCGCGAAGTGGTCCTCGAGGTAGGCCTCGGCCAGGTCTCCGCCTTCGGTGCCCGGCAGGCGGCCGGCGTACTCGTCCGACGACAGGGTCTCGACGTGGCTCAGCAAGCGATCCTGATCGGGCTCGCCGGGTTCCGGGATCGGCTCGGGGCCGGTGTCGTCGATGATGGTGTCGCTGTCCGGGGAGCAGGCGAGGGCGAGCAGGGCGAGGAAGGAGACGCGGTGCATGGAGGCTCCCTGTTCAGCGGAGGGTGTTGCCGTCGGCGTCCTTGGCCTGGCCCATCCCGATGATGACCATGTCGACGAAGGCCCAGATCCCGCAGCCACCGCCGGTGAGGAGCTTGCCCAGCCCCAGCCCGACCTGGCCCAGGTAGAAGCGGTCCACCCCGAAGCTGCCCAGGAACATGGACAGCAAAAACGCGGTGCCCTGGTCTCGAGTCGGCGTGCCCACCTGGTGCCGCCGCAGGGGCAAGCCGTCGCGGTCGCTCACGCTACCGCAGCCGATCAGGATGACGTCGATGAGGGCCCACAGCCCGAAGCCCCCGCCTGTGAACAGCTTGAGCAGCCCGAGGATCGGCTGGCCCAGGTAGAAGCGGTCCACGCCCCAGTACCCGAGGAACAGGGAGAGGGCGAAGGCGGTGCCTTGATCGCGGCGTGACATGGGGCGTCCAGGGCTGGGTCCGCCGATCCCCTATCCCGCCGCGGACGGGTTCAGCGCCGAATGTAGATGTCCAGCCAGGCCCAGCCCCAGTTGTCGTCCGTGGTGCAGCCCATCACGCCCTCGAGGGTGCCGACGCGGATGGTGTCGGTGGACTCGGTGCGGGCGATGACGAAGTCGTAGGCGGTGGTCAGGTAGGTGGTGTCGGCGCTGTAGTCCACGGTGGTGGCCCCGCAGGCCGAGCCGCAGGTGTTGGCCGGCAGGCCCCAGTCTTCCGAGCCGAACTGGAACGCGATGGGGTTCCCCGAGGGGATCGAGGTCGGGTAGGTGCAGTCGGCGGTGCTGTTGCCCGAGTCGTAGCGGAACATCACCTCGGCCCACGAGAAGCCGGCGGTGTTGTGCTCCTGGGTGTCGTAGCCGTCGCCCCAGACGGCCACCGCGGTGGAGACCTCGAGCCAGCCGCCGCCGTCGGTGCTCATCTCGCAGGTCCAGTAGTTGCCGTCGTCCATCAGGTAGCTGCCGTCGGCGGCCGCGGGGTTGTCCGCCAGGATGGCGGTGCAGTCCTCGGCGGGGCAGTCGGTGTCGGTGCCCAGCACGCCGTTGTCGACCGTGCCGTCGCAGTCCTGGTCCACCAGGTCGCAGACCTCGGCGGCGCCGGGGTTGATGCTCGCGTCGCCGTCGTCGCAGTCGCCGCCGTCGCCGACGTAGTCGCTGGGGGCCTCGCAGGCGACGTCGGTGGTGCCCGACAGGCCGTAGCCGTCGCCGTCCGCGTCGTAGTACCAGGTGCCCGCGTCCACGGCGGTGTCCTCGTCGATGGTGCCGTCGCAGTCGTCGTCCTCGCCGTCGCAGTACTCGTCTGCGCCGGGGTAGGTGGTGGCCTCGACGTCGTCACAGTCGCTGTCGTTGGCCACGTAGCCGGCGGGCTGATCGCAGGCGGTGGTGGAGGCCCGGCTGTTGCCGTAGCCGTCGCCGTCGGCGTCGAACCACCAGGTGGAGGCGTCCACCGCCTCGTCCTCGTCGATCACGCCGTCGCAGTCGTTGTCCACGTCGTCGCAGGTCTCGTCGGCGTCGGGGTTGATGGCGCTGTCGCCGTCGTCGCACTCCTCGCAGGCCGCCCAGCCGTCGCCGTCGGCGTCGCTGTAGCCCACGTAGCCGTCGCAGTTGTAGTCGTTGGGGTCCGCGCAGTCGTTCTCGGCGGCGCCGGGGTTGAAGGCGGCGTCCGAGTCGTCGCAGTCACCGTCGTACTCGACGTAGCCGTGGGGGGCCTCGCAGGCCTCGGTGGAGGTCTCGTCGGTGCCGTAGCCGTCGCTGTCCGCGTCCAGGTAGAAGGTGATCAGCAGGCCTTCGTCGGTCTCGTCGTCGCAGTCGTCGTCGATGCCGTTGCAGGTCTCGGACGCAGAGGGGTAGACCGCGGGATCGCCGTCGTCGCAGTCCGAGCCGAAGGGGTTGTACCCATCGGGGACCTCGCAGGCCTCGGTGGTGTTGTCCGGGTCGCCGTACCCGTCCTCGTCGGCGTCCCGGTAGTAGGTGTCCTGCACGCCCTCGTCGATCTGATCGTCGCAGTCGTCGTCGATCTCGTTGCAGACCTCGTCGGCGCCGGGGTTCACGTCCGGGTCGCTGTCATCGCAGTCCTCGTCCTCGAACCAGCCGTCCTGATCGGCATCGACCCGGGAGTCGATGGGGCCGGTGTCGTCCTTGGGGTCCACCGGCTCGCTGGGGCAGGCGGTGAGGATCGCCGAGAGGAAGAGGATGGTGAGAGCGCGCACGGGGCCTCCAGAGCTCACGGTGTCATCGACGGAAGATAGCGAAGGATCCCGCCATTGGCACCTACTCCGATGACGTAACTCGATATCGAGTCACGCGCGCTGACCACCGTCAGCCGGTGTCGCCCTCGTAGGCCGGCAGGAACCCCTCCAGCTCCAGCTGACAGTCGATGAACTCCGCCCCCGACGCGGGCACGGCCTCGTGGAAGGCGTCGTCGATGGCCTCGAGGATGGGCTCCTCCAGCTCACTGAACGGGCGGCCCTCCTCGAAGAACTCCGAGCCCTCACCCTCGATGATCTCATCGACGAGCTCCAGCAACGACAGCTCCTGGTCGGCCGCCCAGTCCACGGCGGCGCCGCTGTTGGCCACCATCAGCAGCTGGTAGTCGAGCACGGCGCCGTCCTCGTAGACCAGCGTGTGCGCGCCGTCGGCGGGCAGCTGCACGCCCCAGTCCTCCTGGGGGTGGGCCACCAGGCCGACGATGTCGTTGCCCGAGAAGCAGGCCTGCACCGGCGCGACGGCGAGCATCCCGAGCAGCGCGAGGCGCTGGCCCCAGGGCGAAGAGAGCACCTGCCGGGTGGGGTAGGCGGGGGCGGCGCTGCGGGTGACCTTCTGGCGCTTCATGGGGGGCTCCGGGAGGCGGGGTTCGAGCTAGGCGGGCATGTCACCGTCGATGGGATCCTCGACGCCGGCATCGTCGATGATGAGGGCGCAGTCGAGGAAGTTGTACAGCGGCGACTCGGGGGAGCCGGTCCACTGGTCGGCCAGCAGCTGCTGCACCGCGCGCTCGACCTCCCGGAGGGCCTCGCCGTCCTGGAAGGTGGTGGGGAGCTGTTCGGCCAGCAGGGCCTCGACGCGGTCCAGCAGCTCGGGGGCGTTGTCCACCAGGAAGGCGTGCAGGTCCCAGTTGTCCACCGTCGCCTCGATGTGGAAGTCCACGTAGCTGCCGCCGTCCCAGGTGAGGGTCCGGCTGCCTTCACGGGGCAGGGCCACGAAGTAGCTCTCGTGGGGCACGGCGACGTCGCCAGGGCAGCCGGGGGAGCCGATCATCACCAGCATCATGCCGACGCAGGCGAGGCCGGCGCGGCGGCCGCGGAAGCGGCTGCGGGTGGGGTAGTGGGGGGCGGACGAGGCCTGGACCTTCTGGCGCTTCATGATGGGGTCTCCGGACGATGGGGTTCAACGCTACCCAGCTGAACAGCAAGACCCGTGCCCACGCCACAGATCACCGTTCTTCCTCACATTTCGGGCATCCCCCCAGGGCGGGAGCCTTCCGCGGCCCGCCGAACCAGGACAGCCGTGTCACGCCCCTCAACTCCAGATGGGACCCTCGAGACCCCGCTCGACGACCACGACCCGGTTCCGGCCGCCCTCCTTGGCGGCGTAGAGGGCCTCGTCGGCGGCCTGGATGAGCTCGTTGGCGCTCACCCGCGCCCCCGCGGCGGTCGAGGCCACCCCGAAGCTCGCGGTGATGCGGCGGTCGTGCCCCTCGAAGGTCTGCAGCGCCTCGATGGCCTGGCGGAGCCGCTCGGCGACGAGCTCGCCGTCCTCGGGGCCGTGGCCCGGGAGCACCACCAGGAACTCCTCGCCGCCGTAGCGCCCCAGCAGCTCGTCGCTGGCCTCGGTGCCGTCGCCCTCCTGGTCCCCCAGGCGGCCGAGCAGATCGTAGCCGCGGAGCTGACGGGAGACCGCGGCGGACACCTCGATCAGGGCGCGGTCACCGGCGGCGTGGCCCAGGGTGTCGTTGATGCTCTTGAAGTGGTCCAGGTCGTACATGACCACGGACACCGGCAGCCCGAGCCGCGCAGCCCGGGCGATCTCCCGCTCGAGCAGGCCGATGACCATGCGCCGGTTCCAGACCCCGGTCAGGTAGTCCACCCGGGCCTGGCGTCGGAAGCGGGCGCTCATGCGCCGGAGCTCATCCCGGGTGGCCAGGGTCCACCAGCCCGAGACCAGGGTGGTCATGGCCAACACCATGGCCCCGATGGCGATGATGAACAGCAGCTGCACGCCACCCTCGAGCTTGCCGCTCAGGGCCGCGCTCTCGGCCCGCAGCGCGGTCCCCAGGCTCAGCACCGCGTCGGCGAGCTCGGTGCGCACGCCGTCGGAGATGGGGGGCTCCGGGCGGTCCACGGCCACCAGCGCGATCTGGAAGCTGCGCGTCAGCTCCGGGCCGCAGCTGCCGGGCACCATGCGGGCGCCGCTGCGGTGCAGGCGCTCCACGGCCTGACGCCAGCCCTCGAGGGAGGCGTCGTCGTGCTCGACGGCACGCGCCAGCTGATCCTGCACCCTGTCTACGGCGTCCAGGGCCACCACCCGCTGCCGGAGCGACGCGCGGGTCTCCTGGATCGACAGCAGCAGTCCCCCCGTCCAGCCGCAGAACAACACCAGCGCGACGGTGGCGACGGTCAGGACGATGCGAGCCGGAGAGGGGGCCTTCACGGGGGCCATTGGACAACAGCTTCACCACGAAGGCAAGGCCGGTTACCATCAAGCCACCCCCTGTCTCGAACGCCTCCCGAGGAGATGCACCATGCGGCGTAGGTTCTATAGGCTCGCGGCCCTGATCCTGGCTCCCGTGATCGCCACCGGCTGTGGCGAGGACGACCCGGTCACCCCCGAGGGCGACGCCGACACGGACACCGACGCCGACAGCGACACCGACGCCGACAGCGACGCCGACACCGACGTGGACTACGGCGTGCCCAGCATCCGCTACCTGCTGTCGGGCACCGTCACCAACGCCACCACCGGCCGCGGGGTCGAGGGCATCGAGGTGGAGTTCCAGGGCCTCACCACCAGCTCGAGCAAGGGCGGCGCCTGGTCCTTCGACACCTACGACGCCGCCTACTGCGCCGACGACTGCAGCGTCGCCGCCAGGGACGTCGACGGCGAGGAGAACGGCAACTACGAAGAGGCCGAGGTCGACATCGACCCGACCCAGACCATGGGCCACGCGCCGGACGAAGGCATCTACGAGCAGTTCGACATCGGGGTCCCCATGGTCAGGCTCGACCCGGAAGACACCTCGGTCCCCGAGGAGACCGGCGCGCCCTGACGATCGTCCTCGTCACCACCGCCGTCGCGCGCTCACGCCGATCCCCACCAGCCACAGCAGGCCCAGGGCGCCTCCGCCGCTGGCGCAGCCGGTGCAGCCGTCGTCCTTCTCTTCGGGGGTGCCGGTGTCCTCCGGGGTGCTGGTCTCGCCGGTGTCGTCCGGGACCTCGCAGGGGGTGTCGGTGTCGCCTGTGGCACCGCAGTCGGCGTCCTCGTCGTCGGCCACGTCGTCGCAGTCGTTGTCGATGCCGTCGTCGCAGATCTCCTCGGCGCTGGGGCTGATGGCCGGATCGTCGTCGTCGCAGTCGTCTCCCCCGGCGGCCTCGGCGTCGTGGCCGTCGCCGTCCACGTCGGTCAGATCGCCGCCGG
>CAYZVO010000148.1:0-23658 GCA_964481655.1 uncultured Enterobacterales bacterium | reverse complement strand
AGGCGAGCTTCACGAAGACCTTGCCGTCGCGCACCGTCACCGGGTAGCGGGGCAGGGGGCGGTCCGGGGGGCCGGCGGTGGGTGTGCCCTCGGCGTCGAACCAGCCGTCGTGGCAGGGACACTCGAACTGTCCCTCCGCGGCGCGGTAGAACACCGAGCAGCCCAGGTGGGTGCAGGTGGTCCCGATGGCCATCAGCTCGCCATCGGACTTCTCCATCAGCAGGACCTTGCGGCCGGTGTCGTCCAGCAGCTCCATGGGGCGCTCGGGGCTGACCTGGCGGCGCAGGCAGATGAAGCGCGGCTTCTGCTCGATCTTGGGCACCGGGTACAGGAAGCCCACGGCGATTCCGCCGGCCAGAGCGGCGGCGCCGCCGGCCAAGCCGGCTGCGATGACGCGCATCGCGCCGCGGCGGTCCATGCGGGTGGGAGAGCTGTCGGACATGACGACCTCGGGAGGTAATTCGGTAAACCGGACCCAAAATACTTAATTGGGCCCGGACTTAGCAAGGTCGTTTTGCAACTTTTTGTGGCAGCCTGACGATCGTCAGCCTTCAGGTCTTGCTTTCGCCGTCCGGAAGATCTGTCACGTCCGCGAGGGTCACGGAGCCGAGGTGCTTGTGCACCAACTCGATGGCGTCGGTCTCGAGCTCGGCGAGCCAACACATGTGGACGAGGCAGGTGTCGTGGCCCAGCAGGCAGCCGCTCGAGAGCATGGGGCCGTCGATGGCCTCGAGCACCGCGAGCAGGCTGGTCCGCTCGGGGTCGGCGATGATCGTGAAGCCGCCCCGCGCGCCGCGGGTGGAGGTGACCATGCTCGCCGCCACCAGGCGCTGCATGACCTTGGCCAGGTGGGACTCCGACACCCCCAGGCCCCTGGCGATGTTGCCGGCGCTGCAGGGTGAGCACTCGCGCTCGAGGGCCAGGTAGACGAGCGCGTGGATGCCGAGGTTGGCGGCTTCCGAGATCCGAAGGATGCTGCTCATGGGGTTAGCCTCACTGGCAGGGCGTGCGCGCTGCTCATTCCGGATAACCTATACCTGATTTTCTCGGAGCCTGTCGTTGAAGACCCTCCAGCCCCGCCGCGGTGTCCTCGAGCGCCACCTCGCTGGCTTGCCTGTGTTCTCGGCTCTCGACGCGGCCGATCGCGCGATCCTCGCCGAGCAGGCCCTGCTCCGGCTGTACGATCGCGGCGAACGACTCTTCGAGCGGGGCCGCCCAGCGGATCGGCTCTTCTGCGTCGTGCATGGCGCCATCAGGGTCGTGCGCCGTGGCCCGGGTGGGCGAGAGAAGGTGATCCACCTGCTCGAGGGGCCCGCCCTGGTGGCCGAGGTGCCAGTGCTCATGGGCATCGAGTACCCGGCCAGCGCCGAGTGCGCGGAGCCCTGCACCATCCTGGTCCTGCCCCGGCCCACCCTGCAGGAGGCGTTCCGTCGTGACCACGAGCTGTCCCTGAGGATGCTGGCGGCCGCCATGGCCCGCATGCACGAGCTCACCGCGTCGCTGGCGGCCCACGGCCAGAAGTCGGGGGTGGTGCGGGTGGCGTCCTACCTGATGGGCCTGGCCCACATCCAGGGCGACGCCCTCACCCTGCCCGCCGCCAAGAAGGACGTCGCCTGCTACCTGGGGTTGCAGCCGGAGAGCTTCTCCCGGGCGCTGGGGAGCCTGCGCAAGGCCGGGCTCATCCAGGTCGAGGATGGTGTGGTGACCCTGTTGGACCGTCCGGGGCTCGAGCGTCTGCTGTCTGAGGGCTGAAGCCCTTTGCAAATGCACGAATGTGCGCTAGCGTGGACCCAGCCCTGCCCCGGAGGAACCATGCGCCGCCTCGTCCAGCTCACCGCCCTCGCCGCGATCCTCGGCCTGCCCACGGTGGCCCAGGCCTACGACACCCCCGACGCGGCCTACGGCGTCGCCATCCGCATGGGTGGCCGCTTCGACAACATGCGCATGTGCGTGGCCACGCCCGAGGGCTTCAAGGCCGGGCCCATGGCCGACATCTCCCTGTACACCGAGCTGGGCCTGTCCGATCGGGCGGCCCTCAACTTCACCCTGCCCATCTTCCGGCCCGTGATGTTCGCCGCGGCGTTCCGGATGCTGCAGTTCGAGCCGGACTTCGCGCTGCTGTTCCGCGCCGGCGGCAGCGACAGCGCCAGCTGGGTGGTCGGACCCACCGCCGGCGTGTCTCTGCACTTCGGCCCGGACAACCTCTCGAGCGCGGCCAACCGCGGGATCGAGTTCTTCGCCTGGGGCCCCGTGGGTGGGCTCTACGCCGGTCGGGCGGTGGACCGCCCCGACAAGGACATGGACCTGGAGTACGGCCTGGGGCTCAACGCGACCCCCATGTTCGCCGAGCACGATCTCTGGCCCGGGCACGAGCCCATCGATGGGATCGTGGTGGCCGGCTACCTGTCCATGAAGCTGGCCTGGGCGCGCTAGCCCCAGGTGGATCCGCGCTGAGCCGGGAGGCTCCATGCGCGCGCTGACCCCACGCTGCGGTCTCCCGAAGCTCGCGCTGATCCTGGCCGTCCCGCTGCTGGCCCTCGCGGCGACCTGGGCCCACCTGGTGTGGATGACCCATGGGCCCCACCAGGGCCACCTGCACCTGGCCCTCGACGCCTGCGCCGCGGCGGGGCTCGATCCCGCACAGCTCGGCACCGAGGGATTCGCGGATCTGCTGTACGGGGAGCCCGATCCGCTGCTGCTGCCCCGCTACCGGGCCGCGGACAACCTGATGCGTGTCGTGATGCTCTGTGGGGCGCTGTTCGCGGCCGTGCTGGGCTGGCGTGCCTGGCTGGACCGCCGCGGATGGCGGGGCCGCCGCGGACGCCTGCGGTCGGCCCTGGTCGGGCTGGCGGGCTGGGGCGCGCTGGCGGCCGTGTTCCTGCTGGGCCTGGTGGACACCGGCGAGGACGTGGAGATCTTCGGCTCGGACGACAACAAGCACGTGGTCTACCTGGCCCTGGCGGGCTGCTTCTGGATCTGGCTGGTGCTGCGCTACCGACGGCTCTGGCCGAGCCTGCTGTTCCTGGGCGGCCTGCTGCTGCACGGGGACTACCTGCTGTCCGAGGCCCTGTCCGGGCGCTGGGGTGAGTCCATCACCATGGTGGTCTTCCGGGACCTGCTGGCGCCTCTGATGGACCCTCGGGTCGCCGCGCACCCCGATGTGGTGCACCACGCCCTGCGTTTCGACGTGGAGAACGCGATGAACAAGAACCTCATCGCGCTGGCCTACACGCTGTCCTTCGGGGTGTTGGTGTGCCTCGGTGGGGCCAGCAGGCGTTTTGGCGTATCCTCGTCGCATCGATAGCCCTCCCCATCCACCGAGGTGTCCGCCGTGAGGAACGAGGTGACCCGGCAGCCCCGCGGGGGGTGGCCACGCGGCCACGCCGAGCTCGTCGCGGTCTTCGCGCTGCTGCTGGTGCTGTCGGTGGCCTGGTTCTGGCCCCTGCCTGGCGCCCTGGGGACCCTCACGCCGGCTGAGACGGCGCCGGAGCACACCAGCTGGCACCAGCTGTGGCTGGCGTGGCTGCTGCGCGCAGGGGGCGCCTCGGGCCTCGAGACCTCGCTGGTCAACGCGCCCCTGGGCATGGACCTGCGCCTCTACCAGGAGTGGCTCACAGCGGGGCTCACCGCCCTGCTGTCCGTCCCCCTCGAGGCCGTCGGGCTGCCGCCGCTGCGGGCGCTGGTGGCGGGTCAGACCCTGGGCCTGATGGCCGCCTGGGCGTTCTCTGGCACCGCCTTCTGGGCCCTGGCCCGCGAGCTCGGCGCGGGGCGAGGGGCCGCCACCGTGGCCACGGTCGCGCTGCTCTTCTCCCCCTTCCTGCGCAGCGCGGTGGTCTGCGCCTGCCCCGAGTTCCTCTGGTTCGGCCTGGTGGCCCTGGCGCTGCGGTCCTGGCTGCGCGCCGACGTCGGCCGCTGGTGGCTGGCGGGTGTGGTCGCGGCGGCCTGGCTCGCCCTCGCGGCGCTGGCCACCCGCTACCTGATCATCCCGATGGTGCCGCTGCTGCTGCTCGCGGCGCTCTGGTCCTGGCACCGCGGGCGCCGGGCGCGGATGGGCGCGGCGCTGCTGGCGGTGGGGCTGTTGATCCCGGTCCTGGTCGTCTTGGGGTGGCCGTCCCTGGTCGGTGCCCCCCCGGCCGAGGTGGGCCAGCTCGCCCGCTTGCCGGCCTATCCGGGGCCCGCCTGGTTCCTGCTCCCCCTCAGCGCCGAGGCCCAGCGCTACCAGCCCGGCTGGGAGACCCACGTGCACTCGGTCTACATCGGCTGGGTGCTGCTGCTGTCGGCCTGCTGGTTCGGCCGCCGCCGGCTGGGTGTCGCCGGGCCGATGCTGGTGGCGGCGGGACTGGTGGCCGTCCTGGCCTTGGGTTGGTCCTGGCCCCTGCTGGGCGAGGGGCCGGGGATCCCCCTTCCGCTCAAGGGGCTGGCCGCCCTGCTGCCACCCCTCACCGGGCTGCACGCCCCGAGCCGCTGGGTGCTGCTGGTGCAGCTGTTCCTGGCGGCGGCCCTGGTGGCGGGGTTGACGGGCTCTCGCGGTCGGGCCGGGCAGCCCCGGGGGATCGTGCTGGCCGGGCTGGCGCTGTTGCTCCTGGCCGAGGGGGTGCTCGCGGCGCGCACGCTCTACCCGCTGCCGAGCACCACGCTGCCGCAGCCGCACGACCAGCTGCTGGCGCTCATCGAGCGGCATCCGGGGCAACACGGAATGGTCCACGTCGTCCCGACCTCCCCCAGCGACGCACCCCGCAGCGAGAACGTGGCCGAAGCCGAGCAGTTGGTCCACGGCGCGCCGATCATGAACCTGCCGGCCTGGGGCGGAGGCGGCACCATCATGCCCCTGCGCGAGCTGTCGAGCCGAGGGCTGGTCGACGAGCTGGACAGCGTGCCGCGCCATGGCACCAAGGCTGTCGGCTCGCGCTACACCGTCGGGCTGGCGCGGAGACCGCTGCTGAGCGAGGCGCACGCCGACGGCCTGGGCTGGCTGCTCGTGGACGACCACACCACGGGCTCGAGGCATCAGTGTGCCTTCGTGTCGGAGCACAGCCTGAGCTGCACGACCGTGCCGCTTCCGCTCGCGCTCGGGAGCAGCTCGCCGTGAGCCCCCCTGGCCCCGGCAACGAGCCTCACCCGGCGGTCCGCGCCCGTCCGGACGGCCGCTCCCTGCTCTGGCTCGCTGGCAGCGTGACGGTGTCCGTCGCGGTGCTGGCGGTGCTCGCCCGCTCCCTCGATCTGCGCGCCAGCGGGGTGCTCGAGGCTCTCTCCGGGGCCCGCCCGGAGCTGGTGCTGGCGGCGCTGGGCTGGTCCCTGGGGGTCCAGGTCGTGCTGGGGAGCGACAAGCTCAGGCGGGTGCTGGCGGCGGCGGGATGCCGCGTCGGCTTCGCGGAGACGGTGGCGGTGCGCATGGGTGTCGGGCCGCTGCGTCTGCTCCTGCCCGGGCGGGCGGGGGGGCTGCTGGTGGGGGTGTACTTCTGGCGGCTGCACGGCCTGAGCGCGGGGCGGGCGTCGGGGGTGCTGGCCTTCGACCGGGCCCTGAACCTCTTCGGGACCCTGGTCTGGCTGGGTGCTGGGCTGCTCTGGCTGCTGGGGGGGCGCTCCCCGATGACCCTGGTGGCCGTCGCCGCGGGCCTCGCGGGCGTGCTGCTGGTGTTCTTCTCCGGCCAGCTCCACCGACGAGCGCCGGCCTGGGCGGGCGTCCTGCACCCGCGCATCGGCCGCTTCGTCGGGGAGACCCTGGCCCCCATCGCGGAGATCTCTCCCTCGCACCGCGCTGGCTTGCTCGCCTACGGCGTGGTCTACCAGAGCGCGCCCTTCGTCATCTGCGCGCTGCTGTTCGCGGCCCTGGGTGTGTCCGTGGAGCCGGCGGCGGTGGTGGCGTTCACCTCGGCGGCCAGCCTGGCGGGGCATGTCCCCGGGCCCCTCGCGGGCATCGGCCCCAGGGAGGCCGCGCTGGTGGGGCTGTTCTCGGGGGCGGCGCCCGCCGAGCTGCTGCTCGGGGTGGGCCTGCTGCTGTCGCTGCTGGTCCAGGTCGTCCCCAAGCTGGTGGGCGCGCCGTTGCTGCCGTGGTTCCTGGCCCGGGTGGGCCGGCCCTGGCGGTCGGGCTAGGCTCGGGTGGTGGTCGTCCCCTCCGCCAGCCCCCGCACTCGCTCGCGCCGGGTGCTGCTGGTCCACGCCGCGGTGGACGACACCGGCTTCGACATCACCTGGCGCCAGCGCTGGAGCGTGCTGCGCAAGCCCCCCCTCGGGCTGCTCTACCTGGCCGCTGCGCTGCGGCCCCTGGGCTTGGATCCCCGGGTGGTGGACAGCGCGGTGACGCCCCTGGACGACGCGGGCCTGATCGCCCTGGTCCGGCGCCTCGACCCCCTCTTCGTGGGCTTCGGCTGCACCAGCGTCAGCGCCCCGGTGGTCCACGGCTGGCTGCGCGCCCTGCGGCGAGCCTTCCCCGAGCTTCCGCTGGTGGTGGGTGGGCCGGGCACCGTGCAGCCCCGACCCTTGCTCGAGGCGGGGGCCGAGCTCGCGTTCCGGGGCGAGGCGGATCGCAGCCTGCCGATCTGGGTCCAGGGTCTGTTGGATGGGCAGGGCTCCGGCGGTGGGCCGGCACCGGGCACGGTGCTGCTGCGGGACGGCGCGCTGGTGGACGGCGGGCTGCCGCCGCGCATCGATGATCTCGACAGCCTGCCCATGCCCGCCGTCGATCTGCTGCCTGTGAGCGCCTACCACGATCGTCAGATCCCGGGGCTGCGCACCCCCTACTTCACGGTGGTCAGCTCCCGAGGCTGCCGCTTCGGCTGCAGCTTCTGCGCCAGCCGCTCCCACTGGGGGCGGCACCACCGCCAGCGCTCCCCTGGCCACCTGGTGCGGGAGATCGAGGCCCTGATCGAACACCACGGCGTGCGCTACGTGGGCTTCCACGACGATCTGTTCGCCCATGACGACGACTGGGTGGCCGAGTTCTCCGAGCGCATGGACCGCCTGCCGCGGACCCCGCGCTGGGGCGCCATGGTGCACCCGGCGAGCTTCGAGCGGGCCGGGCTGGTCAAGCTCCGGCAGCTGAGGCGCTCGGGCTGCGACCTGCTGGTCTTCGGGCTGCAGTCCGCCGAGCCTGGCGTGCTCCGCGGCATCCACCGCAGCACCCGGGAGCCGGCGCTGCTCGTCGAGCTGTGCGACCAGGCGCGGCGCTTGGGGATCACCACCAAGATCGAGTACATCTTCGGGCTGCCGGGCGAGGCCCCTGACGCCGATGAGCGGGCCCTCGAGCACGCCATCGCCGCGGGGCCCAACACGGTGAAGTTCTTCCGGCTGCTGGTCTTCGAGGGCACCGAGCTGGCGGCGTTGGCGGCCAGCGGTGACTGGACGCCGCCTGGCGACCGCGCGCTGGACGAGCGCTGCGCCCGGGCCATGCGTCGCTTCTACACCCACCCCGCGGTGGTGGCCCGCAACCTGCGCTTCATCGCGCGGCACCACCCCGGCTGGCCGCTGCGCATGGCGCCCCACGCCGGCTTCCTGCTCGAGGCCGCGGGGCTGCGAGGCCTGGTGGGCGCGCCGGCGCGCTCCGCCTGGCGGGAGCTGGGTCGCTGATGTCCGCCCGGAGCCCCAGGGGAGATCGCCGCTGGCCGACGGCGCTCACAGCCAGCCTGCTGGCGGCCCTCGTGCTCGCCGTGACCCTGCCCATGCTGGCCACCGGCCACGCCATCTCCACGGACCACGACTGGCTCACCCACCTGCTGCATCATCGCTTCATCCGGGATGCGCTGCTGCAGGGTCAGCTGCCGTCCTGGAACCCCTGGGTCGCCGGTGGCTACCCCATCGCCGGGCACCCCGAGTTCCCGTTCCCCAGCCCGCTGCTGCTGGGGGACCTGGCCCTCGGGGAAGCCCTCGGGCTCAAGCTGGGGGCCAGCCTCTTCTTCGCGGCGGGCGTGGTGGGAACCTGGCTGCTGGCCCGTCGCAGCCTGGGCCTGGGGCCTGCGGGCGCCCTGGTCGCGGCCGCGCTGCTGGCCTCGAGCTCCTGGTTCGTGTGGTGCGTGGCGGACGGCAACTACGTGGAGCTGCACTACCTGCTCTTCCCCGGCATCGTGCTGGGCCTGAGCGGTCGCGGCTGGCGGGGGCTGGTGCTCGCGGCGGCGCTGTGGGCGCTGGTGGTCTTCGACGGCAACGTGGCCCTGCTGGCCATGGGCCTGGGGGCGGCGGTGGTCCTCCCCCTGCTGCCGGTCGGGGACGGGGGCTGGCGGCCGCGGCTCGCCCGGCTGATCCGCCTGGCGCTGTCCCTGGGCCTGGCGGCGCTGATGGCGGCGGGAAAGGCCCTGCCCATGGCGGCGCTGCTGGCCCGGGACGCCCGGGGGCTGGACAGCTACGCGGTGGCGGCGGACGCCTTCTACACCCCGGCCAGCTTGCTCGGCAGCCTGCTGGCCCTCGAGCCGGTGGGCGCTCAGCCCTACCCGCTGTCGCGCATCGCCATCGCCATGGTAGCCCTGCCCCTGGTGGTGCTGGGGGTCCCCTGGGCCCGGCGCCGGATCTGGCCCTGGCTGGTCCTCGGGCTGGTCGGGACCCTGCTGGCCATGGGGCCGGCGGCGCCGGTGGACCTGTTCGGGCTGCTGTGGCGCCTGCCGCTGTTCCACTCCATGCAGCACCCCGCCAAGTGCTACGACTTCTTCATCGTGCTGCCCCTCGCCCTGGCCGGAGGTGCGGGCGCCCAGGCCTCGCTCGCCTGGGTCCGCCGGCGCTGGTCCACCGCCCCGGCCTCGCTGTCCCTGGTCGTGGTGGGCTTGGTGCTGTTGGCCTGCCTCCCGCGGGTGGTGGAGCTGGCCTCCACGGCCCGCGCCACCTTCGACACCCCCCCGCTGCAGGTGGAGCGGGCGGCGTCCTTCCACCAGCTGCGGGGAGACGATCTGCCCCGCTACGGCGAGCGCCCGCTGCAGGCCGAGGCCTACCCCAACCTGCTGGCGGGCACCGGCCTGCTCGACTGGAAGCAGAGCATGCTCTGGAGCGACGTGGCCCAGCCCCGCTACCTGGTGGACGCCCAGGGCCAGCGGCGGGAGGCCCGCGACTACCGGGGCGAGGCCTGGCTGGCCGAGGGGCGGGGCTCCGTCGGGCCCCTGCGGGTCGACGCCCGCGGGCTGCGCTTCGATGTCCAGCTGGACAGCGCCGCGGGGCTCGTGGTGATCAACCAGAACCACGACCCGTCCTTCGTCGCCGCCGGTGGGCGGCTCGAGGATCGCGGTGGGCTGCTCGCGCTGCAGCTCGACGGCGCGGGGGAGCACCAGCTCCGGCTCGTGGCCCACCCGCCGGGACAGCGGCTGGGGCTGATCCTGGGGCTGCTGGCCGCCATCGGCTGCGCGCTGCTGGCCCGGTGGGATCCGCGCTGGCGCCGCCTCGATGCCCTGCTGTATGGTGCGGGCGTCCCGAGGACCCCGTGAGCACCCCGCCCCTCGACATCCTGCTGGTCAACGTCGTGCAGCGCGACGGGGGCTTCCTCGTCTCCCGGCGGCGGGACCTGAGCATGAAGCGTGTGGAGCCCCTGGGCCTCGAGGCCCTGGCGGCGTGGCTGCGCACCCACGGCCGGCGCTGCGGCATCCTCGACGAAGCCCTCGATCCCGAGGCGGTGCGCGCCCTCGCGAGGGGTGCGCCCGCGGGGGTCGGCTCCCTCGGCTTCTACTGCAACGACGGCAACCGCGACGCGGTCTGCGCGATCCTGCGCGCCCTGAGGCTGGCGGGCGCCCAGCTCCCTCTACTGGTGGGCGGCCCGGGCACCCAGCAGCCGCGGCCCTACCTCGAGGCGGGGGCTCGCTACGCGGTGCAGGGCGAGGGTGAGCGCAGCCTGGTGGAGCTGCTCGAGCACCTCGAGGGACGGCGGGAACGCGCCAGCCTGCGCGGGGTGGCCTGGCTCGAGGGCGACCGCCTGGAGGTCGCGCCTCCCCAGGAGGCCATCGTGCCCCTGGACACGCTGCCCTGGCCGGACCGTGGGCACGCCTCGGCCGACGCCTACTTCGATCGTTGGCTGCCCGTGGGGCGTCGGCCCTTCGCGTCGGTCCTGGCCTCCCGGGGCTGCCCCCAGCGCTGCGCCTTCTGCTCGTCTCCCCGGCACTGGGGAGGTCGGGTCCGCGTGCGCTCGGTGGAGGACACCGTGGCGGAGCTCGAGGCCCTGGCCCGGGACCGCGGCGTGCGCTTCGTGAGCTTCAAGGACGACATCTTCGGGCTCGATCCGGCCTGGCTGGCCGCGTTCTGCGCCCGCCTGGAGCGGGCCTCCCTGGACCTGCGCTGGATGTGCAACTTCAGCCCCCTGTCCGCTCGCCCGGACCCCGAGGCCACCATGGCGGCCATGGCGCGCGCGGGCTGCGCGGCGTTCAAGGTGGGGCTGCAGGCGGTGGACCCCGGGGTGCTGCGAGGCATCCAGCGGGACCCCCGGGATCCCGAGCGCGTGGCCGCCCTGGTGGCCGCCGCCCAGCGTCACGGGATCCTGGCCGCGGTGGAGTTCATCTTCGGGCTGCCCGGCTCCAGCCACGCCAGCGCGGACGCCATCGAGGCCTGGGTCCGCCGGGTGCGGCCCGACCTGGTGGGCTTCTACAGCCTGTCCCAGCTGTCGGGCAGCGACATCGGCGATCGGGTCGCGGGGGGCGAGCCGCTCGGGGGGCTCTCGCCGGCGGAGGCGCGTCGCCGCGCTCAGCGGGCCAGCCGGCGCTTCTACGGCCACCCCCGGCACAGCCTGCGCCTGCTGGCGCGCATCGCCCGGCGCAACCCGGCCTGGTTCCTGGGCACCCTGCAGGCGGTGCCCGCGATCATGGAGCGCGTCGGCCTGCGCTCCTGAAGCGCCGCCCCGCCGCCAGCGCCCCGGCGAGCAGCAGACCCAGCAGGGTGGCCGCCAGCCCCACCTGCAGGCTCCGCGGGACCCAGCGCAGCTCGAGCTGCCGGGCCCCGGCCGGGAGCGCCACCGCCTGGGCCCAGCCGTAGGCGCGGTGGATGGTGGTGGGCTCGCCGTCCAGCCAGGCTCGCCAGCCCGAGTCGTGGCGGTCGCTGATCACCAGGAGGCAGGCGCCCGGGTTGTCCACCGTCAGCTCCAGGACGGCGGGTCCTCGCCTCAGGATCTCGAGCTCGCCGCAGCCCGGTGGGCCCTCGAGGCCGGCGGGCTCGCGCTCCAGCAGCACCACGTCCAGCCCCTCGCCCCGCTGGACCCGCTCCCGCAGCGCGGGTCGGGGCAGCACCTCCCAGCGGGGAAGCAGCCGCACGCGGGGCCAGGTCGGGCCCAGCTCGTAGGCGGCCACCGCGCCGATGAAGCGCGCCGGGCGGCGGCCCGGGAGCTGCAGGTCCGCGGGGGCCAGGGCCCAGCTCGCGCGCCCCAGGGCCAGGGCGTCGGGCGCGAGGCCCAGCAGGGAGGGCTCCCACAGCTCCGCATAGTCGGCGGGCACCAGGCTGGTCAGGGGGGTGTTGAGGGTGGGCAGTCCCAGGCCCATGGGGGTCTGCATCCACAGCAGGCCCGGGTCGTCGCGGCCCGGCGCGCGCAGGGAGAGGAAGCGCTCGTCGGGCGCCAGCCGGGCGCGGAGGAAGTGCGCGGTGGCGGGGGGCGTGGCGTCCTGCAGCCCGAGGGGCGAGGGGGCCACCACCCCCAGCAGGCGGGCCTGGAACAGGGCCAGCTCGAGGGCCACCAGCGCCACGGCGACCGTGGCCGCCCGCGCGCCCCAGCGTCGGGAGGCGACCCAGGTCAGGGCCGCGCCGAGCCCCGCGACCACCGGCGCCAGCTCGAGCGCCCCCGCGTCGGTGGCGCAGGCTGCGAGGCCCACCGCCGCCACGGCGGGCAGGGCCACCAGGGATGCGCCGCCCTTGCTGCGGGGTGCCCGGCCCCAGGCCAGGCCCGCCGCGCAGGTGGCCGCCAGGGCCGCGCCCATGAAGAGTCGGTAGGGCCGGCCCAGCAGCTCGAGGGCCGGGACCAGGTCGACGAGCAGCCCGTAGCCAGGCAGCCAGGCGCCCAGCGCCAGCAGCAGCGACAGCGCGCCCAGGGCCAGCAGCGCCCAGCGGGGATCCCGGCGGGGGGGGAGGGGCCACAGCGCCCAGGGGAGCAGACCCAGCGGGAGCAGCCCGATGTAGAACACCAGCTGCGCATCCCAGGGGTCGGCCTCGTAGGCGAAGGGGAGCAGGAGGCTGCCGAGCTGACCGGGGTGCAGGGAGTTGTCGAAGGGGAAGTCGGCCTCGGGCGCCAGGACCCGCTGGGCGGTGGTGGACGCCTCCCAGGTGGGCAGCAGCTGGACCGCCCCCACCAGCACCCCCAGCGCGGCGGCCGTCAGCAGCCAGGCCCCCAGCCGCGGCAGGACGCGGGGCTCCCCGGCGCCCTGCTGCAGGGCGCGGATGAGTCCCCAGGCGGCGGTGGAGCCCCACAGGTAGACCGAGAACGGGAAGTAGCCGGTGAGCAGCGCGCCCCCGAGCACCAGCCCCAGCAGCGCGGCAGCGCGACGTCGGGCGCGACCTTCGGCAGCGCCCACGAGGGCCTCCACGGCCCACCAGCACCAGGGCAGGAAGGCCAGGGCCTCGATGCGCACGAGGTTCTCGGTGTGGGCCATGAGGAAGCCGCCGCCGGCGAAGCCCATGGCGGCCAGGGCGGCGCCCGTGGCGGTCCCGCCCAGGCGTCGGGTCAGGCTCCAGGCCCCTGCAGCGGCCAGAGCGGTGTGGAGCCCGAGGGCCGCGGTGTAGGCCAGGCCCGCGGGCAGCAGGGCGAAGAGCAGCAGGTTGGGGGGCCAGCACAGGCCCACGCCTCCGCTCGAGACGATGGGCGCGCCGCCGTAGACCAGCTCGGTCCAGCCCGTGGGGGCGCCGCTGAGGATGGCCTGGGCACCTGCCACCAGGCCTGGCAGGGGGGTCTCGAAGCCGTCCCCCGGGATCAGCCGGCCCCCGCTCACCAGCCCGGGCAGGGTCGGGAGGACGGCCACCAGGGCCACCATCGCGACCAGGAAGCCCCGGGAGGGCGCGGCGCGGGCGGGGCCTCCATTCATGGTCGGCCCCCGTTGCTCCGTGGCGGAAAGCGCGGCGGGTGCGGGGTGGCGGCGTCCAGGCGGCGTCGGGTCGCGGCCGTCTCCCGCAGGTGACGCAGGTTCCAGCCCCAGGCCCGGGCGAGCCCGGTGAGGTAGCGTCCGCCGACCGCGGCGAGCTGCCAGGTGGTGGACGGGCGAGCGCCTGGCTCCACCGGGCCCAGGTGCTTCATCACCCCCGGATCGCCCCGCCGCAGGCGCGCCCGGGCGTGGGGGGAGAGCACGAAGCCCAGCTGGTAGACTGGCAGCAGCGGCAGGCGGCGGTGGGGCAGGTGCAGGATGGCGAAGCGCAGCTCGTTGCGCAGCATCAGCGGGAGATCTCCCTGCTCCCGACCGTGGCGCTGGTCGTGCAGGACGCCGCAGCGTCCGTCCACCCACACGGCGTGGCCCCAGCGCCACAGGCGCGCGCAGAGGTCGGTGTCCTCGGACAGGAAGCCGTACCCGGGGTCGAAGCCGCCCACGTCGCGGAACGCCACGGCGCGGACCATGCACGCGCAGGTGGGCAGGTAGTCCGCGGGCCGCTCCCTGACCGTGGCCGGATCGAGCAGCTCGGTCCTGGCGCTGCCGTTGGGGAGCAGGATCTTGTGCTGCAGCTGGAGGCTCCCGTCGGCAGCCCTCAGCAGCTCTCCGCCGACGGCGCCGACGGCGGGGTGGGCGTCGAGGATGCGCACCGCGGCGGCCATGGCCTGGGGATCGAGCACCAGGGAGTCCGAGTCCAGGAACCAGAGGAAGCGGCCGCGGGCACGCTCCGCCGCCAGGTTGCGGGCGGCCGCGGCGCCCACCGGGCGTGGCGGACGGATCAGGGTCGCCAGCCCCTCGAGGGCGGGCGCCAGGGTCGGATCGTCGCCGTCGTCCACCACCAGGATCTCCCGCGCGGGGCCCGCCGCGGCCTGGACGCTGTCGAGGCAGCGGACCAGCAGCGCGGTGCGGTTGCGCACGGGGATGATGACGCTGATGGCGGGCGCCGCTCCCGTCATGGGCGCTAGCCTTCGTCCGCGGGGGGCGTCTCCGGAGGGGGCTCGGTCAGCTCGACCACGGGCAGCCAGGACTCTTCCGCCCGGTGCAGCTCGTCGCCGCCCCCGGGGTTCAGCCAGTGGTGGTGCAGGCCGTCGTCGGCCAGCAGCTCCAGCTTGTACGCCGGGGCGTCGTCGTAGGACACCAACTCCGCCCCGATCACCGTCCCGTCGTCGTGGGTCAGCAGCGCGTCGAGGGCCAGGGCGCCCTCCAGCTTGGCGATGGCGGTGAGCAGGGCGACGGCTTCGGCCTCGGCTCGTTCGCTGCCCTCCTCTCGCACCGCGCCGCTGTCGAGGTCCGCGGACAGGAGCGTGAGGGTCCCGCCGTCGATCAGCTCCAGGTACACCCGTGCCGGGCTGGCCTCGGCGTCGAGCTCCACCTCGACGAGCTGGGCCCCGCCGGCCCGCGCCATGGCCTTCGCCACGGCCTCGCTGGGCGTCAGCGCGGTCTCCGCGAGGGCCGCGCGGGCCAGGGCTGCGCGGCGAGGACCGCGGGCCACGTCCCAGGCGGCGTCGTCCTCGAGGCCGGGGTGCTCGGGAGCGGGCTCGGGGGCCGGCGTGGAGGGCGGGACGGCGTCCTCCGGGGCGGGGGCGAGGTCCTCGACCGTGGCCGGGGCCTCGGGCGCCGGGTCCTCGGGCGTGGCAGGCTCGGGGGGCGTGGAGCAGGCCGCGATGGTCAGCGCGGCGGCGAGGGGCAAGGCGCGGAGGGTGGTCATGGTCGTCACGCTCCCGGGGGGGCGAGGGTTCGCTCGAGGATCGCCGCCACCATCTCGATCCCTCGTCCCTGCAGCTCCGGGTAGACCGGCAGGTGCAGGCAGCGGCGGATTCCCTGGGTTGCGACAGGGCAGCGGCCCTCTCCAAGGTCGTAGATCAGCTCCCTCGAGCTGTCCAGTCCCGCCGCGAGCAGCCGGCGCTGCAGGCCCGCAGCGTCGTCGTGGAGGATGGTCAGGGCCAGCGGGATGGAGCGCGAGTGGGCCGCGGAGCCCAGCAGCTCCACCCGACCCCCGATGGCCCGGACCAGCCGGGCGTGGTGATCCCGGCGCAGGGCGCTGTTGCGCTCGTGGACGGCCAGCAGGCGCTCCCCCACCTGCGCCTGCAGGGACGCCATGCTCGTCGCGGGGCTGGTCTCCTGTCCCAGGCCGCGGCGGACCACGCGGCGGTAGGGGCCGAGGGGGTCGAGCTGCAGCCGGTCGAGGCCGCGCATGGCCAGCCCCGAGAGGCCGGCGAGGGGGCGATGGCGGGAGATCAGCTGCAGCAGCGCCAGGCTGCCCCCACGGCCCAGCAGCTCCCGGCGCTTGGGTCCGGGGCCGCGCCCGGCGCGGGCGGCGACGTCCCGGACGAGCTCGGGATCGGGGCTGGCGACGGCGCCGCCCCCCAGGGCGTGGAAGGGCTTGGTGCCCGCGAAGCTGAAGAACGCCGCCCGGGAGCGGGTGCCCACCCGGTGCCCGTCGCAGCGCACGCCGAAGGCGTGGGCGCAGTCCTCGAGCAGCAGCAAGCCGTGGCGCCCGGCCAGGTCGGCCAGAGCGCCGAGGTCGCAGGCGCGGCCCAGGGCGTGGGTGGCCAGGATGGCCACCGATCGAGGACCGATGGCCTCCGCGACCCGCGCGGGGTCCACGTTGAGATCCCCTGGCAGCACGTCCACGACCACCGGCCGCAGCCCCGCGTGCAGCACCGCGGCGGGGACGGACTCGTGGGTGCAGGCGCCCAGGATCACCTCGCCGCCCGCGGGCAGGTCCAGGGCCTCGAGGATCAGGCGCAGGCCGGTGCGACCGTTCACCACCGTGGCCACCGGGACGCCGTCGAGCTGGGCCGACAGGGCCGCGGCGAAGCGCCCCGTGGCGTCGGGGGAGGAGGGGGCGGCCACCCCGCCGAAGACGTCGAGCCACATCCCCGGGTAGCTGGCGATGCGGGAGCGTGTGATCACGATCGGTGAGCCTCTTGCATCAGAGCACAGCCCGCACGGCCCGTGCCACGCGGTCGATGTCGCGGCTGGCCATGCCCGGGTGGTTCGGCAGGTACAGCAGCTCGCCGAAGCCCGCGGGCGCTGGCGTGAGCCAGTCCATGTAGTCGTCGCGGGTGTCCACGCCGCGGCGCAGCAGCCGGCGGGCCAGGTCGCGAGCATCGGCGACGCGCACCGCGACACTGTTGAAGGTGTTCACCGCCCGTGGGTCGAAGCGGGGCAGCCCCAGCCCGGGGGTGCCCTCGAGGGCGTCGATCAGGCGCAGGGCGTTGTCGGCCCGGCGGGCGTTGCGCTCGTGGACCCGCTCGAGCTCCAGGCAGCCCAGCCGGCCCTGCAGGTCCGACAGCAGGCGCGGCGGGCGCGTGGGATCCAGCGGGTGGCGCGCTTCGGCGAAGGAGGCGTCGAGGCCGGCCCGATCCCACTCGCTGGCGGCCAACAGAGGGGGGAAGACGACCGCCGTGAACGGGCGTCGGCGGGCCAGCAGGAAGCTGCGCAGGCCCTCGGACAGCTTGCCGCGCACCTTGGCGTCATCGGCGGGTCGGGCGCCGGCGAGGCGGCGGGCCACGCGCTCACCCAGCTCCGGGTCTCTGCAGGCCAGCAGGCCCCCGCCGAAGGTCTGCAGGTTCTTGCCGTGCACCAGGCTGAAGGTGGAGGCGGCACCGAAGGCGCCCACCGGGGTGCCGTCGAGGCTGGCGCCGGTGGCCTGGGAGCCGTCTTCGATCAAGGTCACGTCGTGGGCCGCGCACAGCTCGGCGAGCTGTGCGATCGCGGCGACCTGCCCGAAGGGGTGGATGACGATCAGCGCGGCCGCGTCGGCCAGCAGGGGCTCCAGCCGGTTGGGGTCGATGCCGTAGCTGGCGGGGTCGATGGGGGCGGGCACCGGCTCGAGGCTCAGGGATCGGACCACCAGCGGCAGGGTGTAGAAGGTGTAGGCGGGGACCACCACCTTGGAGCCCGGCGGCAGCTCGAGGGCGGCCAGCAGCGCCATCAAGGCCTGGCGCGAGGACTCCAGCGCGAGGCAGCGCGGGACCCCGAGGAATCCGGCGAAGGCCTCCTCGAAGGCCTGGCGACCCCCGGCGGGACGGGCCAGACCGGCCAGACCGCGCAGCAGCAGCCTCAGCTCGGCGCCGTCGAGGTTGATGTTGTGGCGGGGGACGGCGAGGCTCACGGGGTCCCCTGGGTCACCCGGGGTCGGTCTGCCGTGCCGGGCTCGCTGGTGACGCGCCGCTGCATCTGCCAGAACCGCGCGGTGTTGAACAGCAGGCTCCACTCGTCCTTGGCCGTGATGCGGTAGACGCCCCGGCGCCGCAGGTAGGTCAGCATGACCCGCGGGTCCAGGTAGTAGCGCAGGTAGAGCCGGCGCTGCTCGCGCTCGAGACGCTCGGTGGAGACCCGGCTCAGGTTGGCCGCGGTGAGGTCGTAGTGGTTCAGCAGGGAGGGGTCGTCCACCTGGGCTCGGTAGGCGTCGAAGCTCTCGCTGCCCGGGTAGGGGGTGTGGAAGGCCACCTGGATCATGTCGGCCCGGATCTCCATCGCCAACGCCGCGGTGGCCCGGACGTCCTCGAGGGTCTCGTCGGGGTTGCCCAGGATGAAGCAGGCCGTCAGCGGGATGCCCGAGCGCTTCACGGCGCGGGCGGCGTGCAGGATGCCGGCTCGGTCGTAGCCCTTGCGCAGGGCCGTGAGGATGCGATCCGAGCCGGACTCCACCCCGATCTTGACCCCCCGGCAGCCGGCGCGGCGCATGGCGTCGAGGATCTCGGCGTCCAGCCGGTCGGCCCGGGTCTGGACGAGCCAGGAGACCCGCGGTCCCCCGCGGCCGATGCGCTCGCAGATGTCCAGCACCCGCTCGCGGTCGTAGGAGAAGAGATCGTCGAGCAGGTAGAAGGCCGTCAGGCGCTGATCCCGGTGCAGGCGCCGCAGGTCGTCCACCACGCGCTCCGCGCTGTGTCCCCGCCACTCGAAGCCGAAGCTCTGGCGCAGGGTCGGGGAGCAGAAGGTGCAGTGGTAGGGGCAGCCGCGGCTGGTCTGGAGGAAGCCCCAGCGCTGCTTGCGGAACGAGGGCACGTGCATCGAGTGCATGCGGTAGCGATCGATGAGCAGCCCGCGGGGGTCTGTGGCGGGCAGGGCGTCCAGGTCCTGGGCGGCGAGGGGCCCACCCTGCCTGCCCAGCGTCCCGGCCTCGGCGTCCCACCAGATCGCGCCGTCGAAACGACGCTCGCCGGCCAGCAGCGCCGGGACGGCCAGCTCGTACTCGCCGGTCACGGCGCCATCGATGGGGCTGTCGTCGTAGACCAGGTCCTCGGGCAGGGCGCTGGCGTGCTGTCCCACCGCCCAGATGGGCAGCCCGGCCTGTCGGCGTCTCAGGGCCAGGGCGAGCAGGCGGGCCTCGGCCATGTTGGGGGTCATGGTGTCCAGCAGCACCAGCGCGGGTCGCAGGGCCGCGATGCGATCGGCGCAGTCCTGGCGCTCGTAGGGCTCCACGTGCAGGTCGATGATGCGGGTGTCCCAGCCGCTGCGGCGGGCCATGGCCGCGGCCCCGAGGGCGTCCATCGGCCACATCAGATCGTGCGGGTGCCGGTTTTCGAAGCCCATCCACGGTGCGAAGCGCACCACGACGAGCCGTGGCGTCGGGCCCGAGGGCCCAGGGGAGGCGGTCATGGGGAGTCACGCACCGGCACGGGTCCGGCCTCCCATAATGCCTCGCCGGCTTTGTCTGCCAGAGCGCCGAAGATCCGCGGGTGGGCGACCAGATCGCCTCCGAGGCGCAGCGCAGCCCGAGGATGGACGAAGAACGCCGCCTGTGCACCGCGGGCCAGCCGCGCTGCCCGGGCTCGGGACAGGGCAGGGGGGGGCTCATGGGCCCAGGCCGATCCCGGGTCGCGGTACCAGGGCAGGAAGTTGGCGTCGTCCAGGCCCAGCCCGATGGCCCGGCGCAGGCCCGCGAGGACCGCGGGTTGCGACAAGCCCGGCAGCCCCACGACGAAGTAGCCCCCCACGCGCAGCCCGCAGCGGCGGGCGGCAGCCACGGCCTGGCGCGCGAGGGCGGGGGTGCAGCCCACCCCGCCCAAGGTGTCCGGGCCGACGTGCTCGAAGCCGTAGACCACACGCCGGAGGCCCCCGGCGGCCAGCTGGCGCAGCAGGGAGGGGTCGGCCTGGGCGGGGCGCACGCCGTTGACCAGCTCGAGCACCACCGGCAGGCTGGCGAGCTCCAGCTGCCGGCCCAGCTCCATGCCCCAGGCCGGGTCGGCCAGGAACGCGTCGTCCTCGATCAGGATGCTGCGGGCGCCGTGGTCCCGGGCGAGGGCGCTGATCTCGGCGACCACCTGCTCCGGGGTGCGGGCGTCCAGGCCCGCGGGCCGTCTCGCCGGCACCGAGCAGTGGGCGCAGGCCAGGGGACAGCCCCGGCTGGCGTGCAGCGCCGCGTAGGGTAGGCGCAGGGCCCGCATCGCGTAGCCGTAGGGTCGAACCGGGAAGAGGCTGCGGTCGGGCATGGGGAGCGAGGCGAGGGGGACCCGCGTGGCCGGGGAGCCCCCCTGCAGCTGCCCGCGGACCAGGCGCGCCAGGCCGGGGCCAGGGGAGGCGTCTCCGACCAGCAGGCTCGGCACCGTGCGCTCGGGGTCTCCCACGACCGCCCAGTCCGCGCCGGTCCGCTGCAGGCAGCGCTGAGGCTCGACCGTGGGGTGGACGCCCTGGACCCAGCTCCGCACCGGCACGCGCTGGCGCACCCGCAGCAGGACCGACGCCGCGTCCGGTGCGGTGTGGGCCATGACCGGTAGCCCCAGCCAGTCGGGGCGCTCCCGCTCCACGACGCCCAGCAGCTCGCCCGTGGTGGCGCGCTGCAGGTCCACGCCCAGCACCCGGTGTCCGTGCCGACGCAGCACGGCGGACAGGGTGGCGAGGGCCACGGGGTAGACCCACTCCGAGGCTGCCCGCGGCTGCACCAACAGGACGGTGCGGCGCCGCTGGTCGGTCTGGGTGGGCCCGTCCGGGGCCATCAGTCGAGGTACCCCAGGGCCCGCAGCCGCTCGAGCTGCTCCGGGGTGAGCTCCTGGTCGAGCTCGTGGCCGCCAGGCTGCTCCTGTGCCGGCCTGTCCTCCTGCCCCGGTACATGCTGCAGCAGCGCCCGCTCCCAGGGCGGCTGGACGATGGGGGAGCGCTCTTCGGGATCGGCGCCCAGGTCGTAGGCCTCCGTGGAGCCATCGCTGCCGTGGATGGGCTTGCGCTCGCCCTGGGTCACGGCCTGGCGGATGCGGTCGAAGCGGGCCGCCAGCTCCGGATCGCGAAGGTCCGAGCTGCGGGACCAGAACTGCTGGGCGAGCTGCACACCCTCGGTGCGCTGCATGTCCGGCAGGAGGGGGGCCCCGGCGTGCTCCAGGATCCAGCGTGGCACGTCGAGGATCTGCACGGGGTCCGCCGAGCGGCCAGGGCCGAAGCCGGGGCCGGCGGCGACCAGGGGGATGGCGATGGTGGTCTCGTAGACGTCGCGGCCGTGCAGCAGCAGGGCGTGCTCGCCCAGGTTCTCGCCGTGGTCCGACAAGATCACCACCAGGTCGTTGTCGTCGATGCCCAGGCGGGGCAGGGCCTCGAGCAGCCTGCCGAGCTGCTCGTCCAGGTAGCGGACCTCGCCGTCGTAGGCTTCGCTCCAGGCGGCCGCGAGCTCGGGCGCCAGGGGCTCCCCTCGCAGGATCGCGCCTTCGTCCACCGCGGCCCAGCCGGGGTAGCCGGGGAGCACGGGGGGATCGGGGACCAGCTCGGGGTTGCGCAGGTAGCCGCGGCGCACCACCGGCGGCTTGTGGGCGTCCATGTAGTTGAGGAACAGGAACAGGGGGCGATCGCGCGGGGCCTCGAGGGCGGCCAGCGCCAGGTCCGTGATGCGCCCGGCGACCACGTAGCCGGCGTAGGGATCGGGCTCGAGCTGCTCGCCGACCCAGCCCTCGAAGCCCTGGGTCGTGTTCCAGTAGGCCGAGAGGTAGGCCACGTTGGCGCTGATGCCCAGCGTGCTGTAGCCGGCGCCCGCCAGCGCTTTGGCGAGGGTCGGGGTGCCCGGCCGCAGGCCGAAGGCTTCAGGGCCGTCGTCGCGGCGGCGGTCCGGGGGCATGTAGTGCACGTGGTGCTGGTGGGGGTACTGCCCGGTGAACAGGGAGGCGTGGGCGGGCAGGGTCCAGGATGAGACCGAGCGGGCGGACTCGAACACCTGGGCGCCGACGGCCCAGGCATCCAGCCGGGGTGTGGTGGCGCGCTCCGGCGCGTAGAGGCTCACCCGGTCGCGCCGCAGGGTGTCCAGCACCACCAGCAGGACCTCGCCGTCGGGGTTGCCGGGGGACTCGGCGCCGATCCCCGCGGCCGCCAGCTGTGCGGCCAGGATCGAGCGGTCGTCCGCCGGCGTCTCCGCGGGGGCTGCGGGGTCCGCCGCTGCCTCGGGTCCCGGGGGCGCGGGCTGCGGGACCGGATCGCAGCCGGCGGCGAGGGCGAGGAGGACCAGCGATGCGGTGGAGGGTCGCATCCGGTGAGTATGGCCCTCGCGCCCGCGCGCGGCAAACCGCGTGGGCCTGGAACAGCACCTCGGCGTCGAAGGCACCGCTGACCGGCACCACCGCCGCCGCGGAGTCGTCGTAGAGCTCACCGCGGAAGGTGCCCACGACCGCGTCACCGTTCTCGCCGCCCGTGGCGCTCAGCTCGATCTCGCACCAGGCGTCGTACCAGGCCAGGTCGACGTTGGCGCCGAGGGTCGCCGAGCCGGTGTCCACCATGACGATGGTGGGGCCGTCGTCGCGGCTGAGGCCCATCTTCGGGAGATGGGCCTCATCGGGTCCGTGGCTGTGCTCGCAGAAGCGGCGCTAGATCTTCGCGTCCAGCTGAAGCCAGCCGAAGACGTCCATGTCCGAGCCGTCGGCGTACATCATGCCGGCGCCGCCCGCGGCCAGCTTCAGCTTGGGGGTCAGCGGCATGCCGATCCAGAGGTCCACCTCTTCGGCGATCAGGCCGTCGTCGCCGGCGGCGGCCGCGAAGACGTGGGCGTCGAGGTTGACGCTGAGCTTGTCCGTGGGCTTCAGCGCGAGCTTGAGGGCCGCGTCGTGCAGGCCCCGGCCATCGGCCATCGCGCCCAGGCGGAACGCCATCACGTCCATGTGGCCGTAGAACTTGTGGTTGGTGGCGTACAGGGTGTTGAAGGCGGAGATGGTGCCGTCACCGGCGTCGGCGTCGCCGGAGAGCAGGTCGTACCACAGGGTGATCTTCGGCTTCATGGCGACCTCGGGGGCGATGGTGCCCTGGGCCGCGACCATCCAGGCCATGATCGAGTCGTCGCCGGCGGAGCCGAACTGACCGTAGCCTTCGATGCGGCCGGAGAGGATGCCGGTGCCGCCCTTGGCGTACAGGCCAACGGTCTCGCGGAGCATGCCTTCCTGCATGTCGGTGACCGACACCAGGTCGATGGCGGAGCTGGCGGAGGGCGCGATGCCCGTGCGGAAGAAGACGGCCGCGGCGTCGTCGGTCACGCCGGTGTTGTCGTCGCCCATCATCACCGCGGAGGCGTCGGCGCTGAACTTGTCCTTGGCCAGCTGCAGCCGGACCGCGTCGAAGCTGCGGGCCTGGGGAGTCCAGTTGACCGAGCCGATCAGGCGGTGCTCGTTGAAGGTGATCTCCTGGCGACCGGCGGTGAGGGTGAGCAGCTCGTTGGGGCTCCAGCGCAGGTAGGCCTCGTGGAAGTCCACCGCGTCGGCCACGTAGTCACCGATGGTGCTGGTCTCGACACCCCACAGCCGCACGTCCTGCACGGAGACCCTCGCCGACACGGAGTCGGCGCTCGCGTCGAGCCCGATGCGGGAACGCTGGGCGATGTACATCGCGGTCCCACCTGGGGCTCCGTCCTTGCCTGTGTGTACCTCGAGGCGCGGGCGCACCTGCAGGGTGGGCTTGAGTTCGACGGCGGGTTCGGCCGCGGCGGCGGCGATCAGGGCGAAGAGGAGCATCGGAACCTCATCAGGGGTTTTTGGGGGGGGATCACGCTCAGTCTAACAGGAATTCGGAATCTGGAGTCTTAAATAACCATGATCGAATACTTTGGACACCCCTCGTGCTTGTGAGCCAGGTCATCCTCCTCCGCCCATCCGGAACCAGGACTCCCGAATCTGGATAGCCTTGATTGCGATCAAGGACCCCGGGGCGGCGGCGCCGTACCTTGCCAACGTCACCCCGAATGGAGCTCGACCATGAAGCGCAAGATCATCGAAATCGACGAAGCCCGCTGCACCGGCTGTGGCCTCTGCATCACCGCCTGCGCCGAGGGCGCCCTCGAGCTTCGCGACGGCGTCGCGAAGGTCATCAAGGAGGACTTCTGCGACGGGCTGGGCGCCTGCATCGGCGACTGCCCCGAGGGTGCGCTGCGCATCATCGAGCGGGAAGCCCCGGACTTCGATCCCGCCCAGGTCGAGCAGCACCTGCAGAAGACCCGCGGCGCCGCTGGTGTGGCGGAGTTCAAGCGCCAGCACGCCGCCCATGCCGGCCTTGACCGACCTTCGGCGGCCAAGGCCGGCCGCCGTACGGCCCCCCGCGCGGCCCCACGGCGCCCCGCCCCCCCCCGCCCCCCCCCCCCCGGGGGATTGATTCAGTTACATCACACCAGTTTTGAAAAGTCGGATTTCTGAAAATGGATGCCCCCGAAGGGGCGTCCACGCAGGGAAACGGA
>CAYZVO010000147.1:11608-23898 GCA_964481655.1 uncultured Enterobacterales bacterium | reverse complement strand
AAAGTGTCAACCATGTGCCCGGTCCAGAGTGTCAATCATGTGCCCGGTCTGGACCGGGCGACCTACCTTCGACCTCAACTCGGCTCGCGATTCACGACTCGCCTCCCTCGACTGGCCTCCCTCTTCCTTCGGTCTTCGACCTACTCGTATTCGTCGTACTTCTCCATGCGGCCTTTGACGCGGTCGACCGGGTACTTCGCCTCGTTCTTGGCCAGCTTCCTCTCCACCGCCTCCGCCAGATCCACCCCGGCCATCTCGCAGAGGTTGAGCAGGCAGATCGCCACGTCCGCGATCTCCTGGGGGACCTTGTCTTCCCTCGAGGGCACCCGGGGCTGGGGGCCGTCGTCTTCGCACCACAGGTAGAGGGCCAAGAGCTCTCCGGCCTCGGCGCTCAGGGCCATCGCGAGGTTGCGGGGGGAGTGGTACTGACCCCAGTCGCGCTCGTCGTTGAAGCGGCGGAGGCGGGCGCGAAGCTGCTCGATGGTGGTCTGGTGATCATTCATGGTGGGTCTGGTCACCCCATGGGTGCGAAGCGGGCTCGCGCGGTGTAGCTTGTGCAGCCTCGGCGTGCCCCTCCGCAGCCACCCCCCGCCGTTTCCCGTCCGTAGACTCGCTGGAAGACCCATGCACCGCTCCCTCCCCATCGTGCTGCTCCCCGCTCTGATGAGCGCCTGTACGCCCTTCGAGCACGAGGCGTACATCAACGAAGACGTGAACACCCTGGTCCACGTGGACTGGGCCACGGACGCCGACGCGGAGTCCTGGGTCGAGTACGGGTTCTCCCGCGGGGACTACACCATGTCCACCCCGGTCGACGAAGGCGGCACCGACCACGCCTTCACCCTGCTGGGGACCCCGCCGCTGACCGAGGTCTTCTACCGCGCGGTCTCGCTCATCGACGGCAAGGAGAAGGACGTCACCGGCACCATCGAGACCGGCGGCGTGCCCTCGGACCTGCCCGACTTCGTCATCAACGTCAACGACAGCGCCAAGACCAGCGACGACGCCTACATCCTCGGCACCAGCTTCGGCAACGTGCCCTGCGTGTACCTGATCGATCGCGAGGGCAACTGGCTCTGGTACCGGCGGGTGTCCCCGCTCAAGAATCCCATCGAGATCAACTTCGAGCGCGGCAGCAACAACGTGCTGTTCAACAGCTTCCTCATCGACCACAGCGAGGACGACAGCAACGTCACGCGGGTCTCCATCGACGGCTTCACCGACGAGGACATCGACACCCCCTACGGCCACCACGCCTTCACCGAGCTGCCCGACGGCTCCATCGCCTACCTCGCCATCGAGGTCCAGGACTACGACGTCGGCGGCCAGGGCAAGCTGGTCCCGGTGGTGGGCGACTCCATCGTGATCGTGCCCGCAGACGGCGGGGAGCCCTACACCTTCTGGAGCGTGTGGGACGACAGCTTCGAGCACGACCCCGCCTGGCACGACCGCTGGGACTCCGGCTTCTACCCCCAGGGCGGCGACTGGACCCACGCCAACTCGCTGCACTACTACGACGAGACCGACACCTTCCTGGTCTCCTTCCGCAACCTGGACATGATCGCCGAGATCGACGCCACCACCGGCGATGTCCTGCGGGAGTTCGGGGGTGAGAGCGGCTACCAGCTCACCGAGGGCAGCCGCAGCTTCAACTACCAGCACGACGTCAGCTGGACCGCCGACGGCAACCTGCTGATGATCACCACCGACGACGACATCAAGGAGACCACGGCGGTGGAGTACGCCGTGGACGACGACGCCCGGAGCCTCGACGAGATCTGGAGCCACGGCGACGGCGAGGGCATCTACGTGCTGGTGCAGGGCACCGCCCGCGACCTGTCCAACGGCAACCGCCTGATCAACTTCGGCTCGAGCGGCATCGTGCGCGAGGTGACCATCGACAACGAGGTGGTCTGGGAGATGGAGGTCCTGGCGGGCGCGGCCTTCGGCAACACGGTGCCCTTCGTGGACCTCTGGCAGCCCGGGACCTGACGACGGGCCGTCAGCCCCCGTCGCGCTCGAACAGCAGCGCGTGCTCCTGGCGGGTGGGCCGGGTGGCGCGCAGGGTCACACTGGCGCGCCCGAGCAGGCGCAGGCCCGCGGCCTGTCCGGCCTCGATGCTGGCGTCCGCCACGCCGATGACCTTGGGGCCCACCTGGCCATCGCCGATCACCACGATCACGCGACCGCCGGGCTTCAGCGCCTCGGCCGCCGCCGCCATCCACTTGCCCGTGTCCCGGCGCCACAGACGGCGGGCTTCCTGGCTGTCGCCCTTGAAGGCGCGGCGGGAGCCCAGCTCCTTGGTGTTGCTGGGATCGAAGCGCAGCCCCAGCCAGACGTGCCGCAGGTGCTGCATCGGCAGGTAGTCGTAGACCCCGGGGTAGGGCGGTGAGGTGATCACCCCGGCGATGGGCAGCTTGGCGCGCAGTGCTCGGGCGTCCTGTTCTTTGATGTCGGCGGCGGGCAGGTCGGGGGGCAGGGCCTCCCGCAGGGCCACCAGCCTCCGGCCCAGCTCCCGGGCCTTCTTGTGGAACAGCACCGCGGTGGTGCCCGGGGGCCGGTGCTTGCCGACCCGGCGGGCCCGGGTATCGCTCTGGCGCATGCTGGCCTTGACCACGATGGCCGACAGGCAGCCCTCGAGCAGCCAGCGGATCTCCCGCGGGGACTTGGCGACGCTGTACCTGATGGACTCGAGCTCCGCGAGCACGTGGGGCTCGTACCAGCGCTCGAGGGAGGCCATGCGCTCGGCGTTGGGCATGGCCTCGGCGCTGCGGGCGGTGGCCGTGGCCTTGCGGGCGGCGGAGCGGAAGGCGGTGAGGGTCTCGTCGTCCACGATCCCGGTGCGCAGCCGCGCCACCCGGGCCGCGATGGGGGACAGGTCCCGCCCGATGGCCTGCCTGCCTGCCAGCATGGCCTCCACCAGCACCGTGCCGCCCCCGCAGAAGGGGTCGAGGACAGGGCCGTCGGGGACCAGCTCCATCAGGATCCCGGCGGCGTCGGGGTGCAGCCCCGCCGGCCAGGTGTGGAAGCCGTGGGTGAGCCGGTGGGCGTCGGCGCCCGTGGGCGTGCGGCCCTGCTCACCGCCTCCGGGTCCAGCTCCGCTGCGCTGGGCGCAGTCCAGGGCGGCCTTCAGGGGCTCGGCGTAGGGGTTCCGCCCCTTGCGGTGCTTGCGCTTGGCCATGGTTCAACCTCGGTATGCTTCGTCCTGCTCGATGGCGGACAGCACCCAGTCGTGTGCGCCCGACGCGATCTTGGCGTCACAGTAGCCGCAGACGCCCGTCTGCGAGAGCTTGTCCAGGGGGCCGCCGCAGGACGGGCAGTGCTGGAGGTCGCCCTGCCGGGCGCTGGCCTTGCCCGCGGTGCGGATGAAGGTCCAGTACTCGGTGAAGGTCCGCTGCTTGGTCTTGTGGCCGCCCACGATCTGGCCGCCCTTGTCCACGGTGTAGTCGATCATCCGGGCCTTGATGCGCACCGTCGCCGACTCGTAGAACGCATCCGCGGTGACCTTGCACAGGGAGATGTCCAGCACCTCGACCTGCTCCAGCACGTTGCGCAGGCCGAAGCGGCGGTAGCGCTCCATCCAGTAGCGGTGTGACTGGTAGAGGTGATCGGTCTGGTAGGCCCGGGCCTTCTCCCAGCGGCCCTCGGTCCAGGCCTGCTGCAGCTGGGTGAAGATGCCGCGCACCTTCTGTTTGAAGGCTGGCAGCTGGAAGCGGGGGTAGCGGGTCTGGAAGGCGCGGAGCTGGGCTCCGAGCATGGGGTCGTAGACCGTGGGTAGGCGGGTGCCGGGTTCCTCGCCCGCGCCGAAGGACAGGGGCGGCGGCTTCACCGGTTCTGTGCGGATGACCGAGATCTCGCTCACCTGCCACAGGGCCTGGCCGGCCCCGATGGGGGTGTCGCAGTGCACGCAGCTGCCGTTGGGGCGGGTCTCGGCGGGGTTGCCGCAGCTGGGGCAGGCCATCGCCACCAGCTGGGCGGGGGTGGGGGAGAGGCTGCCGAGGCGCTTTCGGAAGGTCCAGCGTTCGGTCACCAGCAGCTGCTTGTCGGCGCCGGCGCGCTGCTCGGTGAGGTTGGTCTCGAAGTGGACCTCGACCACCAGGTGGTTGCCGCGCAGATCGGCGGCCGCGATGCGGGTGGTGCCGAAGATGACGTCCCGCACGCCCTGCAGCCCCTGGGAGCGCTGCCGCAGCATGGCCTGGGCCCCGTCGGAGAGGTAGGCCGAGACGGCCTCGAGGCCCTTGATCCGCTCCTGCTGGCAGCGGGCGTAGACGACCTGGGCGAAGTCCAGGAAGGCCGGCTCGCTGAAGTTGCCGTCGGCGTTGCGGATGGCCTTCAGGTTGACGGCCGGGCGCCGGGTTCGCGGCGCCGCGCTGGGCCCGCCGGGGCCGGGCGCGGGGCGGTAGCTGCCGCCACCCACGCCGCTCCAGCGCTTGTTCATCTTGGTCTTCACCACGAGCACGATGATAACCACGATGGTGAGCGGGATGCCGATGACCGGATGCTCGATGCACAGCCACAGCAGGAAGAAGATCAGGTCGCCGTCACCGCCGCCGCTTCCTCCGCTGGAGAAGCCGCCGCCCGAGCGGCTGCCGCCGCCGTAGGACTGGCCGCCGCCGACGCGGGCGATGGCCTCGGTGGGCTCGAAGAGCAGGGCGAGCAGCGCGATCAGGGCCGCGACCGCCACGGCGAGGGGCAGGAGCCGGCGCAGCCGCGGGGGCGTGACGCTGCGGAGCCAGGTGATGGCAGGCATCAGCGGCATCATGAGCGCACCCGGGGTGCGTTGGGGATCTCGTTGGGGTTGTCGTCCTCGGCCGGGAGGTGTTCGGCCAGGGCGGCGCCGGCGTCTCGCAGGACCCGCTCGAGCTCGTCGAGGCTGCGGACCGACAGCTCCAGCCCGGTCCAGGCGGCGCCGGGCACGCGGCCGTCGAGGCCGAGATCGCGGATCAGGGCGGCGCGCCCCTCGAGCTCGCTGACGTAGACCAGCAGGCCGGTGCGTCCGCGGGTGCCGTGGACCGCCACCTCGACGAAGGTGGCCTTGGCGGCCTCGAGCACCTGGGCTTCGCGCCGGCGGGCGCGGGTCAGGGCCCGGGTGAGCCCGGGAAGCCTGGCGCTGCCCCACCAGGCCCCGGCCCCGAGGGCCAGCATCAGCAGCGGGAGGTTGAGGGGATGGAAGTCCACGGGGCTGTAGACGACCGCCAGCAGGGTGAACAGCGCGACGACGGCGGCCACCAGCCACTGCACGTCGGCGTAGGCGCCGGAGCGGCGGGCCGCGACCACGACGATCTCGGCCTGGGTGTGCTGTTCCAGCTCACCCACCAGGCGCTCGATCCGTGTGTCGAACTCGGGGTGGTCGATGATCACGTGGGGACCTCCTGGTTCGCGTGGCCGGGGTGCGGTGGCTCGAGCACCATCAGGCGCATGGCCACGTCCTTGCGGAAGCCGGCGCGCTCGTAGCAGCCCACCGCCGGCGCGTTGGCCTCGTTCAGGTGCAGGGTGACGCAGGGGTGTTCCTGCAGCAGGGCGGCCAGCACCCCGCGCATGGCGCGGCCGCACAGCCCGCGCTGCTGCAGCTCCGGGAGCACGTAGGTGCCCCCCACCATCGAACCCTGGGAGCAGGCGCTGCCCAGGTCGATCTTGAAGACGAGGCGCCCGTCCTGCTCTACGACCCAGCTCCGGCCTTCACGGATGCGGCGCTGCACCGCGGCCATGTGTCCCCGGGGGTTGTTGACGGCGGGATCGAAGCCCAGGTCCTCGAGCATCATGCGCGAGGAGAACGCCGCCAGGTCCACGACGTCGTCTTCGGTGGCCCGGCGCAGGCCCGGGTGGGTGGGGCCGCGGGAGGGCGCGGTGGCCACGTAGAGCCGCTGCTCGTAGCGGGTGCGCACGATGGCCGGCTGGTCCATGGCGTCCCAGAGGGCGTCGCTCGCCGCGCGGGGGCCGATGATCAGCTGGGTGCGGTGGACCTGGGCCACGTGACGGCCCAGGATCGCGGCGTGCTCGATCCACGGGCACCAGGGCACCACCAGCCCCGTGGGGCTGACGTAGACGGTGGCGGCCAGCTCGCGGGCGCGGCCCTCGCCCCGCAGGCCTTCCTCCCACAGGCCGTAGAAGGTGCCGCGGGGGCTCTCCCCCGCCACGGCCTCGTGCTCCACCAGGCTCAGCAGGAAGAGGTTGGGCAGGGGGTCCTGGAGCAGCAGGGCCTGAAGGGCCGGTCGCTCTCTGGGGAGGATGGGGCGGACGAGCATCGCAGGGTCGGGTGGAGGTCGGCCCGGTGTACCTATCAGGTCGGCGCGCATTCCGTGCCCACCTCCCGCCCCCCGCGTGGCGTGTCTGCCCCCAAGGGAGGGGATCTTGGCCGATGCGTGCCACAGCGCGGCGCGATACGCCACTCGACCACGTTGGAGGCCCCATGAAGATCCACTCCGTGTCGATGATCCACCACCCCCGCGAGCTGGTGTTCCGCGCCTATCGGGACCGCCTCTCCGAGATCGCGGCCTACATCCCGGACATCCGTGAGATCGCGGTGCAGACCCGCGAAGAAGCTGACGGCATCGTCACCCTGCACAACGTGTGGAAGGCCCAGCGCGAGGTGCCCACGGCGCTGAAGGTCGCCCTCAAGCCCGAATCCCTCGAGTGGGACGACTACGCCACGTGGAACGAAGCGGAGTTCATCTGCGACTGGGAGATCAAGACCCGCGTCTTCCGCGAGAAGGTCAGCTGCAAGGGCCGCAACACCTTCACGGTCCAGGGCGATCTCACCAAGGTCCACCTCACCGGCGACCTCGACATCGACATGAACAAGGTGCCCGGTGTGCCCCGGCTGCTGGCCCGTAAGCTCGGCCCGAAGATCGAGAAGTTCATCGTCTCGCTGATCACGCCCAACCTCGAGCAGGTCAACAAGTCCCTCGAGCGCTTCCTGGACGACCAGGGCTAGGGCGGCGCTCATGCGCTCGCTCGCACTCCCCGCGGCTGCGCTGGCGGCCGGGCTGGCCTGTCCGTGGTCGGCGCAGGCGGCGGAGCCCGGCTGGCAGGTCGAACCCTACTGGCGGCCCGTCGCCGGGATCAGCGCCTACGCCACCAGCTCCGGCACCTGGGTCGGCGCCCGCATGGGGGCCACCGGCGGGGTGCACTACTGGAAGTCCCCCCTGCTCGGCCGCACCCGTGTCCTGGGCACCTGGACCACCGGCAGCGGCAGCATGTCGGGCCTGGAGTTCCGGGTCGGCAGCTTCATGGGCCCCCACCAGAAGTACTGGGGGGCCGAGGCTGGCGTCGACCTGTTCTGGGATCGGGTCACCGTCGGGAACAGCGAGCTGCTGCCCGGCTCCGCCGGCGTGGATCTACCCCTGAACCTCCACATCGGTCCGCAGGAGATCTACGGGGTGGCCGGGATCACCCCCGCGCTGCTGTTCAACCCGGACCGGCGGGTCGATTGGTCGCAGACCGACGCCTTCGGCTTCGGCCACGAGTTCGCCTGGAACCTGGGCGCTGGCGCCCGCATCGGCAAGATCGGCGCGGCGCTGGTCTACTCCCATCGGGTGGTCGTCAGCGGCGTCCACAGCGGCTGGAGCGTCTCGCTGTCCCTCTGAGGTGTCGTCGTGCAAGGATTCTTCGAGGCCAGGAGCGTGGCGGTGGTCGGTGTGTCCGACCGGCCCCACAACCTGGCGCGGGCCATCGTCATCAACCTGCTGGCCTTCCGCTTCGACGGCGAGATCCACCTGGTGGGTCCCCGTGGGGGCAGCTTCCAGGGCCGGACCATCCACAGCTCCCTCGACGAGCTGCCCACCCCTGCGGATCTGGCGGTGGTGCTCGCCCCGGCCCGGGCGGTGCCCGGGATCGTGGAGGCCTGCGGCCGGGCCGGCATCCAGCGGGTGATCATCGAGTCCGCCGGCTTCGGTGAGAAGGGCGGCGACGGCGACGCCCTGCAGGCCGAGCTGCGGGCCGCGGCGGATCGCGGCGGCGTGCGCTTCATCGGGCCCAACTGCCTGGGTGTGATGTCCATCCACAACGGGCTGGTGGTGCCGTTCTCGCCCCTGCCCGACATCTACCGCCGCGGCGGTGTGTCCGTGGTCTCCCAGAGCGGGGGGGTGGGCATCGCCTATCTGTCCCTGCTGGCCCACGAGGGCCTGGGGGTCGCGCGCTTCGCCAGCATCGGCAACAAGCTCGATGTGGACGAGTGCGACCTGCTCGAGTTCCTCATCGACGATCCCGAGACCGACATCGTGGTGATGTACCTCGAGGGCATCGACGACGGCCGCCGCCTGCTCGAGCTGCTGCGGCGCTCCACCAAGCCCGTGCTGGTCCAGAAGGCCAACCGCGGCGGCCTGTCCCGGGACATCGCGGCCTCCCACACCGCCTCCCTGGCCGGGGACGACGCGGTGGTCGAGGCGGCCCTGGCCCAGACCGGCGCCGTGCGCTTCCACGACGGGCACAGCCTGGCCAACGCGGTGCGGGCCCTGTCCCTGCCCGCCATGGCCGGCAGCCGCCTGGCGGTGATCTCCCGCTCCGGCGGCCACGCGGTGCAGGTCGCCGACGCCTGCGAGCGGCACTGCTTCACCCTGGCGTCCTTCGGCCCCGAGCTGTTCGAGCTCATCGCCAGCCGCTGCCGAGCCGGTGTCGTCCGCTTGACCAACCCCCTCGATCTGGGGGACGTCTTCGACTTCGACACCTACGTCGACCTGGTCCGGGCGGCCGTCGAGCAGCCCGAGGTCGACGGCGTGGTCTTCCTGCACACCTACACCGGCCCCAGCGAGCAGGAGCGCTCCCGGGCCCTCATCGCCGCCCTGGCCGAGCTGGGGCGCGGAAGCGCCAAGCCCGTGCTGATCGTGGTCGTCACCGATCCCGACGAGCAGGCCTTGCTGCGGCGGGAGAACGGCTACCCCCTGTTCTCCGAGCCCACCGACGCCATCGAGGCGCTGGCCCTGCTGCGAGAGCAGACCCAGCGCAACGGCCGCGATCGCGCGCAGCATGCGATCCCCCTCGCGCAGCCTCCCTCGGCCGAGCTCATGGCCTCCGTCCGGGAGCGCGGCGCCGCGGTGGATGTGGCCATGTCCCTGGTCGAGGCTGCGGGTGTCCCCACCGCGACCTGGCGCCTGGTGCGGAGCGTGCCCGACGCCGTCGCGGCCGCCGTCGAGCTGGGCACCCCGGTGGCTGCCAAGGTCGCCAGCACGGCCTTGAGCCACAAGAGCGACATGGGGGGTGTGCGGCTGGATCTGCGCAGCCTCGACGAGGTGGAGCGCCACACCCGGGAGCTGCTCGCGCTGCTCGCCGAGCACGCGGCGGGTGAGCCCCAGGCCGGGGTCCTGCTCCAGCCCATGGCGCCCCGGGGGCTCGACCTCATCATCGGAGGCCGGCGGGATCCCCAGTTCGGCCCGGTGGTGGTCGCGGGCTTCGGCGGCGTGCTGGTGGAGATCATGGGCCAGGTGGCCCTGCGGGTCGCCCCGGTGGATCTCGAGCAGGCCCGGGCCATGCTGCTCGGGCTCCCCGGTAGCGCCCTGTTCCACGGGGTGCGCGGGCGCGGGCCCCTGGATCTGGACGCGGCCGCCCAGGCCATCGTGGCGGTGGGGGCGCTGTTGAGCGAGGTGCCGGAGATCCGGGAGCTGGACATCAACCCGTTCCGGATCTTCGATGAGGGCGAGGGCGGCGTCGCGCTGGATGCGCGGGTGTTCGTCTAGCCCATCGATCGCGCCCACAGCTGCAGCAGGCGGGCGGTGGCGCCCACGAACAGCGGGCAGGGATTCGCCGCCGAGGGGGCGCCGTCGGCGTCCAGGAAGTGCTCCCCGAAGCGCTCGCGCCAGGCGCGGTAGCGCTCCCGCTCCCGCCGATCGATGGCGGCGTCGCCCATCTGCCCGCCCTCGGCCAGGCGCGCGCGGCGCTCCACGTCCCAGGGGAACAGGTGCAGGTCGTCGCCGGTCAGTCCCGGGCAGCCCATGGAGCGGGGGAGGGCTTCGGTGGGCTCGAGGGGATCGGCGTCGGGGCCGAACAGCCGGAAGAGGGCCTCGGCGCGCACCATGGCCACGGGCATCCGGACCAGCTCCACGCTGCCGTCGTCCCGCTCCAGGATCTCGCCGTCGATGATGGTGTCGCCGTCGTCCAGCTCGAGGCGCAGCACCTCGACCACGTCGATGCCCAGCTCGAGGGGGACCGGGGCGGAGAGCAGGTTGCGGTGCCAGCGGGCTCCGGCGTCGCTCCGCACCAGCAGATCGCCGGCACAGGGGAGGGGATCGCAGGGGATGGCCTGCCCGAGCCAGCCGTGGCCCGGGAGGCCGCTGGGGGGGCCTGCGGTGATGGGCAGCCGGTCCCTGCGGGCGCGCAGGGCGACGGTGGGGAGGGCGGCCGCGAGCGCCGCGTCCAGGGCATCGCGGGGGGAGCCGCCGGGGAGCAGGAGCGGCCGCAGGGCCAGGGGCTGGTCCGCGCGGGGGGCCCCCTGCAGGACGATGAGCTCCTCGAGCAGCTCGCGGCGCCCCCAGCTGCGGGGATCGTCCATGTCGTCGTCGCGGCCCGAGGCCCCCAGGGGCAGGTTCCAGCCGTAGGGCGGGACGTCTCGGAACAGCAGCGGCACCCAGGCATCGTCCCGCCAGCGCACGATGGGCAGCACCCCGGCGCCACCCCAGCGGGTGGGGGGCGCCGGTGCATCGGGGGGAGGCGCGGCGACACCGTCGATCAGGGCGCGCTCGACCCAGGCGTCCCAGGCCTCGCCGGCGGCGAGCCCCGCCCGGGAGCCCAGGCGCTCGGTCCAGAGGGCGGACTTCGCCGCGGTGGTCAGCACGAGCTCGGAGGCTCCCCGGCGGTCCACGAGCACGGTGCGCCGCCCCCCTTCGAGCAGGACGCCCACGGGGCGCTCCAGCAGCTCCTGGAAGATGGTCTCCCCCGGCTTGGCCATCGCCTCGAGCTCGGAGCGAGCTACGGTGCGGGGCCGGGTGTTGCCGGCCACGGTGCCGCGCATGGGGGGCCAGGGATCGTCGCTCGGCCCGCTGGTCTCGTGCTCGACCGCCGCCGCCAGCAGGCCCTCGAGGCCGGCGCACAGGGCGTCGAGGGTGCTGGCGTAGCCGGCGCTGTCGGTGCAGGGGTGCAGGCTGCCCCGCTGCAGGGCCGGGAGCAGGTGCCCCGGAGGCATGCTGCTGTCTGTGGTGACGACGTGCAGGGCCGGCCAGCCCCGCGAGCCGAGCCGCTCCAGGAGCAGGGCGGTGGACGGAGCGGTGGCCGAGGCCGCCGACAGCAGCAGCACCAGGGCGTCACAGCGCTCGACGCCGCGGGTGTGCACCAGGCTGGGCGGGTCCTCCGGCCCCGTGGGCCAGGCCAGCAGCGCGCGCTGCCCGCGGGCCTCGAGGGCCGCGGTGAGCCGCTCGGCCAGCCGGGCGTCCTGCTGGAGCTGCCGCGCGTGCTCCTGGCGATCCCCACCGCCGAAGACCACCAACACCCGGCGCGCCAGGCAGCGACGCCTGGCGTCGTCGATGCGGTGCTGGTCATTTCGGCGCAGGCTCTGGAGGGTGCGGAACAGGGACGGCCGGAGGCGACCGCTGGCGGCCAGGCCGGCGACCACGCCCGCGTGCAGCTCCTGAGGGGAGCAGCCCGGTGGCGGCAGGTGCTCGCTCAGGTCCCCCAGGTACAGCTCGGTGCTGCACAGGGTGCGCAGCTCGTTGGGGTCGAACAGGGCTGCCAGCAGCGCATTCAACGTGGCCCGTGGGGACATGCTCACCTCGTGATCCGGACTACGTCCATCCTATCGCGGCGACGGAGACGCAATAGTCGAAGCGCCCAGGGCGTAGCACAGCCGAAACCCAGCCAGGAGTTTGGCATGGAACAGGTCCTGCAGCGCTTCTCTCTCACCCGCCTCGTCGAGCGCATGGACGTGCGCGGTCGCATCAAGCGGCTGCCGCTGCCCATCCAGGCGTTCGTGAACTTCAACCTGGCCCAGCTGCTCGCCCTGAGCATCGCCATCCCCGACGTCATCCCCCTGGTGGACGAGGTGGCCTGCGGCTGGCTGTTCTACCAGGGCATCACCGCCACGGCCCAGAGCGTGCGCGAACGCTACGGCGATCGATTCGAGGCCTGGCGCCGCCGCCGCATCGAGCAGACGATGGAGCACGACGCGCTGCCGGACCTCGAGCAGGCTGAGGATCTCGAGCTCGAGCCCTCGCTGGTCGAGCTGACCCTGCGGGAGATCGAGGACCTGGATCCGGATGTCCTGCACGGCGCCATCGCCCGCATCAAGCAGGGCTAGGTGCGACGCCTTCGCGAGAGGGCCCAACCCGAAGGTTGGGCGGGCGGAGTCGGAACACCCGCGCAATTCG
>CAYZVO010000147.1:1375-11598 GCA_964481655.1 uncultured Enterobacterales bacterium | reverse complement strand
GGTTGGGCCCCACCGCTGTGGGGGGGGGGGGGTGTGTGTAACCCCCCGCTAATGGGTTCCCCTCGCCCCCCGCTCCCCAAGCCGCCTCTGACCCATAGTTTCATGGAGTGGGCACCCAACACACTCACATGACGAGGCTGGCTCGGGTTGCACCTCTAGTCAACACACTCCCGTCTTCAGGTTCACACACACGCTCCCGAAGGAGCCCCTACATCAGATGAGATCCTCGTCGTAGTACAGGGTGTCTCGCAGCTCGACGAAGCGCTTCAGTCGATCCTTGGACCGCTCCTGGAGCTCGACGAACTGGACGCCCATGCCCGGGGGGGCCTCGATGTCTTCCAGGTCTTCCCGGAGCCAGCGCACCACGCCGGTGGTGCGGATCGGAGGGCCGCCGTCGGGGATGGAGAACTCGAGGTCCAGGACCGTGCCCTTGGCCAACAGATCCGAGGTGGCGACGAAGAGACCACCGCGGCTGAGATTGTTGGTGATGCCTGCATAGAGGTTGGTGTCGCTGTGCAGGTGGACCTCGGCGGCGATCGACACACGGCGGTGCCTGCGCACATCCGCGGAGTCGATGGAGGGGACGTGCGCGACCGAATCCCAGTGGGTCGAGATGTCGGCTGCGGGAAGTCCCATGTGCGCCTCCGTTGCTGCTGGAGGCCGCTGCGTCGTGGTTGACGCGGGGTGGGGTGGGGATTGGCCGCCAGCTTCTATCCAACTCATCGGTGGTCCTGGTGGGCGTTTTAGGTGGCGGGGAACATCTTTTCTGTGCGTCGTGGTAGTGCGCTCCCAACGCCGGGTATGCGGCACACGAGAAGATCGTGCTTCAGTGCGGGGGGGAGCGATCCGAAAGCGTGGGAGCCTCCAGCTTGCTGCCCTCCTGCTCCGAGACTACGCTCCCTGGTCTCGTGACCAGGAGACCCCATGCGTCAGATCACCCCACCGGTCGAGGACTTCCACGTCGACCAGGAGCCCTACTACCTCCCCGTAGCGGGCGAGGTGGAGCTGTTCGAGCAGGCGTGGCGGAGCCAGCTCCCGGTGCTGCTCAAGGGCCCCACCGGCAGCGGCAAGACCCGCTTCGTGTCTCACATGGCGCATCGGCTAGGCCGCCCGCTGGTGACCGTGGCCTGCCACGAGGACCTCACCGCCTCCGACCTCGTGGGTCGCTTCCTGATCCTGGGTGACGAGACCGTGTGGGTGGACGGGCCCCTGACCGCCGCGGTCCGGCACGGCGCCATCGTCTACCTGGACGAGGTGGTGGAGGCCCGCAAGGACACCATGGTCGTCATCCACCCTCTCACCGACGACCGGCGCTTGCTCCCGGTGGACAAGCTGGCCACCCTGCTGCGGGCCCCCGATGAGTTCATGCTCGTGGTGAGCTACAACCCGGGCTACCAGAGCGTGCTCAAGGAACTCAAGCCCTCCACCCGTCAACGCTTCGTGTCCCTGGACTTCGACTTCCCCCCCGCCGAGCTCGAGCGGAGCGTGGTGGCCAAGGAGGCCGGCGTGAGCGCCGAGCTGGCTGCCTCCCTGGTGGCCATCGCGGGCAAGGTCCGCAACCTCACCGATCGCGGCTTGGACGAAGGGGTGTCCACCCGCCTGGTCATCTACGCCGGCAAGCTGGTGACCGCGGGCGCCAGCCCCGTCGATGCCTGCCAGGCCGCCTTCACCCGCACCCTCACCGACGATCCCGATCTGCGCCGCTCCATCGCGGAGATCGTCGCAGACTTCTTCTAGGATCCGCCCCCGTGGCTTCCGGGCGCGACGACCAGGCCTTTCCCCGCAAGCGGGGAGGTGGCGCCCTGCGTCGCCTCGGCCGTCGCCTGCTGGGGCCCCTGGGCCAGGTCGGGCGCTCCCTCGAGCCCGCCCTGCGCCTCGTCGAGGCCGACGCCACGACCGCCCGCACCTGGCTGCGCCACGTCCGGGCCGTGCAAGAAGCCCTGGGGGGCGATCTGGCGCGCGCCTACGGGGACCTGCTCTTCCTCGCGGCCGAGCGCGATCCGGCCATCGCCCGGCAGCTCGCCGAGCTGTTGCCCGACCAGCTGGCGCGGGTCGCCCCGGAGCGGCGACGGCGCTTCCTGGTGGCCGTGGACTGGACCCTGCACGAGCGCCCCGCCGCCGCGGTCCCTGTGGCGCGGAACCTGGCCCCCGTGCTCGGCGAGCTGGACGACGACGCCCTGCAAGCCTTCATCACCGAGGCGGCGTCGCTGGCGAAGGACAGCCCCGAGAAGGCCGCCAGCTTCCTGCGGGGCGAGTCGGGGCAGGGACGCCAGGCCATCCAGGCCCTGGACCGGGGCCTGCCCCTGGCGGACATCCAGCGGGTCCTGGCGCTGTACGCCGCGGCCCACTGCGGCGAGCAGGTGAGCGTCGAGCCGGCGCCGCCGACCCACGCCTCGCCCGGCTTCCACCCCCTGCGCGCCGCGGGCGGGGGCCTGGCCTACACCGACGGCCACACCATCCGCCTGCCCGCGCGCATCGATCAGCTCGGCGGCGAGCGAGACTTCCTGGTGTATCGGGTGCTCACCGCGCTGTGCGCCGGCTATCTCGAGCTGGGGAGCTTCGATCTCGAGCTCGAGCCCCTGGGCGACAGCTGGCCGCGGCCCCAGGAGGGCGAGCTGGCCTTGCAGCGCTTCCTGCGCGGGCTCGGCAACCGCAGCCTGGCCGGGGATCTCTTCCAGATCCTCGAGGACGCGCGGATCGAGGCCGGGCTGCGGCGGCTCTACCCCGGCCTCGGCAGGGATCTGGACACGCTGCGGGCCGAGCTCCCCCAGCTCGAGCCCCCGCTGGAGCAGCTGCCCGCCGTCGAGCAGCTCGTCGCGTTGCTCGGCTACCAGGCCTGGGCGGGGCGGATGCCCGACGGCGCCCAGGAGCTGGTCGATGGTGCGGTGTGGCCTGTGGCTGAGCGGCTGGGTCGGGCGCTGGAGGACCTGCGCTCCGAGCAGGCCACCGTGCAGGACACGGCCGCGAGCCTGCAGCGGGTCTTCCCGGACGCGCTGGCGTTGATGCGCAGCGCGGCCGAGGCGGAGGCCGGCTCCGGCCGTGCCCGCGGGCGCTCCCGCGCCAGGGGTGGTCGCAAGGACAGCGGAGACGCTGAGGGCTCCTTCGCCCCAGGAGGCCGACCGGGCGAGCCCGACGTCCCCGCATCCTGGCGGGACGTCCTCGGCAGGGCCAGCGGGGGCATGCTCCGGCCCGAGCGTCGGGACGCCGCGGCCAAGGCCCTGGACCAGCGCGCCATGGAGGCCCACCAGCTGGCGCAAGAGGCGGGGGAGGACAGCCGCTTCTCGGAGCAGCGGGATCGCCTGCGGCGCGACACCGCCCGGGCCCGGAAGCTGGCGGACTACGCGGAGGCGGACGCCTGGTTGAGCGCCATGGAGGGCCCCTCCGGTGGTGTGGTCGAGGAGCGCCCCCGGGCCCACGCGCCCCTGCCAGCCCCCCTGCGGGCCGACGTGGAGCAGGAGGCGTTGGATTCCACGGAAGGCAGCGTCTACCCCGAGTGGGACCTGACCATCGGCGACTACCGTCCGGCCTGGACCCTGGTGCGGGAGCTGCCGCTGCAGCAGGCCAGCACCGACTTCGTCGATCGGGTCATGGGCGCCTATCGCCCCCAGATCCGATCCCTGCGCCGGCAGTTCGAGGCCCTGCGGCCCTCCGAGCTCGAGCTGGTGCGGGGCTTGTCCCACGGGGACGCCCTGGACCTCGACCGCGTCGTCGAGGCGCTCACCGTCAAGCGCGCCGGGGGTAGCCCCACGGATCGGCTCTACCTGCGCCACGAGCGCAACCGGCGCGACGTCGCCGTGGCCTTCCTGCTGGACATGTCCTCATCCACCAACGAGGTGGTCTCGGGCGGAGGCAAGCACATCATCGAGGTCGAGAAAGAGGCCCTGGTGCTCATCGCCGAGGCCGTGGACGCCATCGGCGATCGCTTCGCCATCTGGGGTTTCTCGGGGTACGGCCGCGATCAGGTGGCCTTCTACGTGGCCAAGGGCTTCGATCAGCCCTACGACGCCGCGGCGAGGGAGCGCATCGGGGCCATGTCCTGGAAGATGGAGAACCGCGACGGGGCCGCGATCCGACACGCGACCCGGCTGTTGATGGACCAGCCCGCGCGGATCCGGCTGCTGATCCTGCTGTCCGACGGCAAGCCCCTGGACTGCGGCTGCGATCTGTACGCCGACAGCTACGCCCAGGAGGACACCCGCCGGGCGCTGGTGGAGGCTCGCCGCGAGGGCGTGCATCCCTACTGCATCACCGTGGATCCCCACAGCCGGGACTACCTGCAGCAGATGTACGGTCGGGGTGCGTACACCATCATCGACGCCGTCGAGGCGCTGCCGCTGCGCATCCCCGGCATCTACAGGCGCCTGACGCGGTGACCTGCGGGCTGGGCTATGCTCATCGGGAGCCCGAACCCCCGGCGCCATGACCACGCTGTCCCTCGCCCTGCTGCTCGCCTCGGCCTGCGTCCAGAAGCCCGAGCTCGGGGACAGCGAGCCCGCACCCCTGGACACCGCGGCCCCCGAGACCCCGGCCGACCCCTGCGCCACCCGCTGGTACCCGGACGCCGACGGTGACGGCCACGGCGCGGAGGGCCCCGGGATGCCCAGCTGCACCGCGCCGTGGGGTTGGGTCGATGTCGGCGGCGACTGCGACGACCACGACTCGGGGGTGCACCCCGACGCGGCGGAGGCCTGCAACGCCGCGGACGATGACTGCGACGGCGATGTGGACGAGGACTACCCCGAGCCCATGGTGCTGTGGTACCCCGACGACGACCGGGACGGCTGGGGCGCGACCGCCCAGGTCGAGCCCCGCTGCGGGGGTGAGCCGGGGTGGGTCCTGCAGCCCGGGGACTGCGACGACGCCGACCCCTGGGTGAACCCCGGCTCCCGGGAGCCCTGCAACAATCGGGATGACGACTGCGACGGCATCGTGGACGAGGCCTGCGGCGGCCGCTGCGGCGACGGCGTCAAGGGTGGCCGCTACGAGGCCTGCGACGGTGACGACGACCGCGCCTGCCCCGGGGCCTGCTCCGCCCACTGCGCCTGCCCCTCCGCGCCCGCGGGGGAGCTGCGGCTGCACATGGTCGATGTGGGGCAGGGAGACGCCCTGGTGCTCATCTCCCCTGACGGATTCGTGATGCTGATCGACTCCGGCAGCTCCGGGTATTGCGACGAGCTGGCCTGGTACCTGGACAGCCAGGACATCCGGGCCATCGACTACACCCTGGTCACCCACCAACACAGCGACCATCACGGCGGCATGGACACCCTGCTGGGGGAGCACCCCGAGGTGGTGGCCGCCTTCGACAACGACGGCTGGTTCTCCGACGCCAGCGACGAGGACTACCGCTTCGCTGCGGTCGGCCGGCGGGTGGGGCTCCAGGCCGGTGGCAGCATCGACATGGGGCCATCCGTGAGCGTCGAGGTGCTCCACGCCGACCAGCTCTCTGCCAACGAGAACGACAACTCGGTCGTGCTGCTCGTGCGCCACGAGCAGGTCGGCATCCTGCTGGGGGGGGACTGCGAGGCGAGCTGCGAGCGCAGCCTCGATCCCGGGCCGGTGGACATCTACAAGGTCCACCATCACGGCGCCTCGGACGCCAGCAGCGACGCCTTCCTGCAGGACATCCAGCCCAGCCTGGCCCTCATCTCCGTCGGCGAGGGCAACGCCTATGGCCACCCGGACGCCAGCACCGTGCGCGCTCTCGAGGAGCTCGGCGCCGAGCTCCGGCGCACGGACCATCACGGCAGCGTCGTGGTCGAGTCCGACGGTTCCAGCTACACGATGGACGGGCGCCGCCATCGCCCCCACCCCCGCTGATCGGAGCCGAACATGGGTCGCTTCATCCTGCCCTCCCTCGCCGCCGCCGTCCTCCTGCTGGCCTGCGATCCCAGCGGGGACAAGCCCGACGACAGCAGCCCGCCGGAGGACACCGACACCGACACCGACACCGACAGTGACACAGACACCGACACGGACGCCGACGCGGACAGCGACACCGACGCGGACACCGACGTCCCACAGGACGGGGACGGCGACGGCTGGACCTCGGATGAGGACTGCCACGACGACGACGCCACGGCCTACCCGGGCTCCCACGAGACCGAGGTCCCGGGGGACGGCATCGATCAGGACTGCGACGGGGCCGACGCCTGCCGGGACCTGAACTGCGATGGCTGGCCGGACATCGTCTTCGCCCAGACCGATCTGGACGGGAACTACTTCACCGACTCGGTCATCTACCTGGGCAGCGCAGAGGGCTACAGCAGCGGCTCCACCTGGACCGTGCCCACCGTGGGCGCCATGGGCGCGGACGCCGGGGACTTCGATCAGGACGGCTACATCGATCTGGTCTTCGCCTCGGTCCAGGACGGCAACGACGACCGTGCCATCGACTCCTATGTCTACTACGGCGCCTCCGACGGCTTCTCCGAGGAGCGGCGCACGGCCCTGCCCACCATCGGCTGCGCCGACCCCACCGCGGCGGATCTGGATCAGGACGGCTGGATCGACCTGATCTTCTCCAACCGCTACGCCGGGGGCACCCCGAGCACCGAGACCTACAGCAACGACTCCTACGTCTACTGGGGCGGCGAGGACGGCTACTCCGAGTCCAACCGCCTGGGCCTGCCCACCATCGGCGCGGCCCGCAGCCGGGTGGCCGACATCAACAACGACGGGCGCAACGACGTGGTCTTCGCCAACGGCGTCACCGAGTTCTTCTTCGTCAACGAGAGCTACCTGTACTGGGGCACCGACGAGGGCTGGGGGGAGCACAGCCGCACCGAGCTGACCTCCGTCTTCCCCGAGGGCCTCGCGGTGGGCGACATGAACGCCGACGGCAACACCGACGTGTTCCTCACCTCGTGGATGTGCGTGCTCTACTGCGGTGAAGCCAGCGCCATCTACTGGGGCGACATGGCGGGCAACCTGGGCGACGACTGGTTCCAGCTGCCCGAGGCCGTGGGCGGCACCGACGCCCAGTTGGCGGATCTGGACGACGACGGCTGGATGGACATCGTCCTGTCCAACGGGGGCGTCGAGTGGGACACCTCGTTCGCTGATACATCCTATGTGTATTGGGGCTCGGGCTCGGGCTACAGCGAGGAGCGCCGAAGCCCCTTCACCACGACCGCGGCCTCGGAGGCGGCGGTGCGGGATCTCGACGGCGACGGCTGGCTGGACATCGTCTTCGCGAGCCACTACGAGCCCGACGACGGCGGTCCCGAGGTCAGCCAGATCTACTGGGGCTCGGCCGACGGCTTCGACAGCTCCAACCTCACAGAGCTGCCCACCGTGCACGCCGCGGGCCTGACCGTGGTGGGCTCCATCTACCCATAGGGGGCGCGGCCCGTTAGCCATGGCCATCGCCCAACAAGCGGTGGAACCATGAACGCCTCGATCCCCTTCTTCGCTCTGTGCCTGCTGGCCCTGTCCTCCTGCGACAGCGCCCCCGAGGCCCCCCAGGACGCCCCGCCGTCCGAGCCCGCGGCCGACGCCGTCGCCCCCGCTGCGGCCGCGCGCCCGTCGGTCCTGCTGGTGACCCTGGACACCCTGCGGGCCGACGTGCTGGGCTGCTACGGCCGGGTCAAGGCGGACACCCCGAACCTCGACGCCCTGGCGGCCTCGGGTGCTCGCTTCTCCCGGGCCTACACCGTCACGCCCCTGACCATCCCGGCGCACTCGTCCATGTTCACCGGCCTGCTGCCCCCGCGGCACGGTGTGCGGGACAACGGCGACATGTTCCTGGACGAAGGCGCCACCACCCTGGCCGAGTTGATGCAGGCCGGCGGCTACGCCACCATGGCCGCCGTCGGGGCCGAGGTGACCTCCCACCACTGGGGCTTCGCCCAGGGCTTCGACGCGTTCTACGACGACATGGGCGAGTCCCGTGACGAGGAGCAGAACCGCTGGCGGGTCGAGCGCCGCGGCGACGAGGTCCTCCGGGACGCCTTCGGCTGGCTCGACACCAACGCAGCGGCCGACGAGCCCTTCTTCGGCTGGATCCACCTCTTCGATCCCCACGCCCCCTACCGCGCCCCCGAGCCCTTCGCCGGCCGACACATCGCCCGGCCCTACATGGCCGAGGTGGCCTTCACCGACCACCTGGTGGGCGAGCTGATGACACAGCTGGCGAGCCTGGATCGGCTGGATGATACATGGGTCATCATCGCCGGTGACCACGGCGAAGGCCTGGGCTCCCACGGCGAGCAGTCTCACGGTGTGTTGCTTTACGACGCGACAACCCGCGTCCCCATGATCGTGCGCCCCCCCGGCGGCCTGCCCCAGGGCATCGTGGTGGAGGAGCCCGTCTCGGTGGTGGACCTGCTGCCCACCATCCTCGAGATCGTCGACCAGCCCGTGCCCGCCGACATCGACGGCATCAGCCTGTTGCCTCGCATCCAGGGTCGGCCCGACGCCATCCCCGCCGACCGGCAGGTCTATGTCGAGAGCCTCTTCGCCTTCCGTCACTACGGCTGGGCCCCCCAGCGTGCCCTGGTGGACGCCGAGTTCAAGCTCATCGACTCCACCACGCCGGAGCTGTATGCCCGGGAAGACCGCAGCGAGAAGAGCGATCTCGCTGCCGAGGACGCGGCCACCGTCGAGGCCATGAAGGCCCGCATCCAGTCCTGGGCCGACCAGCTCGAGCCCGCCACCGAGACCGCCGCCCGGGTCGAGGCCAGCCCGGAGCGGCTCGCCCAGCTCGAGGCCCTCGGCTACATCACCGGCGTGGCCGAGGTCGAGGTCGAGGAGGGCGAGCTGCTGCCCGATCCCGTCCAGCGCCTGCCGGTGCTGATGGAGGTCGAGCAGGGCCGCATGAAGATGCAGGCCGGCGAGCTCGAGGAGGCCCGCGCGGCCCTCGAGGGCATCATCGCCAAGGAGCCTGGGCTGGTGGACCCCCGGGTGCTGCTGATCAACCTGCTGCGCTCCATGGGGGACAAAGACGCCGCCATGGACGTGGCCATCGAGCTGGACGAGCGGCAGCCGGGCTCCCTGAGCAAGGGCATGCTCGGCATGCTCGTGCTCCAGCAGGGAGATCCCGAGCGGGCCGCGGCGCTGCTGTCCGAGGCCATCGAGCTCGACCCCTACGTCAGCCGCAGCTGGGAGCCCTACCTGCACGCGCTGTTCATGCTGGGGGACACCGAGCGCCTCGACACCGAGGTGACCCGGGCCCTCGAGCTGCTGCCCGATCTGGCCGTGGCCGAGGGCATGCGAGGCGTGCTGATGGTCATGCGCGGCGACAACGAGGGAGGCGCGGCCGTGCTGCGGGCGGCCCTCGCGGAGCAGCCCAACATGGCCTTCGCCAACCAGTTCCTGGGCATGGCCCTGCGCTTCCAGGGCGACGTCACCGAGGCCGAGGGCTTCCTGCTCGAGGAGGTCCGGCTCTACGACGCCATGCAGGCCCGGGTGCAGCTGGTGGAGATCTACGCCGACCAGCTCCGCTACGCCGAGCAGCTCGAGCAGCTGCTGGCCATCGCCGAGCGCGAGCCCCCCAACTTCCTGACCTACCACTCCATCGCCCAGGCCCAGTTCAACCTGGGCAGCTACGACGACGCCAAGGCCGCGGTGGACACCTGCCGAGAGCTGGCCCCGGACTACCCGGCCTGCGCCATGCTCGAGGCCAACGTGCTCAAGAAGCTCGGCAAGGACGCCGAGGCCCAGATGGCCTTCCGCGTCGCCCTCGAGCTGGGCGAGAAGGCCAAGGAGCGCAAGCGCAGCGAGCCCTGATACGGCTTCCGGCTTCCGGAGCGGTGGAGGCGAGGCGAGGCGTCGTGGTTGGGGCCTACAGCCCACAGCCCACAGCCCACAGCTCATCGCTTGGTGGGTTCGGATCCTCGGTGACATGGTTGGCAGCTGCCTCGTCGTCGAGATCCACGGTCCACGTGCCGTGCCTCGGGCTGTCGGCCGTCGGCTGCCGGCCGTAGGCTTGGGGCCCGTGCCCAGACGCACAACGGCTGCGGAAGCCCGGCCCGCCCGGCAGGCCGAAGTGAGCCCCACCAGCGTCCCTGGCGCCCAGCGTCCCGCCGCCAACGCCTCCGGCGACCAGCAGGCCGAAGTGAGCCCCCCCAGCGTCCCTGGCGCCCAGCGTCCCTGGCGCCCAGCGTCCCGCCGCCAACGCCTCCGGCGACCGGAGGCCGCGCCAGGGACGGGGCTGCAGCGGTGCCTCCGGCGCCTCCGAGCTGTGCCCCGCCGGTGAGGATCGGCCAGGGCGCGCCGCGGAA
>CAYZVO010000147.1:0-1275 GCA_964481655.1 uncultured Enterobacterales bacterium | reverse complement strand
CGGCGCCTCCGAGCTGTGCCCCGCCGGTGAGGATCGGCCAGGGCGCGCCGCGGAATCCCGGCCCGCCCGGCAGGCCGAAGTGAGCCCCACCAGCGTCTCCGGCGCCCAGCGTCCCTGGCACCGAGCGTCCCGCCGCCAATGCCTCTGGCGACCAGGGGCGGCCCCGTTCCAGACGCACAACGGCCGCGGAAGGACCGAAGCCCGACCGCGGCCGTGCGTAGGGGAGGGGTTGACCCCCTCCCGCAGGCGCAGCTACTGGGTGATGGTGCCGCTGCCCTTGACGTCGTAGTAGAACTCGGAGCCAGACACGTCGTAACGATCGGTGTCGTCAGCGATCTGGGTGAGCTCGGCCGCGACGCCGTCGACCAGCACCTTGAGGCTGTACTCGGCGGTGGCGCCAGCGCAGGAGCCGTAGGAGGCGATCACGATCTCGTGGACGCCGGCCTCGGTGGCCTCGTGGTCCATCGCCGGGCACTCGTAGCTGGGCGGCGGGTAGGTGCAGACGAAGCTGTCATCGTTGTAGGCGACGACGCAGCCGTCGGGGCCGTTCATCCAGCCCAGGGGATCGAACGCGGTGGCGTCGGAGGCGGTGTCGATGCTGACCTCGATGGTCTGGCCGGCGGTGACATCCACGCCCCAGACGTCCAGGAGCATGCCGTCGCAGTCGCTGGTGCCCACGTCGCCTTCGTCTTCCACCAGGTCGGCGAAGTCGTCGTAGTAGATGTAGGCGCCGCAGTCGTCGAAGTAGTTGTACTCGTACTCGGAGTCGTAGCCGGCGTAGTACCAGGACCACTCGATGTCATCGCCCGTGCGGGTGAAGGTGCCGTCAGGGGCGCCATCGTAGGAGATGAGCATGAAGTACGGGCCCGGGTAGTAGCCCATGCCGTAGTAGGACAGGTCGTAGGAGAAGCCGTTGGCGAACACGTCGCTGTAGGTGCCGTAGTACCCGCTGTACGAGTCCATGTGCGCCATCATCATGTTCACGTAGTAGCTGTAGTCGATGTACGACAGCAGGGGGTGCAGGAAGCAGGCGGCGGTGCCGTTGTCTTCCGTGACCGTCGGGTCGATGGCGAAGCCGAAGTCGCAGCCCGGGCAGGAGCCGGTGTACTTGGTGCCGACCAGGTCGATCACCGCGTCACACTCGTTGGTGCCACCGTAGTTGTAGACATAGGTCAGCTCGCCCCCGAAGGAGCTGGGCATGTCCGTGTCGGCGTCGGTGTCCGAGTCGGCATCCGTATCGGTGTCGGTGTCGGTGTCGGTGTCGGTGTCGCCCTC
>CAYZVO010000146.1:8793-24118 GCA_964481655.1 uncultured Enterobacterales bacterium | reverse complement strand
ACTACGATCGCGACGGAGACGGCTACGACTCCGACAGCTACGGCGGCGACGACTGCGACGACGCCGACGAGACCGTCTACCCCGGCGCTCCCGACGAGTGGTACGACGGGATCATCAACGACTGCGACAACACCAACGACTACGACGCCGACCAGGACGGCCACGACGCCGCCGAGTACGGGGGCGACGACTGCGACGACGCCGCCTCGGACGTCAACCCTGAGCAGGAGGAGATCTGGTACGACGGCGTGGACCAGGACTGCGACGGCAACGACGACGACCAGGATCTCGACGGCTGGCCCCAGGGCGAAGACTGCGACGACACCGACCCCGACATCTACCCGGGCGCCGAAGGCTACAACAGCGACTGTGAGGCTGTGGGCGACACCGGCGACACGGACCTCGGCCCGGGGGACAGCGGTGAGCCCAAGTTCCAGGGCGGAGGCGGCTGCGGCTGCGCCGCCACCAGCTCGGCGGTGCCCGCCAGCGCCCTGCTGCTGCTGGGCCTCGTCCCCCTCCTCCGCAGGCGCGAGCGCCGGTGATCGAGCTGGGCGCCGGACCGCTCCGCTGGCTCCCGCTGGCGGAGTTGCTGGCATGCGGCACCACCGTCCCCTACGCCTCCGTCGAACCCGTGGCCGCACCGAGCGACAGGACCACCCTCTTCCGCGACCTGCGTGTGTTCGACGGGGACAGCTCCATCGGCCGGCGGGACGTGCTGGTCCGCGGTGACACCATCACCCAGGTCTCGGCGCCTGGCAGCCTCGACCCCGGGGCCGCCGGACGGGTGGTGTCCTGCGAGGACTGCACCCTGCTGCCAGGGCTGATCGACCTGCACGTGCACCTCGAGGTGGACGGCGCCGCCCCCTGGCACACCCACCTGCCCCAGCCCATCGACCACGGCCGGGCCTACCTGCACGCCGGGGTGACCACCGTGTTGTCCGCCAAGGGCGGGCCCGGGCAGCAGTCCCTCGAGCACAGCCGGGCCCGGGGCGGCACGCCGCTGCCCCACATCTACAGCTCCGGGCCCAGCCTCACCGGCGCCGGGAGCCACCCCATCCCGCTGCTGCGCGACACCGTGCCCTGGCCGGCCACCGCCATCGCCGTGCGCCTGCAGCCCGCGGCGTCCACGGCGGACGAAGCCCGGGCGGTGGTCCGAGACGTCGCCGCCGGCGAGTCCCCCCCCTTCTTCAAGATCTACTTCGACAGCTTTCCCGAGGGCAGCCCCCACATGGAGCCCTGGGTCATGCAGGCGGCGGTCCAGGAGGCCATCGACAACGGCATGCGCCCGGTGGTGCACGCGGGCACCGCCCAGGACGCCGTGGAGGCCGCTGAGGCCGGGGCCGAGCTGCTCATGCACGCGCCCTTCGGCAGCCTGCTGACCCCGCGGCAGGCCGAGCGCATCGCCGCCACCGACGCGGCCTTCCTGCCCACCCTGCGGGCCTTCTCCTGGCCGGTGGAGCTGATGGAGGGTGAGCTGTCGGACTTCGAGCGCCACAGCGTCGCCCCCGCCATCCTCGCCGCCTTCGAGACCATGCCGGCGGACTACCCCCAGACCAGCGGCATGGGCCAGTGGATGCAGGACTTCGGCGCCATCACCGACACCCTGCGGGCCAACGCCGCCACCCTGATCGACGCCGGGGTCCCCCTGCTGGTGGGCACAGACTGCGGCGTCAGCGGTGTGTTCCCCGGCTCCGGCCTGCACGCCGAGCTCGATGCCCTGGTGGACATGGGCCTCGAGCCCACCGCTGTGCTCCACGCGGCCACCGCCGCCAACGCCGACTTCCTCGAGCCCCAGGCCCGCAGCTTCGGGCGGGTGGCCCCCGGCCAGCGCGCCGACCTGCTGCTCGTGCAGGGTGATCCGACCCAGGACATCCAGGCGATCCACGCCATCGCGGGCGTGTGGCTGGATGGGGTGGAGCTGCAGCGCATCGGCATCGACGGCCGCCCCGAGGCGCCGGCACCGGAGGCACCGTGAAGGGCTGGCGGCTCGCCCTGGGGATCGGCTCCCTGGTCCTCGTGCCAGGCATGATGGTGGCCTGGCTCGAGGTCGGGGTCGAGGCGCTGCTGCTGAAGCAGGCCCGGGAGGGCCACGTCCCGGTGATGATGGTGGTGCACGAGATCGAAGAGATGGAGATCGGCCCCTACCAGGAGGCCCACGTGATGTTTCGGCGGGAGAAGCCCGGGGGCGGCTACGAGCGCTGGCGCATCGCCATGCTGCCCGAGGTCGCAGCGGAGCTGGAGCCCGGCGAGATCGTGCAGGGCAAGCGGCACACCTGGGCCAGCAAGACCATCGCCGTGGAGGGCATGTGGCGCCCCACCCGCACCGGCTTGATGGGCCTGGCCGCCATCAGCGTCCTGTCCCTGCTGGCCTTCTGGTGGGGCGGCCTGCCCATCGTGCGGGCGGGAAGAAAGGGCCGGCGGGAGGAGTGAGGATCAGTCCTCCACCGTCTCCAGCCAGGCCTCCTCGAGCGCGGCCACGTCCATGCCCAGCTCGTCCTCGAAGGCCTGCTCGAGGTCCTCCGCCAGGTAGAGGGTGCGCACGGTCTCCACGCCCCAGCCCGTGATGAGGAAGTCCACGAAGTGGCCGGCCACCGGGTAGGTGATGGTGTCGTCGGTGCCCCAGAAGTCGTCGATGAGCTCCCGCAGGGGCGGCAAGGTCCCCTCGAGCTGGAACTCCACCATCCAGTCCGACAGGGGCTCCCCCCACCAGTCGCCGTCGACCATCACGGCCAGCCCCTCGCCCATGAGCGTGTAGGAGGTGTCGCCCCACAGCTGCCAGGCCAGCACGTGCACGTCCTCGTGGGCACCCACAGCGTGCACCGAGGCGCTGTAGACCATGTGCACCTCGAGGTTGGTCACGTTGGCGTGGGCGTTGCCCGACGAGCCCGTGATCTCCCCCTTGGTGGCGTTGTCCGGGTACAGGTAGGCCTGGATGGGTTCGTCCAGGGCCTCCATGTCCAGGGTGGCCAGGATGGCGCGGTAGCGGGTGTCCTGCCAGTCGCCCAGCAAGCTCATGTCATCGGCGGCCTCACCGCCGGAGACGTAGTGGAAGTCGTGATGATCGCCGTGGGTGGTCTGCAGGCTGGCGGTCCACTCCTCCCAGCCGGCGCGCTGGTCGTCGTCCCAGGGCTGGTGGAAGCCCCAGACCTCGCCGTCGCGGCACAGATCCCCCTCCTGTTGGGGGGTGCCCCGGCCGCGCACGGTGTGGTAGTCCTGGTTCCCGGTGGGGATGGTGAAGGTGCTGTAGCTGCCCCCCCAGCTGTTGCCCGCGTACAGGGTGATCCAGCGATCCGGCGCCCAGGGGTTGGGGTGGACCATGGCGATGCCGTGCCCCGGCTCGGCGTAGCGATAGCCGCCGAAGACGAACTCCCCGTCGCCGAACCAGACCGGCAGGCTGCCGTTGAGCTCGGACAGCAGCGGGTTGCTGTCCGGCGAGCCCAGGATCATCAGGTTCAGCTCCCGGTCCGCCTCGCTGACGTCCTCGGCCGCGCGCAGCTCGAGGGAGCCCATGTACGCGGCGTAGTAGTCGCGCATGCGGGCCGCGAAGGCCTCCTCGCGCTCACCGCTGGGGTGCACCAGCAAGGTGGCCGAGCCGTCGTAGACGTCCCCGAAGCCCCCCGCGGCGCTGACGGCACAGTCGGCGACCACGCCGTAGTCGTCGGGGATGCTGCTGTCCGGGCTGCCCGTGTCATCGGGGTCCGGGAGCTCGGGATCGGGGCTGCAGGCGGCCAGCGCGAGCAGCGGAAGGAGTCGATGCATGGGTCCACCCTGACACACGAGGATCACCTGATCACTCTACCACTCGGATAGATGCACAACTCAGGACGACCAGCGTCCAACCGCCCGGAGCATCCCATGTCCAGCAAGTCCCACTGGGAGACGGTCTACGGTGACAAGCCCGCCACGGGCGTGAGCTGGTACACCCCCCACCTCGAGCGCTCCCTCGCCCTCATCGAGCGGGCGGCGGGCAGCCCCGACGCGCACATCATCGACGTGGGCGGCGGCGCGGCCACACTGGTGGACGACCTGCTGGCCAAGGGGTTCTCGACCCTGACCGTGCTCGACCTGTCCCAGACAGCGCTGGACCTGACCAGGGAGCGCCTGGGTGGCCGGGCCCAGGGGGTCCAGTGGCTGTGCGGTGACATCACGCGGGTGGCCCTGCCGGAGGCCAGCGTGGATGTCTGGCACGACCGGGCCGTGTTCCACTTCCTCACGGATCCCGACGCCCGGCGCCGCTACGTCGAGACGGTGCGACGCGCTGTCAAGCCCGGCGGACACGTGATCGTGGCCACCTTCGGGCCAGACGGCCCAAGGCGCTGCAGCGGCCTCGAGGTCGCCCGCTACGACGCCGACGAGATCCACGCGACCTTCGGCGCACCGTTCCAGAAGGTGGACAGCGAGCAGGAGCGACACACCACCCCCTGGGGGGCGGAGCAGGAGTTCGTGTATTGCCTGTGTCGGCTCGCCGATCGCTAGGTTGTTCCTAGCTCGGTGCTCCAAACTTCCTAATGGCCTAGCCGCGGGTCGACAGCTACGGTAGGCATGTCCGCGATCGTCCCGGAGGCCTCCATGAAGTCTGGACGCGTCAGCAAGACCGCCCTCAAGGTCGCCCTGATCACGGTCGTGCTCGCCGACCGCACGGACTGGGGCGAGCCCCTGCCCGAGGGCTCCGGGCCCCTGGCCGAGCAGCTGCTGCTGGCCGCAGACCAGCCCATGTACCGCGGTGGGATGCTCGCCCTGACCCGCAGCGCGCCGGGCCGCTGGATGACGGATCGGGCGCGCCACGCCTACACCGCCCTGGCCCGTCGCCGCAGCTTCATGGACCAGCAGGTCCGCGAGGCCATCGAGGCCGGCGCCACCCAGGTGCTGGTGCTCGGGGCCGGCTTCGACACCCTTTGCCTGCGCCTCGCCCCAGCCCACCCCGGCGTGCGCTTCGTGGAGATCGACCACCCGGCCACCGCAGCCGCCAAGGCGCGGGGGATCGAGGCGGTGGGCGCCCCCGACAAGCTCCAGCATGTCCCGGTGGACCTGGGCGCCACGCCCCTGCGGGAGGTGCTCGGCGAGCTGGCGGGCTGGGACCCCGAAGCCCTCACGGTCGTGGTCGCCGAGGGCCTGCTCATGTACCTGACGCAGGACCAGATCCGAGCGCTGTTCGGCCACATCGCGGCGAGCACGGGCCCGGGCAGCCGGGTGGCCATCTCCCACCTGCGGGATCTCGGCCAGTTCAACGCCTTCACCCACTGGTCCCTGCGCCTCGTGGGGGAGCCCTGGCTGTCCTCCTGGACCCAGGACGAGCTGCCCGCGGCCATGGCGGCCCTGGGCTGGACGGTGATCGCCCAGGACCAGCCCCGGCCGGGGGACTACGAAGGCTGCGCAGCCGTGGAGCTGACCGCGGGCTAGCCGTCGGACTCGGCGCGCTCCTCGCGCTTGGCCTCGATGTAGGCCTGCACCCGATCGATGCTGCTGGTGTACATGGGCGAGACCCCCAGCAGCAGCTCCGGCGCCTCCCGGAAGCGTCCTGTCTCGGGCTCGAAGGCGAACACCACGGCGCTGTGGAAGGGCACGACACCCTCGGGTCCGATGCCGGTGGTCCAGCTGGCGATGGCGGTGATGTCCGGCTGACCGTCGCCGGTCATGTCCCGGAAGGCCACCGCGTTGACCCCCTCGAAGCTGGACCAGGACTCGGATGGGACCAGCGTCTGCAGGGTGGCACCCTCGGCATCGAGCACCCGGTAGGCCAGCTTGGGCAGATCGTGCTGGTCGTTCACCTGCGTGCTCACGAAGTAGGCGCTGCCCTCGAGGGGCAGGGCGACCGCGAAGCTCTGGGGGGCGATCATCTCCGCCCCCTCGGGGGAGAGCAGCAGGTGGAGCTTCACCGCGACCTCCAGCGGGATGCGGTGGGCGTCGGGGGTGGCCGCGATGGCGGCGAGGGAGAGCAGGAGCAGGGTCGGGGTCACAGGGCCCTCCAGGCGGGACCCTCGCATCATAGCGCCGGACCAGCGCGGACACAGCGCGCTATGATCCGCCTGACGACAGGAGCCCCCCATGAAGCTCTACGGATTCGGACCCACCCGCGCCGCGCGCTGCCTGTGGCTGCTGCGCGAGCTGGACGTCCCCTTCGAGTACATCAAGGTCGACCTGGCCAAGGGTGAGCACCGCCAGCCGGCCTTCCTCGAGATCAACCCCTACGGCCGGGTGCCGGTGCTCGAGGACGGCGACCTGCGCATCCGGGAGTCCGTGGCCATCTGCACCTACCTGGCCGACAAGCACGCCGAACGGGGCCTGATCCCCACCCCGGGCACCCCCGAGCGCGCCATACACGACCAGCACCTGCTCTTCACGGTGGCCGAGCTGGACGCGCCCCTGTGGCGCAAGCGCCTGCACAGGGTCATGTACCCGCCCGAGCGCCGCATCCCGGCCGAGATGGACAACGCCAGCAGAGACTTCGAGGCCGCCGCCCGCGTGATCGAGGACGAGCTGGGCGACGGGCCCTACCTGCTCGGCGAGCGCTTCACGGTGGCCGACATCGTGCTCGCCCACACCCTGTATTGGTCCCGCTGGACCGAGCTGCTCGACCGCTTCGACGCGCTGGACGACTACCTGGTCAACTGCGTGTCCCGCCCGGCCTGCCCGAGCTTCCTGAGGGCGTAGTCGGAGAGGCCATGCCCGCACACCGCACCATCCTGCTGCTCTCGCTGCTGCCCTTGCTGGGCGCCCGCTGCCGCGCTGACGACACCGGCCCGCCGGGAGAGACCGACACGCCCCCGGACTTCGAGGCCGCCTCGGGGCTCGCGGTGGTGGTGCACGACACCATCGGCTCCCTGCTCACCGCCAGCTGGGAGCAGCTCCAGGCCTGCGAGGGCGCCGTCGCCTATCGCTTCGACGATGATGGCTGGCAGCACAGCCCCACCACCAGCTGGGAGCCCGGATCCCAGGCCCAGCTGCTGCTGGGCATCCCCTACGGCAGCGAGGTGGAGCTGCGGCTGGAGCTGGACTGCGCTGATGGTGACTGGCGCTCCGCCATCGTCGAGGCCGCGACCGACCCCCTGCCCGAGACCCTGCCTCACGGGGGCCTGGTCACCGTCAGGGACGGCGCCTGGGACCCCAGCTGGGCCTACATCCTCACCAGCATCGACAGCCGCGAGGACGCGACGAACCCCGACCAGGCCTGGACGGTCATCCTGGACCGCGCCGGCCGCACGGTCTGGGCCCTGCCCACCGAGCCCCAGCGCACCACGCTGTCGCCCCGGGTGGCGCTGGACGGCGCCAGCCTGCTCATCGATCTGAACAGCTTCTGGGCCATCTTCGACATGGGGGCCGCCTCCCAGCTGCTGCGGGTGGACCTCGAGGGCAACGAGCTCGAGCGCATCGACACGGTGGGCCTGCATCATCCCTTCACGGAGCTGCCCGACGGCACCATCGCCTGGAGCGCCGCCGACGGCATGACCGACACCCTCGAGCTGCTCGACCCGGGCGGCGAGCAGCGCACCCTGTGGTCCTGCTACGGCTTCCACCAACAGGTGGGCTCCCTGCTGCCCTGCTCGGCCAACACCCTCAACCACAGCGAAGACCGCGGCAGCTACCTGGTGTCCTTCTTCAGCACCGACACCGTGGTCGAGGTGGACGCCGAGAGCGGTGAGACCCTGCGCTGGTACGGGCAGCTGCCCGGTGCCTGGAGCTTCGACCCCGAAGACAGCGCCTTCTACTGGCAGCACGGCCCGGTGTTCACCGACGCGGGCACCCTGCTCGTGAGCACCCACGACGCCCCCCAGGGCCAGGAGATCCTGGTGCGGGAGTACAGCCTGGACGACGACGCCGAGACCCTGCGTCAGATCTGGAGCTTCGGCGAGGGCGAGGGCCTGTTCGGCGACGAGATGGGCGAGGCCTGGCGCCTGCCGGGGGGCAACACCATGCACAACCAGGGCACAGCCCAGCGCCTCCGGGAGATCACCCCGGACGGCGAGGTGGTCTGGGACCTGGGCTGGAGCCGCGGCTCGTTCGTCGGCCGCAGCGAGGGCATCGAGGATCTCTACGCGCTGCTCCCCTAGGCGGACGCGGAGACGGGAAATGGCCCACTGCTGGACCCGGGACATCGGGCCTTCCATCGAGGACGTAAATGTGCTCCGTTCCCACACATGTGGGAGGAGTCGTGGCGCGAGCTCGCGAAGCTGTTGCCCTCGTTGGCCATGGAAAGATCGATGGATGATGGTCAGGGTGTGCCACGCGAGGTGGAACCCCGGGTCCAGCAGCGGACCCCCAGTGTTCTCGCAAGAATCGGGCCACCTGGGAGCCGGGGGCAACTCGCCGAATGTCCAGGTTCGAGCGTTGAGCTGAGCGCCGATGGGGCGCCCCCGCCCCCTCCTGGTCGGGACACGCCCACCTCACCGGGACATGGACTCCCCTCCCCGCCGGGGGATACCCACCCCAGCATGGCCCCCCAGCCGCCCGCCTCCCGCAGCCTGCCCGGGCGCTCCCGCCCCGGCCGCCTGCGCCTGCTCGACGGCTACCTCGAGCTCCGCGAAGCCTCCCTGCTGGCCCGGCAGGACGGGTCCTGGGCCGGGGCCGCCTGCGCGGACGTGGGCCTGGGCGAGCGGGCCCACACCACCGCCGAGTGGGCCGCCTGGCTGCGCACCCGCTGGCCCCACAGCCGGGTGCTGGGCCTGGACAGCGAGGCCTGGCGCGTGCAGGCCGCCCGCAGCGAGCACGGCGGCCCCGGCCTGCGCTACGCCCAGGGCAGCTTCGCCCCGCCGGTCCCCGAGCCCCTGCGCGTGGTGCGGGCCCTGAACCTGCTGCGGGGCTACCCGGAGGCCGAGGTGGCGGCGGCCTGGGGCGCCATGGCCCGGGACCTGCTGCCCGGCGGCCTGCTGGTCGAGGGGGGCACCGACCAGCCCGGCTCGGTCATGGTGGCCCACCTGCTCCGCCGCAGCAGCGCGGGGCTGGAGCACGAGGGCCTGCTGTTCGCCACCGACAGCTCGAGGGGCTTCGCCCCCGCCATGTTCCGCGGCATGCTGCCCCGCCGTGTCCGGGCCCGGGGGGGCCCCGGTGAGCCCGTGCGGGCCTTCCTGGACCGCTGGGTGGGGGCCTGGGAGCCCACCCGCCAGCTCGACGAACCGGCCTCCATGATGGCGGCATCGGTGGATGCCCTGGCGCAGGCCGGGGAGGCCGTGGACCCCGATCCAGCGCTGCTGGAGCGCGGGGTGGTGCTGTGGCGCGCGCCCGCACTCCGCGGGGCATTTTCCCTCGCACATCCAGCAGGATCGCCATAGGGACCGGGACCTCGTTCCCACCGTGGGATCGACCACCCCAGGAGCCATCGTGTCCGACACCACCATCTCGGCCGGCAAGGTCGTCTTCTTCCACTACACCCTCACCAACGACGCCGGCGAGACCATCGACAGCTCCCGTGGCGGCAACCCCCTCCCGTACCTGCACGGCGCCGGCAACATCGTGCCCGGCCTCGAGAAGCAGCTCGAGGGTCTGGCCGTGGGCGCCAAGCTCCAGGCCGACGTCAGCCCCGAGGAAGGCTACGGCGTGCGCCGCGGCGAGCCGATGCCCGTGCCCCGCGACCAGTTCCCCGCCGACGTGAACCTGCAGCCCGGGATGCAGTTCTTCGCCGAGGATCCCAACGGCAACCACTTCCCCCTCTGGATCGCCCAGGTCGGCGAAGACACCGTCCTGGTGGACCCCAACCACCCCCTGGCCGGTGAGAACCTGCACTTCGACGTGGAGATCATGAGCCTCCGCGACGCCAGCGACGAAGAGAAGGAGCACGGCCACCCGCACCTGCCCGGGATGCCCCAGCACTAGCCACGGCGCCGCGCGCGACGGGGTATCATCCCCCTCATGTCACGCGCGCTCCCATCGCTGGTCCTGCTCGCGGCGAGCTGCACCCCACCGGGGGTCAGCCCGCCGCAGCTGCCTGAGGACACCGACACCGTCCCGGTGGACAGCGGGCAGGACTCCCCGCCCGGCGACACCGACACGACCTGGATCCCCGACAGCTGGGCCGAGCCCATCTTCGACCCACCGGGCGGCGGCTTCGTGGACAGCGTCGAGGTGACCGTCAGCTCGAGCACCGGCACCGGCGTGGTCATGGCCTGCACCGCGCCGCCGGGGGCGAGCTGCGACCCCGAGCCCGTCAGCGAGCCCATCGAGATCGAGGCATCGACCATCCTCCACGCCCGGGTGGACTTCGACACGCGCGAGGGCGACCTGCACGCCCGGAGCTTCGTCTCCATGACCACCGACGTGCGGGCGTTCTCCTCTCCCATCCCCGTGATGGTGTTCTGGACCGACCGCTCGGCCCCGAGCCAAACCACCGAAGCGGTCATGGGCCTGGACCTCTTCGAGCCGGTCGAAGACCGCACCCGCCTCGGCGATCCCCCCAGCGACAGCGGCCGGGTGCGGGTCAAGACCCGGGGGTCGTCCTCCGGCCACATGAGCAAGGCCTCCTACGACATCGAGCTGTGGCAGGCCGACTCCGAGGACGACCGGCCCGTGGAGCTGCTGGGGATGCCCGCGGACGGCGACTGGGTCCTCTACGCCCCGTACTACTTCGACGACGCCCTGATCCGGAACCACCTCGGCTACACCATCAGCAACCGGATCGGCGTCTACGCCCCCCGCACGGCCATGGTGGAGCTGTTCGTGGCCGGAGGTGGCGGCCAGGTGTCCATGAACAACTACGTGGGGGTCTACACCCTCACCGAGGAGATCGAGCGGGCGGGCCACCGGGTGGACGTCACCGCCATCACCCCGGAGGACGTCACCGAGCCCGAGCTCACCGGCGGCTACCTGTTCAAGCGGGACCGCGCCGGGGACGACGAGGACGGCTTCTGGTCCGGCGAGGCCAACGGCGCCTACGACTTCTCCTACCCGCTGGCCTGGGTGGACCCCGAAGAGGCCGAGATCGCGCCGGCGCAGCAGGCCTATCTCTCCGGCGAGCTGGACAGCCTGGCCTGGGCCCTGCTGCAGCCCGATCACCGCGATCCCGTCTCGGGGCGACACTACAGCGAGATCATCGACGTGGACTCGTGGATCGACCACCACATCCTCAACGTGGTGATGAAGAACCCCGACTCCCTGCGCCTCAGCGCCTACATGTCCAAGGACCGCGAGGCGCCCATCGTCGCCGGCCCCATCTGGGATCTGGACCGCAGCGCCGGCGCCAACGACGAGCGGGCCACCGACCCGGTCGAGTGGGACGCCTCGGGTTGGACCTGGGACACCACCGCGGTGTTCACCTTCGGTTGGTACGGGCCCATGTTCGAGGATCCCGAGTTCTCCGAGCGCTACTGGGACCGCTGGGAGGAGCTGCTGGTGAGCGACCTGAACAGCCAGGCGATCCTGGCCCTGATCGACGAGCTGGCCGAGCCCCTCCCCGAGCCCGCCACCCGGAACACGGCCACCTGGGGCACCGCGAACTTCAGCGGTGAGATCGTCGCGCTGAAGGCCTGGTTCGAGGCGCGCATGGACTGGATCGAGGGCTGCATCGCGACCTACGAAGACCCGCGAGCCTGTCCCTGAGCCGCCACCGGGCGGGGATCCGGTGACACATTGTTGACACGCCGATTGTGGCGGTGCAATGCGGATAGAGGACGCATGTTACCGTACGTATGCTTATGATAACACTACATAAGCTATACTCATCATGCGAGCCTGCCGAGGAGCGATACAACCTAGGGAGAAGCTGGAACAATGGCGATCCAGGTCCAGATGCCCATCGAACTGCGCGACGACCACGGTCGCTCGAGCACGCGCATGCTGATGGTCTCGGACCGCACCCTCGAGGTCGAGGGCGAGACGGAGCGCAGCATCGGCCAGGAGCTCGGCTTCCGCTTCGCCCTGGTGGGCTTCGGGCGCACCCTCGAGGGTCGAGCCATCGTCGAGAAGGTCTACGACCCCGAGTTCGGACGGGGTCGCTGCACCCTGCGCATCGTGGAGCTCGAGAAGAGCGAGCGGGGCACCTTCCTGTCCTGGCTCTACGAGCTGACCCAGGGAGGCGGCCGGCCCATCCACGCCACCCGACCGGTCTCCACGCCGTCGGCGGACAGCCGCAGGCCGCGGGTCATCAGCGAGACGCAGCCCTCCTCGACCACCCTCGCGGGGGAGCGGCGACGGGCCGTGGGCCGCCGGGCCATCCAGAGCGCCCTGAGCTCCTACTCCGAGGACCGGCCACGCCGGAGCCGCCCCGTCAACACCGACGAGCGCCCCCGGCGCCGCCACCGCATCGAGGTCCGGGTCGCCTCCACCGCCACCCCCGCCATGGTGATGGTGCGCTTCAACGATCCGGCCCGCTTCCAGGACCACTACCGGGTCCACCTGCGCAAGAGCGCGCTGGTGATGCGCTACGTGGAGTCCGGGCTCTCCAAGGGCGACGCCGTCAGCCTGCGCCTGTACCTGCCCAACGGCTCGCTCATCAGCTGCCCGGCCACGGTGACCAAGGCCAGCAACACCGCCTTCGCCCTGCACTTCGAGCTGTCCCACTCCGACCGCAGCACCCTCGAGCTGTCCGCAGGCGTCCACCTGGATCCCAAGCAGTGGAGGCGCTAGCCCCGACGCCGGGGCTCAGTTGCTGAAGACCCAGTCCACCAGGTCGTCGTAGTTGCCGTTGAAGAGGTTGGTGTCCACGTCGCCGGAGATGCCGCCCACCGAGCCGGTGGCGCTGGTCTGCCAGAAGACCCAGTGGTTCCAGTGGTTGGGCAGGCTCGGGCAGCTCACACCCCAGTGCGCGACCCACAGGTGGTAGTCGCTGAAGTCCTCACTGCCGACCATCGAGGGCCACAGGCCGGGGCTGGTGTAGATGATGGGCACGCGGCCGGTCTCGCTCTCGACCCGGTCGAGCCACTCCCACATGCGGTCGGCCACGGTGCTGGTCGAGTACCCATCGGTGGTCTCGATGTCGAGCACGGGCGGGATGTCGTCGGCCTCGAGGTCGCCCATGCGCCGCAGCAGCAGGTCGGCCTGGTCGGCGCCGTTGTAGCCGGGGCGGAAGAACTGGTAGGTGCCGCGGAGGATGCCCTCGTTGCGGGCGCTGCGCCAGTTGGTGTCGTACTGGGGGTCCTCGTAGAAGCCGTCGGCGGTGCGGATGATGGCGAAGTCGATGCCGTCGTTCGCGACGCCCTCCCAGTCGATGGTGCCCTGCCAGTAGGAGACGTCGATGCCGGGCACCACGCCGTCCTCGCCGCAGGCGGAGTAGTCGCCGCTGTGGCTGCCACCCGACGAACCGCCGGAGCTGCCGCCCGAGGACCCGCCGTCGCTGCCACCGGATGAGCCGGTGTCGCCGCCGTCGGTGCCGTTCATGTCACCCGATGAGACCTCGGTGCAGGAGCCGCCGTCTTCGCCCTGGAAGTAGAACTCGGTGTACTCGAGGTAGATGATCGGGCCGCTGGGGCGCTCGGTGATGGTGAGCTCGGTCAGGTTGATCTGGTGCTCGTAGGTGTCGTCCTGGCTCTTGATGCCCCGCTCGGCCCACAGCACGCCGTTGCCGCGATCGTAGGCGTAGCGCATGGTGGAGTCTTCGGGAGGGTTGAGGGTCTCCTCGCGGTCGGAGCCCAGCCAGCTCGAGTGCATGTCCAGCACCAGGAAGCCCGCGTCGCCCAGCTCGCTGCGGGGATGGATCACCTCGCCGCTCAGGTCGAAGGTGTCCATCACCTGGTACTCGTAGGTCTCCTCGCCTTCGGGCAGGTGGTAGGCCGAGTGGTACTCCTGCCCGACCCAACGGATGCCCTCGACGTGATCGCGGAGGTCCAGCTCGGCCCAACCCTCGACCCGGATCGAGATGGGGCAGTCCCCCGGGGAGTCATCGACACCCGGGCTGTGCTGGAAGAGCGTGCAGCCGGCGGTGGAGAGGGCGACGGACAGGGCGAGGGTGGTGTGACGCATGGCGGGCCTCCGGGACGCCCACCCGTTTCGCAAGACTCATGCCACCCGATATCCCTGGTTCGCCCGAGGCTTGTACTGCGACATCCTCAGCCTGCGACGAAAACTCCGCGGTGTGGGGACCCCACTCCCCAGCGACCCGCTAGTCCTCTTCGAACGGGTAGGCCGGCCCACCACCCCGCTCCACCACGTCGGTGGAGTCCTCGATGCGCTGGGGCACGATGGGTGGCGGCGGGGGCGGCGGCGCGACCTGGGGCACCGGCGGCGGCGCCGGCACATTGCCCGAGGCGGTGAGCTGCTCGTAGGGGCTCGGGGCCAGGGGGCCGAGCTCCTCGCGCAGCTCGTCGATGCCGGCCTGGACCTTGGCGAGGCGGCGGGTGCGGACCCGGACCCGGCGCTGGCAGAGCTCCCAGTCGTCCTCGATGTCCGCCATGTGGGCGTCGCAGCGCTGCTGGTGTTCCCGGAGCTGATCGCGACGGCCCTGCAGGGCGGCGAGCCGCTGGGCGCTGGCGTTGGCCCGGGCGCCGGCGTTGTTGCGCTCGCGCACGGCCTCGAAGAGGGGCTCACGCTGTCCAGCGTCCTCGACCAGAGCCTTGGCCGCCGAGATGCGCTTGCGCTGCTGAGCGACCCTCCGGCCCATGTCGGGGAAGCGCCGCGCGAGGTGCCCACCCTCCATGCGCAGCTGCTTGAGCCAGCCATAGCGCTCGTCGAGCTGGGGGCGCAGCTTGCGACGCCTCACCGCGAGCTTCCGCAGCTCAGCGCGGGCGGCGTCGAGCTCGAGGCGCAAGCGCCGGGGGCCCGCGAGGGCTTCTTCGATGGCCTCGGCCAGCTGCCCCTTCTCCTCGAGGAGGGGCGCGAGCTCGTCCTGCAGCGAGCGCAGCGCGTCGTGGCGACGCTCGGCGTCGGCCTTGGCGAAGTCCAGCTGCTCGTCCGCGTCCACCTGCTCCAGATCCGCCTGCTCGGAGCGGTCCTGCAGCTCGGGGACGAAGTCCACCGCGGCCTGGCTCAGCTCGGCGAGCAGCGAGGCGTGGGCCTGGGCTTCTTCGAGGGCGGCCCGCAGGCTGGCGCGCTCGGCAGGGTCCACCGTCCGGGCGCGCCCGTCGGCGATCCTGGCGGCGAGCTGCTCGAGCTTCCCGTCCACTGCAGCGAGCGCGTCGGGGTGGCCGGCCGCGGCGTCGCGCAGGCCGCCGGCCCGCTGCTGCTGTTCGTCGAGCGCCGAGGCCAGGGCCTCGCGACGGCTCGCGAGCGCGGCCAGCGCCTCGCGTGCCTCGGTGAGGGGCGCCATGATGGCCTGCTGCTGGCGCTGCAGCTCCGCAGCCGCCACCGCGCCGTCGAGCTCGACGGTCAGGGCGTCCCGGGATGCCTCGGCCTCGCCGCTGGCCCCCGCCCCCCCCGCCCGTTCGGCGGCCGCGCGGGCGGCGCCCGCCCCCCGCACGGCCACCCC
>CAYZVO010000146.1:7397-8783 GCA_964481655.1 uncultured Enterobacterales bacterium | reverse complement strand
GCGGGGCGGGGCGCCCGGGGAGCCCGCGGCGGCGCGGTTGGCCGCGGCCACGGCGGCGGCTGCGGCGGGGGCGGGGGCGGCGCCGGCGACCTGCAGGGCCTCGCGTGCCTGCTCCAGCGCCTGCAGCGCGCCCGTGTGGCACGCGGTGGCGGCGTCGAGGGTGGTCTGGGCTGCGTCCGCGGCCCCTCGAGCGGCGTCGAGGGCGGCGCGGGCCTGGGCCGTGGGTTCGTCCAGGGCCTGCCGCTGCTCCGCGTGGGCGGCGACCGAAGCCCTGGCGGCCTCGAGCCCGGTCTCCCGCTCGGGGAGCGCGGCCTCGCAGCTCGCGAGCGCCTCGCCGATGGACCCACGCCGCTGCTGCGCCGCGGCCAGCTCGGCCTGCTTGCCATCGCGCTGCTCGCCGAGCTCGACGCGGCGGGCGCCGAGGGTGGCCAGCGCTCCGCGGGCCTCGCCGAGCCCTTCGTCCAGGGCGGCCCGGGCAGCGGCCAGCTGGTCGTCCAGGGCCGACGGCAGCTCGAGCCGGGCGGCGGTGCTGGCCTCCAGGGCCTGCTGGGCGGCGTCGCGCCGTTCACGGGGGGCGACCGCGGCCTGGCGGGCCGACGACAGCGCGGCGTCAGCACCGGCGACCTGGGCCTCGGCCTGCTCGCGCTGCTCACCGGCGCGGGCCAGCGCCACCCGGTGCTCGTGCACGGCTTCCCGGGCCTGACCGATGGCGTCCTCCGCCGCGACCTTGGCGTCGGCGACGGCCTGGCGGGACTCGGCGTGCTCGGTGCGCACGGCGATGGCGGCGTCCAGGGCTTCCTGGCGGTGCCCCGCGGCGCTGTCCAGGGCGCCGCCCTGGGCCTCGAGGCTGCCCACGCGCAGCTCGGCGCGGGCGACGGTCTTCCGCAGCTGCTCGCCGCGGTCCTCGCCCTCGGCGCGACGCTCGTGCAGAGCCTGCACGGCCGCCCGCTGCCGGCTGAGCTCACGGGCCAGCTTGGCCGACCGGGCCGCGAGGATGTCGGTGGTGGCGCGCTCGGCATCTTCGCGCTCGTCCTCGAGGGCCTGGAGCTCGGCGCCGACGGTGTCGACCTGCTCACGGGCGCTGTCGAGCCCGGCGCGGGCGGCCTGCAGGGCCTCGGTGGGGCCCTCGACGGCGGCGGTCGTCGCCCCGGCGGCCTGCCCGGCCTGCTCCAGAGCGGCGGAAGCGGCGGCCGCGGCCGCCGCCGCCTGGCCGTGGACCTCACGCGCCGCGTCGAGCACCGCCTGCAGGGAAGCTCGACGATCGGCCGCGGCGTCCTGACCGCCCTGGGCGGTCGAGAGCCGGGCCTCGGCGGCCGGGGCGCCCAGGGCCCCCCCCGCCCCCCCCGTGGCGGGGGCGTCGACCCCGCCCAGCGCCAGGGCGGCGCC
>CAYZVO010000146.1:0-7387 GCA_964481655.1 uncultured Enterobacterales bacterium | reverse complement strand
GGGCGTGTGGGGGGGCTGGGCGGGCGGGGCGCGGGGGGCGGCCGCGTCGAGGGCGGTGGCGTGGGCGTCGACCCGGGCCTGGGCCTGGGCGGCGCGGTCCTGGGCAACGGCGAGCTGCTCCCGCAGGCCAGCCGCGCCGGCCTGGAGCCCATCGCGCTGTCCCTGCAGCGCCTGCAGCCGCTCCCCCAGCTCACCGTGCTGGGCGGCGAGCTGGTCGCGCTGGGCCTGGCGGACGCCCTGTACGTCGGCCTCGAGGGCCTCGATGGCGACCTGGAGATTCTTCGGCGCGGGGAGCGCGTCCCGGGCACTGGCGGCGTCGGACGACGCCTGGTTGGCGGACTCGACCGCGGCGGTGGCCACGGCCTGGCGCTCGGTGGCGGCGTCGAGGGTGGCCTGGGCTCCCTCGGCGGCCGCCTTGGCAGCGGTCAGGGCCGCGCCCGCCGTGGCGATGGCGTCACCGCCCGCAGCCCGCCGCTCGGCGGCCTTGGCGTCGGCGTCGCTGTGGGCCTGGCGGCCGGCGTCGAGGGCGGCCTGAGCGGCGTCGAGGGTCGCGTGCTGGGCGTCCAGGCGCTCGGTCTGCTCCCCCACCGCGGCCTCGAGGCGGGTGACGGTGGCGGCGGCCTCGTCGCGGCTGGTGGCGACGGCGACGCGCCGGCTGCCGAGTTGCTCGAGCTGAGCGCGAGCGGCGGCCAGGCTCTCGTTGGCCGCGGCGATGGCCTCGAGGGTCGCGGGGTCGGGGCCCGGGTCCTCGGGGGGGGCGGTGGGCTCTTCGTCGTCGTCGAAGGAGAAGTCCCAGTCTTCGTCTTCGTCTTCTTCCGGCTCGGGCCCAGGCTCCGGCTCGGCCGCGGGCTCGTCCTCTTCGTCGTCGTCGAAGGAGAAGTCCCAGTCTTCTTCCTCGTCCTCGTCCTCGGGTTCCGGCTCGGGAACGGGTTCCGGTTCCGGTTCGGGCTCGGGCTCGGGTGCAGCATCCGGCGCCGGCTTCGCCGCGGGCGCGGGCGCCGTCGCCACCACGCCGTCACCCCCGCCGTCGAACAGGCGGGCGGCCAGGAGCAGGTAGGCGGGCATGGCCTCGACCTCAGCGCGCATGGCCTCGGTGCTCTGCTCTTCGAGCTGTGGCAGGTGGGCGCGCACGGCCTCGGCCAGATCGCTCCACAGCTCGACCAGGGGGGCCAGCATGGCCTCGAGCTCGGGCTGCAGGGCGCCGACCACCCGGCCGGCCTCGGACAGCTCGTCGGGGTCTGCGTGCTCTTGGAGGGCCTCGCTCACGTCGCCGATGTGATCGTCCAGCAGGTCCTGGAGCAGGAAGTCGTCGACGGGCTCGTCCTCCATGGCGAAGGCCAGCCCGATGTCCACCGCCGCGATCCAGGCCAGCAGCGCGCGGCCCCCGGGGGCCGCCAGCAGGGCCTCGGCCCGGGCGTTGGCGTCGCCGTCGAACAGGCGGCAGGCCATCAGGCCCAGGCAGATCAGGCGGTGGGCGGTGTCGCGCTTCTGATCGTCCTCGAGGTCGTCCAGGCCCACGGCCCAGGCCTGGTGGTCGTCGAACAGGGTCAGGGCCATGCGGAAGCTGGCCGCGACCGCGCGCAGGTGCTCGCCGCCGTCCATCAGGGCCGCGATGGAGGCGGCCTCGTCCGGGCCAGCGCAGCCCGCCGAGGCGCCGAGACCACCCGGCTCACACAGGGCCGGGGCGAGCCCGCAGGGCTCCCGGAGCACCGCCAGGGCGCTGGCCACCAACACCACCACCGGATGGTGGGGGTCGATGCCGGCCAGCCGCTGGGCGGGGGAGCCGCTCAACAGATCAGGCGCCTTCGCCGCCGAGGGCCGCCAGCTCGGCCTCGAGCTTCTGGATGGTCTCACCCAGCTGCTGCTCCTCGGCGTCGATCTTGGACAGCTCGGACTCGATCCGCTCGATCTCCTCCTGGGCGGCCTTCAGCTCCTGGTCGTTCTGGTTGGCCTGCTCCTGCAGCGCGACCCGCTCGGCCCGCAGCTGCTCCATCTCGGCCTCGAGGGCGGAGATGTCGGGCAGGTCCTGTTCCTGCTCGTCCAGGGCGCCCAGCTCGGCCTCGAGGCGCTCGACCTCGGCCTGGGCCTGGGCCAGCTCGGCCTGGGACTGCTCGGCCTGAGACTGGGCCTCGGCGAGCTCCTTGTCGCTGGCCGCGAGCTCGGCGTTGGCCGTCCCGAGGGCCTTCTCGGCCTCGACCACGGCCACCTCGGCGGCCTCGAAGAGCTGCTTGGCCTCGTCCAGCGCGGCGCGCTTCTCCTGGATCTCGCTCTCGAGCGCCGCCAGGCGGTCACGAAGCTCCTGGGGATCGGTCATGGCGTGTCCTCTCGCAGGGGTGCCGCTCCTGGGTCCAGGCCCGGCGCTGACGGGCAGACTAGCAGGGGTGGGGGGCCCGAGTCAACGCGCGCCCATGGGCCTGAGGTAGGCTGTGACCATGGGCCGCGTGCTTCCCCTGCTCGTCCTGATGATCAGCCTGACCTGGGCAGGCCGGGCGATGGCCGATCCGCTCCCCCCCGAGACAGAGCTGCGCCGCGCGCAGGTCGTCCGCACCACGGCCTTGGTGAGCGGCGCGGCGGTGGGCGCGGCCGTGGGCCTGGGCATCGTCTCGGGCGACGATCTGTTCGCGCCCGGTGCGGATCCGAAGGTCATCGGCTGGGTGAAGGCCGGCGGCGTGAGCACCCAGATCGCGGCCTCCACCTGGGCCACCTGGTGGTTCGCCGACGTGCAGCTGCGCAAGCGCCGCGGCCCCTGGCGCAGCATCGGCTGGGGCGTGCTCTACGCCATGGGGGCGGGCGCCATGAGCTTCGGGTCGGGCTTCGGGACCACGCTGACCATCGGCTGGCTCACCGACACCATCCAGGTGGGCGAGGTCGTGGACCGCTGGTGGACCATCATCCCCATGAACTACGGCGTGAGCAGCGCCATGGGGGCCTTCACCTGCATCCCGGTGGGGCTGCTGGCCGGGCCGGGCATCAGCCTGGCCATGCGCTTCTGACCCCCGGCTGACCCCCGGGGTCTTTCACTCCCGCCGAGCTGGCGGGTCCAAGGGGTGACTCCAGACAAGGAGACCCCCATGAGCTGCCCCCGTGAGACCTTCGGCCACCTCCTGCTGACCGCCCTGGTGCTCGGCGCCGCCTCCCTCGCCGTCGGCTGCTACCAGGACCAATGCCCCGCCGTGGACGCCCTGCCCGGCGCCGACGATCCCGAGCTGCTGGTGGTGGGCGACAGCATCATGGCCAGCCACGGCCCCCTGTGTCAGGGCGTGGCCGGTCACGCAGCCCTGGCCCTGGACCGCCACGTGCAGGACCACAGCGTCGGCGGCCGCCGGCTGGACCACCCCGACACCGACGACGACATCACCGGGCAGTACGAGCCCGGCCCCTGGGAGTGGGTGATCATGACCGGCGGCGGCAACGACCTGCTGCAGGAGTGCCAGTGCAACGTGGAGGGCCACGACGAGCAGGCCTGCCTGGACGTGCTCGACAGCCTGCTGGACCTCGAGGACGGCACCGGTGAGCTGCTGGAGTTGCTGGCCACCGTGCGCGCCGACGAGGGCAACGCCGCCACCGTGCTGCTGCTGGGGTACTACCCCTTCACCGACAACAGCTGGGCGAACTTCGACGGCTGCAACGGCTACCTGCCCGAGCTCAACGCCCGCTACGAGGCCCTGGCCGAGACCGAGGACGACCTGGTCTTCCTGCCCACCGAGGCGACCATGGACCTCGAGGCCCACCCCGAGCGCATCCTCTTCGACGGCATCCACCCGTCGGTCGAAGGCGCCCAGGCCCTGGGCGCGCTGGTGGCCGAGACCATCGCCGGGATGTAGGTGCTCTCGCCGGGGGTCACATCCACCCCCCGCCGAGGACACCCATGATCGCCTGGTTGATCGCCGCGACCCTGCTGCCCACCGCCATCGCGGCTGAGCCGTCCGAGCTGGACCGCGCCTGGTATCTGGCGGAGACCAGCCGCCCGGAGGCCGCCATGGCCTCCGTGAGCCAGCTGCTGCACGAGGATCCCAGCGACACCGCCGCCCACCGCCTGCACGCCTGGCTGTGGATCAAGGCCCTGCGGGAGGCCGAGGCCACCGAGCAGCTGTACCGGGGCTGGCTCGAGCAGGAGCCGGAGACCGACGCCGCGCGCATCGCCCTGGCCAACATCCTGCGCTGGCGCAACCGCTACCCCGGAGACTGGTGCGCCGAGGCCGAGGGCCTGCTCGTGCAGCCCCCCGCCTCCCTCGAGGACAGCTACTGGGCCCAGCGGGTGCTCTTCGAGATCCGCAAGGTCTGCCCGGGGGATCAGGAGGCACCCCGCCTGGCGATCATGAAGCTGGGTGAGCAGCTCCCCGAGGCCCGGGCCTACGGCCTGCGGCTCCAGCTGGACGAGCAGCCCGTGGACGCGGTCCTGGCCGAGCAGCTCGAGGCGCTGTTCGCGGCCCAGCCCTGGCGCCTGACCTACGCGGGCAACCCCTGGATGATGCGCGGCGACGAGCTGGAGCGCGTCCGCGCCAGCGCCCTCGAGGCCGCCGCGAGCGCCGCCGCCAGCGACGACCCGCTGCTGGTGGAGTCCGCCCGCCGCCTGTACCGCTACGCCGGCGAGCAGGAGCAGCTGCTGGACGCCGAGGACCGCCTGGCCGCGCTCGACCCCGGCTACGCTCCCAACCGCTTCGAGCGGGCCGAGGGCGTGCAGTGGGTGGCGCGCCCCGAGCAGGCCGACGACGAGATCATGGGCCTGGTGCGGGCCGCCAGCCGGGGCGCCAAGCCCCGCCGGGCCATCGCCGAGGCGAAGGTCTTCGAGGCCCAGCTGCCCGACTCCGGCCCGACCCGCGCCGCCTACCACGCTCACATGATGGGGCTGCACGACGACGCCAACCAGCCCATCAAGGCCCTCGAAGCCGCCCGCGCCGCGTGGCAGGCCGACCCGGGGAACCCGGACCTCGCCAACGAGTTCGCCTGGCGCGCCGCCGTCTCCGGGGTGCACGTCGAGCAGGCCCTCGAGGCCATCGAGGGCGCCGTGCAGCGCCTGCCCGCCTACGACGCCCGCGGCGACCACCTGGCCTGGAACTACGACGACTGGCAGGCCTGGCGCGCTCAGCAGGCCGCCTCCATCGCCGACACCCACGGCTGGGTGCTGTACCGCCTCGAGCGCTACGAGGACGCCGCCGCCGTGCTCCGGGAGGCCCTGCTGCTGGCGAGCCGCCCCCACGCCGTCCACCACCTGCACCTGGGGCTCTGCTACGACGCCCTCGGAAACGAGCAGGAGGCCCTGCGCCAGCTGGGCCGGGGCATGGCCCTGGCCGGCGGTGAGGACGAGGACCTCGAGCGCCAGGCCTACGCCCGGCTGGTGGAGCTGTTCCACGAGCACCGCTGGGCCCCCGGGGGCCTCGAGGACTGGATCGCGATGCAGCTGCCGAGCGTCGAGGACGCCGACGGCGGCGGGCCCGAGCTCCACCAGGACCGCAGCGCCCTGCGCCACGGCCACCCCCTGGCCGACATCAGCTTCACCGTGGGGGGCGCAGAGCGCAGCCTCTCCGAGTTCGAGGGCGTGAAGGTGGTGGACCTGTGGGCCACCTGGTGTGGGCCCTGCATCGAGGCCATGCCCAGCATGGACAAGCTGGCCAAGCGCTACGCCGACCGCGGCGTCACCTTCGTGGCCATCAGCGTGGACGCCGATCCCGAGCTTGTGGAGGCCCACTTCGAGGGCGACTACCCCGAGCACCTGATCGTGGGCTGGGCCGGCCGCAAGGCCCTGAGGGAGGCCCGGGTCACCGGCATCCCCTCCATGTTCGTCATCGATGACAACGGCATCATCCGGCACCACCACAGCGGCTGGGACCTGAGCCCGGGGGGGGACAAGCGCTCCAGGGAGAAGATCGCGGAGGCCATCGACGAGGTGCTGGAGGGGTACGCGAAGGAGTGAGGTGGACGGTGGGGTGGTGCTGGGTCACCATGGCCAGGCACGGAGATGAGACCCCATGAGATGCCTGTCGATGGCCGCGCTGCTGGGCGCTGGCTGCCTCGGTGTGTTCGGCGGCGCGCAGGACACAGCCGAGCCGCCATGTGTGGCGCAGGACGAGCTGCGATGGCGAGGGGAACTACTGGACGTGCCCACCGCCTGGGATCCGATATTCCTGACGCTCGACACCCCGGACTGCGGCTACCCGTTCTTCGTCGGCGACGAGGCCTACTCCATCGTCGACCCGGACGGAACACTCACCCCCCTGGTCCCCTGCGACTGGGGCGATCGCGACGAATGCCTCGTGGGCGAGACGCCACTGGAGCCGGGGGTCCACACCGGCGTCGTGGCCCACAGGGTGTTCCTCGGGGCCGAGGGCGTGAAGGATGTCCAGGCCGAGACCACCTACGAGGTGTTCGACCACGGCCGGGTGCCCGACTTCGACGCCGCGGGCCTGGCGGGACAGGCCGTCCTGCTGGAGCGCCCGCTCCGCATCTCCCGGGGCGCGGGCGAGATGCTCGAGAGGTACATGGTGGGTGATGTCTGGCTCGAGATCATCGCCGTGGGCGATGGCAGCGCGGACTTCCGGCTGATCCAGGGCCTGGAGGACGACGCGGCATGCGTCTACCTCGAGGCCCGCGCGGACCTGTCCGAGACCGGCGAGCTGTGGTGGGAGACCGATGAGATCGACCTGGCCACGACGCCTCCGCTGCCGGCCTACGACATGTCTCTGCACCTGGGCTTCAACGCCGACTACGAGGTCGCAGGCCTCGAGCTGATGACCATGCTGGACCTGGTGAACCTCACCGGCATGTCGGGCGAGCCCCCCGACGAAGAGCCCCTGGACTGGGAGGACTACTGCAACACCGCCGCGGCGTTCGGCCAGCTCTGCGAAGCCTGCCCCCAGGGCGAACTGGAGAGCTGCATCCCCGTCGAGTTCTACGCCAACCGCGGCAGCCCGGCCCCCCTGCCCTGGGACAGCGACACCCTGCCCGCCTGCGACGTGGTCCTGGACACCGACCTGCCCAGCTGCGACTGGGGCTGCAGCGCCGCGCCCCGGCACCAGGTGCCGCTGGTGCTGCTGGGGTTGCTGGGGGTGGCGCTGGTGCGCAGGCGGCGCGCCGTATCGCTGTAGGCGCGCCGTACGCGGGAGGTCGGCGCCAACCCCGGCCGTTCGGCGCGGTAGGCGCGCCGTATGTGAGAGGTCGGCGCCAACCCCGGCCGTTGGGCGCGGTATGCGCGCCGTACGCGGGAGGTCGGCGCCAACCCCGGCCGTTCGGCGCGGTATGCGCGCCGTATGCGAGAGGTCGGCGCCAACCCCGGCTGTTGGGCGCGGTATGCGCGCCGTATGCGGGAGGTCAGCGCCAACCCCGGCCGTGGGGGGCGGGGGGGGGGGCGGCGGGGGGGGGGGGGCGCCCCCCCCCCCCCCGGGGGGGC
>CAYZVO010000145.1:0-24225 GCA_964481655.1 uncultured Enterobacterales bacterium | reverse complement strand
CAACGCTGGTTGTCCGCTTTCATGCTACCCCATGGCGTTCTGTCGCCTGCTCTAAAGATGGGAGACGCCGTTCCGATAGTGGACCGGCCGAGCACCAACGACCCGGCACCACCGGACCAACAGGAGAAGACATGCTCGTGAAGTTCATCCGTGAAGAGACCGGCGCAACCGCCATCGAATACGGCCTGATCGCTGCCCTGATCGCCGTCGCCATCATCGTCGCGCTGACCGCGGTCGGCAGCTCCCTGTCCGACCTGTTCACGGGCGTCTCTTCCACCATCGACGCCGCCGCTCCCTAAGTCTGCGGGAGCGAACAGCGGGCACGAGCCCGAGCGCTGTGCGTGAAGCGCACTGCAACGGCGCTCGCGGGCGACGGATCCCATCCGGACCCCGCGCGCGTCGTCGTGTGTTCGAAGCACGGATCTGATAATGTCAGCGGTCGATCCCCGGGGCCGTCCCGGCCTCGATGGGTCCTCGCCCCAACGGTGGATGAGGCATGCAACATCGTCAGCCCACAGGGGGTCGCACCAAGGCGCTCCTGATCTTCGGAATCTCCCTGCTGGCGGCCATCGCGGCCGTCTTCCTGGTGTTCCGCGTCGTCAAGCTGGCCCAGCACGAGGTGGTGAAAGCTCGAGAGAGCACCGCCAACGTGGAGGTGATCGTCGCCACCCGTGCGCTCAACGTGGGCATCCCCATCGAGAATGGCGACATCACCGTGCGCGCCCTGGCCGGTGAGATGGTCCCCAAGCACGGTGTCTTCCACACGGCCCCCGACATCGTCGGGCGCGTGCCCCGCGAGCGGATCCTGCCAAACGAGCTGGTCCGCGAAGAGCGCCTGGCCCTGGCCGACGCGGGCATCGGCCTCAACGCCCTGGTGAGCCCCGGGAGCCGAGCCATGTCCGTGGCTGTGGACGCCGAGACCGGCGTCGCCGGCTTCATCCAGCCGGGCAACTACGTCGACGTCATCGTCACCATTCGGCCCGACGACACCGAAGACGACCGCAAGTGGGTCTCGAAGGCCTTCCTGCAGGGCGTCAAGGTGCTCGCCGTGGGCAAGAAGCTCGAGTCGGGCGACGACGCCGCCCAGCCCATCAAGAAGCGCTCATCGGTCCGCGACAAGCCCACGGTCACCCTCGAGCTCACCCTCGAGGAGTCCCAGGAGCTCGCCCTGTCGGCCACCCGCGGCGACATCCACCTGGTGCTCCGCAACGACATCGACATCACCGAGCAGGACACCCAGGGCGTGGCCGCGTCCACCCTGGTGGGGCTCGAGGCCAAGGACGTCAAGCCCCGCGGCAAGACCGTCGTGGCCGCCCCCACCAAGCCCTCCGGGCCCGTCTCCGAGGTCATCACCGGCGACCAGGTCCAGGAGGTCCAGTTCGACAGCGACGGCTCCAAGAGCATCACCGTCCGCACCGACCGATAGCCCGCACCGACCCACGCACGCCGCGGAGACCCCATGCCCCGATGCGCCCCCCTGATGCTGCTCGCTGTGCTGCTGGCGCTCTTGTCCCCCGACGCCTGGGCCCAGGACGATGACCCCTGGTCCAACCCGCCCGCCGCGGGCGGTGGCGCGCACTGGATCGACGTCCAGTCGGGCCAGTCCATCGTGTGGAGGGCCACCCGGCCCATCGCGCGCCTGCTGCTGTCGGACCCGTCCGTGGCCGAGGTCAAGCTGCTCGAGGAAGAGCAGTTCCAGGTCCGCGGCGTCATGGTCGGCACCACCGACCTGTGGGTCTGGTACCGGGACAACCCCACCCAGCCGGTGGAGTACCAGGTCAGCGTCAGCCAGGACCTGAGCGAGATGCTCCGGCGCATCGAGGTCGTCACCGGCGACTCCGAGCCGCCCCGGGTCTACCCCATGGGCGGACGCCTGGTGCTGGACGGCGCTGTGGCCGACCTCGAGACCCTCGAGCGCCTCTCCGCGCTGGCCCGCATCTACGACCCCGAGTTCGTGAACCTGATGAGCGTCCGCGGTGACCACCAGGTGCAGCTCGAGGTCACCTTCGTGGAGATCAGCCGCACCGGGCTCCGGGAGCTCGGCATCAACGCCTTCTTCAGCGGCCCCGACGCCTCGGGCGGCTGGTACGGCCCCAACCGCGGCGAGGACGTCAACTTCATCGGCCCCGATGGTGTCGAGGCCACCTGGCCCATGCCCACCGCGGCCGCCTTCCAGGTGCTGGGCGCCGTGGCCCTGCAGGACTGGTCCCTGGCGGCGCTGCTGGGCGCCCTCGAGGAGTCCAACCTCTCCAAGATCCTCGCCGAGCCCACCCTGGTCGCCATGTCCGGCCAGCAGGCCGAGTTCCTGGCTGGCGGCGAGGTGCCCATCGCCATCACCACCTACGACCGCGTGCTGGTGGAGTTCAAGGAGTACGGCATCAAGCTGAACTTCGTGCCCACCGTGCTGGCCGGCGATGTCATCGATCTGCGGGTCTACACCGAGGTGAGCGAGATCGACACCACCGTGTCGGTGTCCCTGGGCGGCCTGGCCATCCCCGGCTTCCTGACCCGCAAGGGCTCCTCCCACCTGCGCATGAAGACCGGCACCACCTTCGCGATGGCCGGCCTGCTGTCCGAGTCGGTGCGCCACCGCCGGGCCGAGATCCCCGTGCTCGGTCGCATCCCCATCCTCGGCGCCCTGTTCCGCTACACCAAGCACGAGACCGAAGAGACGGAGATCATGATCTTCGTGACCCCCAAGCTGGTGCGGCCGATGAACCCCGACGAGGTCCCCATCTCCCCCGCGCGCAGCGAGGACAACAACCCCAACGACTTCGAGCTGTTCCTGCTCGGGCTGGACCACGTGCCAGGCTCCCGGACCATGGAGTCCACCGGGCCGGTCGGTATGGAGCGCTGAGATGGGTCCGCTGATGTCCGATGACAGCCACGCCGGAGGCGTCGCCGTCGCAGTCATGATGGTCGGCTCCAGCGCCGAGACCACCAAGATCGTCGCCGACGGGCTGGGCGCCCTGGCCCAGGTGACGCCCCCCGAGGCCGTGCCCTACCGCGAGGCCGAAGCCGTGGCCTGGGTCGAGCGTCCCCGGGTGGTCATGATGGACTTCGACCGCAACATCGACAAGGCCATCGACCTGGGCCCGGTGTTGCTCGACATGCTGCCCGGCGTGCTGCTCGTGGCCCTGTCCTCCAAGGGCGACCCCGAGCGGATCCGCACCGCCATGCGGGCCGGGTACCGCGAGTACGTGGTCATCCCCGACGATCTCGACATCCTGCGCCGCACGGTGCAGAAGGTCACCCGAGAGTCCGAGGCCCTCGAAGAGCAGCGGGGCCGGGTCACGGCCCTGTGCGGCTCGAAGGGCGGCGTCGGCGTCACCAGCATCGCGGTGAACCTGGCCGCCCACCTGGCCTCGGACAACCGCGTCCTGGCCATCGACATGGTCTACGGCATGGGCGATCTGGCGGTGCTGCTGGACCTCAAGCCGTCCGAAGGCATGGCCGAGCTGCTCCGCAACCTCGGGCGACTGGACGACCGGGTGCTCGAGGCCTGCACCGTCATGCACGCCTCCCAGGCGCTGGTCCTCCCCCAGCCCGAGGACGCCCAGACCTACGAGCCGCCGCCGGTGGACGCCGTGCTGCGGGTGCTCCACGTGGCCGCGCGCAGCTTCCCCTGCGTCCTGCTGGACTGCGGCACCTGCGCCGACGAACAAGCCCTGACCGCCATCGTCACCGCCGACGAGGTGCTGCTGATCACCACCCCCGAGGTCCCGGCCCTGCGCAACGCCTGGCGCCGCCTGCGCCTGTTCGATCGCCTCGGCGTCGAGCGCGACAAGATCCGGCTGGTTGTCAACCGCTGGTCCCGGTCCGCGCCGGTGTCCAAGCGGGACATCGAGTCCAACCTGGGCATGTCCATCTTCGCGACCCTGAGCGAGGACCCCAAGACCCTGTACCACAGCGTCAACTACGGCCGGCTCTTCGACGACGTCAGCAAGCGGGCGTCCATCTCGAAGGAAGTCCGGAGCCTGGCGGCCCACCTCGGGCACGACGCGCCCGTCCCCGAGCCGGCGGCCAAGCGCGGCTTCTTCCGCTAACGACCGGCCCCCACCGGAGGCACACGATGGCCACCAACACCCGCCTCATCGAACGCGTCCGGGGAGCCCAGCAGCGCCACCGGGACGACCCCTCCGGCCTCGGTGACTTCGACCAGGCCAAGCGCGACCTGCACTCCGAGCTGATCGAGTCCCTGGACTTCGAGCAGGTCAGCAAGATCGACCGCCCCGAGCTCGAGGGCCGCCTGCGGAGCATCCTGCTCGAGAAGGTCGAGGCCCGGGCCCTGCCCATGTCGCGCATGGAGCGCGAGTGGCTGGTCCAGGAGATCCTCAACGAGGTGCTGGGCTACGGCCCCCTCGAGCCTCTGCTCAAGGACCCAGAGGTCAGCGACATCCTCATCAACGGCTACGACAAGGTCTGGGTGGAGCGCCGGGGCAAGCTCGAGCGTGTCAGCCTGCGCTTCCGCAACGACGCCCACCTGCTGCAGATCATCGACCGCATCGTCTCATCCGTCGGCCGTCGCATCGACGAGACCAACCCCATGGTCGACGCCCGCCTCGCCGACGGCTCGCGCGTCAACGCCATCATCCCGCCCCTGGCGCTCGATGGCCCCTCCATGTCCATCCGACGCTTCGGCACCGTGCCCATCACCGCGGCCAACCTCATCGCCTTCGGCTCTGTGCCGCGGGAGATCATGGACGTGCTGCGCGGCTGCGTGCACGCCAAGCTCAACGTGCTGGTCAGCGGCGGCACCGGCTCCGGAAAGACCACGCTGCTCAACGTGCTGTCCAGCTTCATCCCGGAAGACGAGCGCATCGTCACCATCGAGGACTCCGCCGAGCTGCAGATGCAGCAGGAGCACGTGGTGCGCCTCGAGACCCGCCCGCCCAACCTCGAGGGCCGGGGCGAGGTCGGCCAGCGGGATCTGGTCCGCAACGCCCTGCGTATGCGACCCGACCGCATCGTCCTGGGCGAGGTGCGTGGCGAGGAAGCCATGGACATGCTCCAGGCCATGAACACCGGCCACGAGGGCTCCATCTCGACCATCCACGCCAACGGCGCGCGGGACGCCATCGGCCGCCTCGAGTCCATGGTCAGCATGGGCATGCCCAACATGACCGACAAGAGCATCCGGCTCACCATCGCCCGCGCGCTGGACGTCATCATCCAGCTGGACCGCCTCATCGACGGAAAGCGTCGCCTCATCACCGTCAGCGAGGTGACCGGGATGGAGGGCGAGGTCGTCAGCATGCAGGACATCTTCCGCTTCGATCAGCGGGGCGTGGACCCCCAGGGCAACGTGCTGGGCACCTTCTACGCCACCGGCACGCGCCCCCGCTTCTCGGACCGCGTGCGGGCATACGGCGTCGATCTGCCCTCCGAGCTGTTCCGCTTCCGCATGGAGGTCGAGCCTTGACACGGCTGTCGCTGATCTTCGTGCTCTCCTTCGTCTTCGTGGCGGTGCTGCTGTTCTTCCAGGGCATCTACTGGGCGTGGCGCATCCGCCAGGTGGAGCGCGAGAAGGATCTGGCCCGGCGCCTCGGCGTGGTCGCCGCCGACGGCGAGGAGCAGTCCAAGCTGCTCCGTCAGGACTCGCGGGATCCGTTCTCCCGCCAGCTGGGCTCCGCCGGGGCCTGGCTCCAGAGCGTCAACCTCCAGGCCGGGCGCCCCACCACCGTCCGGAACCTGCTGATCCGATCGATGGTCCTCGCCGCGCTGGGCATGGCGGCCCTCATCCCGCTGCTCAAGAGCGGGCTGGCGGCCACCGGCGTGGTCCTGGGCTTCATCCCCCTGGTGCTGCTGGCCCGCAAGGCCGAGAAGCGCTCGCTGATGATCAGCGAGCAGCTGCCCGACGCCCTGGACCTCATCGCCCGCTCCCTGCAGGCCGGCTACGGCTTGAGCGAGGCGCTGCGGGTGGTGGCCATGGAGTCCCCCGTGCCCCTGGCCCAGGAGTTCGGCCGGGTCTACGAAGAGCACAACCTGGGCCGGGAGTTCCGCGCCTGCATCGAGAACCTCGTGCGGCGCAACCCCCGCAACTTCGATCTGCGCATCTTCTCCGCCTCCGTGCTGCTGCAGCGCGAGACCGGCGGCAACCTCATCGAGACCGTGGCGAACATCGCCCACACCATCCGCGCGCGCTTCACCCTCAAGGCCAAGATCCGAGCCCTCACCTCCGAGGCGCGCCTGTCGTCCTACATCCTCGGCAGCCTGCCCTTCGGCGTCTCACTGCTCATCGTGGCCGTGCGCCCCACCTACCTGCTCCCGCTGGTCCAGGACTCCCTGGGCAACCTGCTGCTGGGCTACGCCATCTGCAGCTACGCCGTGGGCATCCTGGTGATGAAGGCCCTGTCGGACGTGGAGACCTGAGTGGACCCGATCGTCATCATCGCTGCAGTGCTGGCGGGCGTCGCGTTCGCGGGCATCGGTGTGGGCGCCTGGTTCCTCGCCAACCCCTACGCCACGCCCAAGGACCGCCTGCGGAGCACCGCGGCCGCAGCCGAGAAGATCCGCCCCAAGGCCGGCCCCTCCGACCCCATCCTCCGGCGCAAGCAGGAGGTCCCGACCTTGCTGCGGCGGGTGGTCGCCCTGGCCGAGCCGAGCAAGCCCGAGGAGATCTCCCTGCTCCGGCAGAGCATGCTCCAGGCGGGCTTCCGCAGCCCCAACGCCCTCGAGGTCTACCTCATGGCCCGGGTGCTGCTGGCCCTGAGCCTGCCGCTGTTCGTGGGCCTGATGCTGCCCCAGGCCCAGCTGGCGATCCTGTCCCTGGCGCTGCTGGGATCGGCCGCCACCGGCTACTACCTGCCCTGGATCGTGGTCACCCAGCAGGCCCAAAGACGGCGCCAGAACATCAGCCGCGCCGTGCCAGACGGGCTCGACCTGCTGGTCTCCTGCACCGAGGCCGGCCTGGCGCTGGACAGCGCCTTCGATCGAGTGGCCGAGAACCTCTCAGAGGCCGCCCCGGAGCTGTCCCACGAGCTGCAGCTGGTGACCGTCGAGGTCGCCGCGGGCATGTCCCGCCAGGAAGCACTGCGGCGCCTGGAGCAGCGCACCGGCGTGCCGGAGCTGGGCTCCCTGGTGAACGTCCTGATCCAGGCCGATCGCCTGGGCACGCCTGTAGCCCAGGCGCTGCGGGTCTACGCCTCCACCACCCGCACCCGGCGCATGCTCTCCGCCGAAGAGAAGGCCGCGGCCATCTCCCCCAAGCTCACCGTCGCGATGGTGCTGTTCCTGCTGCCCGCGCTGTTCGTGGTCATCCTCGGGCCCGCCATCGTCAACATCATCGTGGATGTCCTGCCGTCGCTGGTGGCGCCATGACCCGGTCCACATGGGTGCTCGCGGCCCTGCTGCTGTCCTGGGGCTGCGCGAACCGCGCTGGCAAGTCCACCGCCGCCGCCGCGGAGGACCCACCGCGCTGGTCCACCACCAAGGGCCGCTACGACACCCAGATCGCCCTCGCCGAGAGCCTCATCGAGCTGAACCAGCCCCGGGAGGCCCTCGCGCTGCTCTCCACCATGCGCCAGGAGGTCTCACAGCCCGACCTCGCGGTGGACGTGCTCCAGGCGCGCGCCACCCTGGCCCTGGGGATGCCAGGCGAGGCCGCGGCGATCCTCGAGCCCTGGCAGGAGCGCTCCCCGCGGGACGCCGACTTCCACGCCTTGCTGGGGCTGGTGTACTTCGATCAGCAGCGCAGCGACGACGCACAGGCCGCCTTCGAGCGCGCCGTGAAGCTGGACGCCACCCACTTCGACGCCCTGAACAACCTGGGCTTCCTGCACCTCACCGCGGGGCGGCCGGAGCCCGCCATCGAGCAGCTCCGCGCGGCCCTGGCCCTGCGCCCCAACGACGCGCGCGCCAGAAACAACCTGGGCTTCGCCCTCGCCGCCAGCGGCGACGAGACCCAGGCGCTCGAGGTGTTCTCCGCCGTGAATCCCCGCCCGGCCGCCCTGGCCAACATGGGCCTCGCCGCCGAGCGGCGGGGTGACCCCGAGGCCGCCAAAGGCTGGTACCGTCAGGTCCTGGAGCTCGACCCTGGCCACGCCGCGACCATCACCGCCCTCGAGCGCCTCGACACCGCCTCCCCCGGAGTGAACGAGCCATGAAGTACGCCCTCCTCCTCGCCGCGCTCTGCGCCTGCAGCGGCCCCCTGAAGCAGTACGACCACGGACGCGCCTACACCGAGGCCTTCGACACCCAGAGCGATCTGGACCGGGAGAGCGCCCAGGACGACGCCTACCCCTTGTCTGGTGAAGAGGGCATCGAGCTCCGCGCGCGGGCCTCCGAGGCCTCCACCGACGCCGAAGAGACGCTCACGGTGGAAGAGTCCGAAGACTAGCCCGCGGGATCAGGTCCCGGTCAGCAGCACATACAGCGCCGCGGCGATGACCAGCAGAGCGCAGAGGATGAAGACGGTGCCTCGGTTGAAGAGGCGCTCGGCCACCGTGGGACGCAGATCGGCTTCGCGGGTCTGGAAACGCGGGGCGACCTGGGGCTCCGTTTCTTTCTTGGGGCGGGAGGGTGTCCAGAACGGGCGGGACCGGATCACCTGGCGGGGCCGGGCCGACGGGTCGGCGGCGGGGGGAGGCTCCTCGGCCCACTCGGGGTCGTCGGCCTGATCCCTGGGGGCCTGGCCGGGCCGGGCCCAGGTCTCCGGACGGGCAGGGGGCTGAGCGGGCACGAGATCGTCAGCGTCCGGCTCGGTCACCGGCGGGGGCGGGGGCGGCGGAGGCTCCGGCTTCTCGGCGCTGGCCACATGCAGCGGTCGGCGGGCCGGGGAGGGCTGGAGGGCCAGGGGCGGGAGGCCCGAGCTCACCAGCTCGTCGAGGTTGCTCGATGAGACCTCGTCGTCGTCGTCCTCGCCGAGCAGATCCTCGAAGCCGGCCAGCAGGTCGTCTTCGTCCAGGCTGTCGGTGTCCGCGTCGTCGGACTGGAACGCGCCCAGGTGCACCGGATCGGGCGCCTCGAGGGAGATGGAGAACGGCCGGTCGAGATCCCCCATGGCCAGGGATGGATCCGACGCCTCGGCGGCATCGAGCAGGTAGTCGGACTCGGCCTCGTCGTCGTCCTCGGACGGGGGGCCCACCCTGAAGGGGAGGCTGTCTTCGGGGCGCGGGAGGCGCAACTCGGCCACGAAGAAGTCGTCCTCGGCCACCAGGTACTCGTCGTCGTCCTCGTCGTCCTCTTCGGCCGGCAGCGCCGCTGGGGCGCCTCGCATGCCCACCCCGACGAAGATCCGCGCCGGGCCAGCGCGCTCCTCCGGGTCCTCCTCGGGTTCGTCCTCGAACTCTGGGAGGCCGTGCTCATCGAGCTTCTGCTCGTCCGGGTCTTCTTCGAGCAGCGGGGTGTCGGGGGGAGGCGGCAGCGTGATGTTCGGGACCCACTCGTCCACCTGCAGCGCGTCGGGACGGCTGCGGAACAGCAGCGAGCGCCTCGCGCGGCGCTGCCCTCCTGGCTGGTCGAATCCACTCATCACCGAAGATACTGTCCCAACCACCGCCGCACCGCAAGCGTCGGCCGCCGGTTCTCGCAATTCGCAACTTGAAGCGGGAAGGATCTCCACGGTATCCTCCAGGTGATGAAGGCCAACCCGACCCCAGCAGTGCGGCGCCCCACCTGGGCGCCCAGCCGACGTGGCTCGACCCACACGGAGTACGTCCTCATCGCCGCTGTGGTGTCCATCTCGGTCATCGTCGCGGTCATGGCCATCGGCGGGAGCCTCTCGGACATCCTGACCGCCATCTCGGAAGTCTTGGCCGTCTTCTAAAGCCGAGGGACTTCCGGTCGATGGGCTGAGTACGCGCGACACGCCGTCGCTTCCACCCAGGAGCGCCCATGTCTTCACGCAGAGGCTCCAGCCACACCGAGTATGTGCTCATCGCCGCCGTGATCAGCATCGCCATCATTTCCGGGGTGATGGGCATCGGCGACAGCCTGGCCGACACCTTCACGAGCATCGGAGACGTGCTGGCCTCCTTCTGATCCTGCCCCTCCATCCAGCGGGATAGGGCAAGGATGGAGGTCCCCATGAACCTGTTTGTCGCAGCCGCGATCACGCTGGGCGCCCCGGCCTTGGCCGCCGACGCGCCCACCAGCATCGATCAAGACGCCACCTGGGCAGCCGCTGAGAGCCCCTGGCTGGTCGCCGAGACCGTCACCGTCGCAGACGGCGCCACCCTGACCATCGAGCCCGGCGTGACCGTCGAGCTGGCCGATGGCGCCGGCATCGTCGTCGAGGGCGCATTGTGGGCCGTGAGCGACGGCGCACCCGTCGTCTTCACCCGCAGCGGCGACGCCGACGGCGAGGGCAGCTGGGCCGGCATCCACTTCACCGCGACCGCCGACAGCGCAAGCTACGAAGACGTGAACAGCCTGGTCGGCGGCTCGGCCCTGGTGGGCTGCGAGCTGCGCTACGGTGCGCGGGCGGTGCTCATCGAGGGCAGCTCCCCGCTGATCCGTGGCTGCAGCTTCGCGGACAACGGCTACGAGCCCGAAGGCTCCGACAGCCAGGGCGGCGCCGCCATCCGGGTCCTCGACGGCTCCCGGGCCCTGATCGACGGCAACCTCTTCGAGCGCAACCTCGTGGGCGGCTGGGGCTACGGCGGGGCCATCGAGGTCCTGCTGGCCGATCCGGTCATCATCGCCAACACCTTCTACGACAACGTCTCCGTCTACGGGGGCGCGGTGTGCCTGCAGAACTCCCAGGGGCCGATCCTGGGCAACCACTTCGAGGGCAACGAGGTCGACGGCGAGGGGGGCGCGGTGAGCCTCTACTCCTCCGCCGGGGCCTTCTTCGACAACACCGTGATCGGCAACGAGTCGGTGTTCGACGGCGGCGGCGTGCACGTCTGCGTGGACTGCAAGCCCCACGCCGCGCCCTGGGTGGTGGACAACGTCATCACCGACAACCTCGCCGTGGCCATCGGCGCAGGGGGCTTCGGCGCCGCATGGATCCGCGGCTTCATGTGGAACGACCTGCACGACAACTTCCGCAGCGACGAGCCCGCCGACATGCTCTGGACCAACGAGGAGCTCGACGCCTACCCCGCGTGGGTCCACAGCCCGGCGATGCCCCACAACTGGTGGGGCACCACCGATCCGGACGCCATCGAGGAGACCATCGTCGATGGCGAAGACGAGAGCGAGTACGGCGTGGTGGGCTGGGACCCGCCCGCCGAGGGCCCCGTGGCTGCGCCCACGCCCCGCGCCGTCATCACCACCCCGATGCTGCGCTACGATCAGGCCGACCACGTGATGAGCTCGAACCTGGTGCTGTACAACCCCGGCGAGCCCCGGGAGCTGGAGCTGAGGCTGTTCATCCTCATCGACGATGAGCTGCTCATCCCCTGGGTCGGCCCCATCGACATCCCGGAGCTGGAGCCCAGCGGCGACGCCTGGCGGGTCAGCATGCCCGCCGACGCCGTGATCTTCGCCACCATCGCCGAGCCCACCCGCGGCACCACGGACATGCCCGAGACCGCCGCCTGGGTCGCCACCCTGCACGACGCCGAGACCGGGGCCCTGATCGGAGACGCCCTGCCCACCCCCGTCGCCCTGCACGCTGGAGGTGCCGAATGAGCCCCCGCATCCTCACCGTCGTCGTGGCGGTCGCTGTCTCGATCGGCTGCAACAAGGAACGCCCCTGCGAATTGGACGCCGACATCACCGCCGGCTGCGGCCTGGAGTTGGCCGACGGCGCCCTGCGCATCGGCGACGAGCTCGAGGCCATGGCCGAGACCCACGGCGAGCCGAGCTGGGTGGACCTGGGCAGCGCCGGCCAGCGCTTCGACTACGGCGACCAGGGCGTGTCGGGTACGAGCAGCGACGGCCTCACCGTGGCCACGCTGCTCGCGTACGCCCCCTACGCCGGCGCCACCGTCGACGGGCTGGCCCTCGGCGACGACCAGCTGAGCGCGCCCCAGACCCTGGGGGCCGGCATGGCCTCGCCCTGGCAGGAGACCAACTGGCACCCGGAGCTGGGGATCGGCTTCGAGAGTGCCGATGGTGTGATCTCGCGCATCCACCTCATCGCACCACGGGAATCCTGGTAGCAGCGCCCTGGCGCGGACCGTCGGCCCTTGCGGGCCGCTGAACGGGCGGTAGGTTTCCCTCCACACCCGGAGGGATCCCATGGACTTCCAAGCCCTGTGGCAGAGCACCGTGGCCGCCATCGATCCCGCCTTCGCCTGGATGCTGGGCCTGGCCCTGCTCATCTCGGCCCTGGGCTTCTTCCGGGTCGTGTGGTTCGTCAGCCTGGGCTACGCCGGCTCAGTCTCGGCCATCGCCCTGCTGTCGGCCGTGCTCTTCCGGGACGCGCTCACCCCATGGTCGGCCATCCACGGCCTGCTGCTGCTGGTCTACGGCGTGCGCCTGGGCAGCTACCTGGTGCGGCGCGAGATGTCGGCGTCCTACGCCGCGACCAACGAGGACAACAAGCAGCGCGGCGCCGGCGTCAAGGCCCACATCAAGCCCTTGATCTGGGTCTCGGTGGCGCTGCTGTACGTGCTGATGACCGCGCCGTTCCTGCTGATCCTCAGCGAAGCCCGCGTCACCCCCCCCAGCGGCCTGCTGATCACTCAGCTCATCGGCATCGCCATCGCCGCCGGCGGACTGCTCCTCGAGACCCTGGCCGACCATCAGAAGTCCGCGTACAAGTCGAAGAACCCCAAGCGCTGGTGCGACGTGGGCCTGTACCGCACCGTGCGCTGCCCCAACTACCTGGGCGAGATGATCTTCTGGATCGGCAGCTTCGTGGCCGGGCTGTCCGCCTACGACCACTGGCTGCACTGGGTGGGCGCGCTGGTGGGCCTGATCTGCATCCAGCTGATCATGATGGGCAGCACCAAGCGCCTCGAGGCCGGCCAGCTCGAGCGCTACGGCGCCCACGAGGAGTTCCAGCGCTACGTCGGATCGGTCCCGGTGCTCTTCCCCTTCGTGCCCATCTACACCCTGAAGAACGTGCGGGTGTATCTGGAATAGGGAGCGGGTCAGTCCAGGATGGGGGAGACGCGCATGAAGCGCGCGGGCAGGCGGCTGCGACGACGGACGCCTATGCTGGCGGCGCGCCGATCCAGCTCCCTCAGCAGTGAGCTGCGGGCCACCAGGTCGTGGAAGGGCTGGATGATGGGGTCGGACGCGATAAGCGGCAGGCGCCGTGCCTGGACGTGGAGGGGGAGACGGTGCGGCATGGGAACTCCTCTGGGAGTCTCGTTCACGCCCGATGTACCAGCCCAAGTTACCAACGTCTACATTCCCTGACCCGCGAAAGACCCCTTTGACCCCCAAGCGACCCCGCAAGCTCCTCCGCCTCGCCCTGCTCGTCCTCGTCCTGGGCGGGCTGTATGCGGTCGGCTCGGCCACCGGGCTGCTCGACGCGGTGGACCTGGACTGGATCCGCGCCACGGTGGAGGCCGCCGGAGTCTGGGGCGTGCTGGCCTACCTGGGCATCTTCTGTGGAGGTGTCCTGCTGTGGGCACCAGGCATGATCTTCGCGCTGGCCGGCGTGGTGATCTTCGGTCCCTGGCTGGGCGCCCCCCTCGCCCTGCTGGGGCTGTCGCTGTCCAGCACCATCATGGTGTCGGTCCTCCGCCGGGTGGGCGGTGAGCTGCTGCTGGATGTCGAGCGCCCCCTGCTGAAGCGGGCCCTGGCCCGCCTGCACGACCAGCCCGTGCGCAGCATCGCGCTGCTGCGCCTGTTCCTGTGGGTCAGCCCCCCCCTGAACACGGCCATGGCCATGGCCGGTGTGCGCTTCCGCGACAACCTGATCGGCACCGCCATCGGCATGGCCCCCCTCACCATCACCATCGCGGTGCTGGTGGAGCCGATCCTGCAGTTCCTGGCGGCCAGAGGCGGGGGCTAGATCAGCGGCCACCAGCAGCGGCCCTGGTCGTAGCTGCCGCCGTAGACTTCCTTGCGGCGCTTGCCCTGCTTGTCCCAGTAGAACCAGCGGCCGACCTTCTCGCCGTCGACATAGGCGCCCTTGGCCGAACGCACGCCGTTGTCGTGCCAGGCCTTCCAGCAGCCCACCGGCTTGTCGGCGATGTAGTCGCCCTCTTCCCGGTGCTGGCCGTTGCTGTAGTAGAAGTCCCAGCTGTCGACCTTCATGCCCTGGTCGAACCAGCCGTAGGCCTGCAGTTCGCCGTTGTCGTACCAGGCCTTCCACTTGCCGTCGGGCTTGCCGGCGTCGAACTCCACCTGCCACTGCTTCTGGCCGTTCTCGTGCCAGATGACCCAGTTGTCCACCGCGATGCCGTCGGAGCAGTAGCCCTTGAGCATCTTGTTGCCGTTGGTCCAGCTCTTGACCAGCTTGCCTTCGCCGGTGCCCCCTGGGCAGCGGGCGACCTGGTACTCCTTGTGCACCGGTAGCCCCCAGCCGTCGATGATCAGGAACGGGGCGGCCGAGGCGCTGACGGAGAGCAGGCCGGCGAGGCCGAGGCCGGCGATGATGAGGGGCTTGCGCATGGGGGCTCCGGGGCGGAAAGGGACGCTCGCAGTCCGCGGATGATACCAGCCGCGACGCCCCGTGTCAGCGCGCTGAGCCTCCGCGGATGTGGGCCGGCATGATGTGCTCGTTCATCAGCGTGACCACGTCCTGGGCCATCTCACCGGGGTAGCGGATGTCGCCGGTGAAGGTGACCACCATGTCCAGGTCCTCGAGCACGAAGCAGTCCTGACCGCCGTAGCCCCGGGCCGCCGCGATGTCGTCGATGGCGAACATGTTGGTCTCGATCCAGGTCTGGTAGCCGTACCAGCCGCCGTAGTCGGTCTCGACCTGAGGCGCGGTGGCGGCATCGACGAAGCCCTGGGACAGCACCGGTTCGCCGGCCCAGTGGCCCTCGTCCAGCAACATCTGGCCCAGCTTCGCGAAGTCACCGGGCAGCATGTACATGCCCCAGCCGCCCTGGTTGACGCCGTCGGACAGGGCCGGCCAGACCACCTCGCCGACACCGAGGGGGCCGAACAGATGCTCGGTGGCGTAGTCCACGGCGCCCATCCCGGAGACCTGCTGCACGATGGCCGAGAGCAGGTGGGAGCTGCCGGTGTTGTAGTGGAAGACCTCGCCCGGCGTGCTCTCGAGGGGCTCGCCGAGCACGAACGCGACGGAGTCGTCGGCCGCGGCGATGCGATCGAAGGAGTTGCCGAGGCCGAAGTCCTGCCAGGCCAGCCCGGAGGTCATGGTGAGCAGGTGCTCGAGGGTGATGTCGGCCTTGTCGCCCTCGAGCAGATCGGCGTGGGCGGGCAGCAGATCGGCGATGGGCTGGTCCACGCCCTCGATGAGGCCCTGATCCATGGCGATGCCCACCAGCACGGCGCTGTAGGTCTTGGTGGCCGACTGCAGCTCGTGGAGGGTGTCGGCGTCGTAGCCGTTGGCGTAGTGCTCGAGCACACGCTCCCCGCAGTGGTGGACCTGCAGGCTGTCGATGTAGTTCGGGTTCTCCTGCATCCAGGTCAGGGCGCCCTGCAGGGCCCCGAGGTCGAGCTCGACGCCGTCGGGATCGCAGTCGGCGACCGGCGGGTCGCTGTCCTGGGGCGTGGCGCTGTCCGGGGCGCTGTCGCCGGGTTCGGGGGTGCAGCCGGCCAGGGCCAGCAGGGTGATCAGGCGCAGGGCGTTCATCGGGCCTCCGCCGCGGCGATGAGCTCATCCTTCTTGCCCTCGGCGGCCTCGATCAGGGCGTCGCCCTTCTCCTCGGCCTCGTTCACCAGCGCCTTGGCGGCCTGGCGGGCCTCCTTCTTCAGCTGCTTGCCGGCCTCCTTGGCGGCGGCCTCGGCCAGGGGCTTGCCCTCGGCCTTGGACACCAGGTTCTCGGCCTGGCGCTTGGCCTCGTCCTTCAACTGCTCGCCCGCGGCCTCGGCGGCGGCGACCAACTGCTCCTTCCGCAGCTCGGCCTCGGCGATGAGGGCGTCGCCGGCGGCGCGGGCTTCGTCGATGAGGGCGCTGGTGGCGTCTTCGACCCGCTCCTTCACCTCCTCGGTGACCGTGTCCCGCACCACGTCGGCGAGCCCCGGAGCGCCGATGGCGACCGTGGGGTTGTCGAAGCTGCCGCCGATCTTCACCTGCAGGTCCACCTTGCCCCCCTTGGCTGCGCCCAGCTGCTCGAGCAGCCCGGAGGCCTCGATGCCTCGGGTGGGCACCTTCAGGTCGAGCACCAGATCCAGGCTCTTGTCCAGCACGCCCGTGCTGCCGCTCAGGCTGCCCTTCGCGCCGCCCACGGAGACGTCGGTGGGCTGGAGCTGGGCGCGCCCGTTGTCGATGCGGAAGCCGAGCTGGCCCCGCTCGAGGTCGATGCTGGCGTACTCGTCGTTGCCCAGCTTGCTGCCCACCCGCTCCATGAAGGCCGGCTGCACAGCGAGGGAGCGGCTGGAGAGCAGGCCCGCGGAGATGAGGGTCGGCAGATCGGGGGTGAGGTCGGCCCCCAGGGTGGTCGCGAGGGTGAAGTCGGTGCTGAAGCGGCCGGTGGCGCGCTCGGCCACCGGGGCGATGAGGCGCAGGGTCTCGAAGGCCGAGGCCACACGGCCCACCTCGAAGTCCACCATGTCCACCTGCAGCTCCACATCGGCCTGCTGGTCGGTGGGAGCCACATAGGCCCCGCTCATCCCCACGCGCCCGCCGAGCATGCCGAAGTCCAGCTCCTCGATGCGGGCCGCGCCGTCGCGGAGGCGCAGGGTGCCCACCAGGTCGGTGAGCTCGAGCTGCTCGTACAGCACGCTGTCGAAGTCGGCCTCGACGAGCAGGTCCAGGTCGCTGGGCACCGCCACCAGGCTCGAGGCGTCGGGGTCCTCCGGGGCACCCTCGTCGCCGTCGTCCTCGAGCCAGGGGTTGCTGTCGAAGCGGGTAGAGCTCAGGGCGACCGTGCCCCCGAGGGTCCCATCGCCGAAGAACCAGGGCACCAGGTCATCCAGGTGCCCGCTGCCGCTCAGGTCGGATTCACCCATGGTCATGGACAGCGCGCGGATGGTGGTGCTGCGAGGCGACAGAGACCCGGCGAAGCGGGCCACCTGCACCGGCACGGGCAGCTCTTCGTCACGGTAGACGGCGTCGGTGAGGCTGAACTCACCCTCGGCCCGCACCCCCGCCATGCTGTCGCTCTCGAACTGGGACATGCGGCCCGCGATCACCATGTCCAGCTCGAGCCGCCCGGCGTACTCCACCCCGTCCAGGGGCAGGGCCTGCTGCAGCTTGGCGAGGTCCATCCCGCCGACGAGCTTCAGGTTCACGTCGGGGTCGCTCACGGGCTGCCGCAGGCGCAGGCTGCCGGTGATGGGGCTGTCCGCCACCCGCATGGTGAAGCGGCTGAGGTCCACGGTGACCAGATCGGGATCGCCGCCGGGGTGTCCCAGGGCCAGCTCGAGCTGGATGTCGTCCACGCCCGTGGGCAGGTCGGGCATGCGGAAGCTGGCGTCCGCCACGCTGGCCTCCATGGCGAAGCCGGGCAGGTCGTCGCCCTCGGCGGGCAGCACGCCGCGCACGGTGCCGGCCAGGGTCAGGGTGCCGGTGGTCTGCACGTCGGCGAAGTCTTTGGTGTACACGCCAGGGACCAGGGAGAGGATGGAGCGGAAGGTGGCGTCCACGGCCCGGTAGCTCAGATCCAGGGCCAGGTCCTCGCCGTCGGGGGCCACCGAGCCCTCGAAGCCCACGGTGAGATCGTTGAGGCTGACCGTGGACGCCCCCAGCTCGGTGCGGCCGGTCTCGCCCTCGTAGCTCACGGGGAGCACGGCCTCGAGCTGCACGTCCTTCAGCCAGGTGATGGCGCCGTCCCGCACGGTCAGGGCCTCGATGCTGGTGCGGTTGTCGAAGCGGTAGGTCTCGCCGCTGATGCTGCCGTCACCCCGGTGGTCCAGGCCCCGGATGTCCGCGAGCAGGTAGCCCTGCTGGTCGTCGTAGCGCAGGTCCATGCCCTCGACGCGGATGTCCCGCAGGTCCATGGAGAACCCGGAGGGCTCGTCGGAGGCGGGCTCGTCGTCTCCGGGCACGATGTCCCAGTTGGCCTCGCCGTCGGGGTTGACCACCAGCTCGAAGCGGGGGCGCACCAGGGCGAGCTCCCGCAGCTCCGGGGTCCCGGAGATGGCGCTGGCCAGGCCCACGGTGAGACGCAGCTGATCGATGGCGGCGAGGGTCTGGCCCTCGAAGGCGCCCTGCCCCGTGACGGCGACGCCCTCGAGGCTCACGCTGGGGTTCGGGAAGGAGCGGAGCAGCGAGATGCTGGCGCCGTCGATGGCGACGGTGGCGTCCAGGTCCTCGTTGGCGGCCTCGATGGCGGCGTCGAGGATGCGGCCGCCGAACAGGGGCGGCACCGCGATCAGGGCGATGAGGACCAGGGCGAGGGCGACGGCCAGGCCGATGAGCAGCTTGCGCATAGAGGATCTCCACGCCCGTTCGCTCCCTCTCCCCCGAGGGGAGAGGGTGGCCCGAAGGGCCGGGAGAGGGGGCACGGAAACCTAGCCCCTCGACAGGGTGGTGCCATCCCCGGGACGCTACGTTGGCTCCATGTCCCCTCCCCTCGAGCTCTTCGTGCCCGGTCGGGTGTGCCTCTTCGGGGAGCACAGCGACTGGGCGGGCGGCTGGCGGACGGCCAACCCCGACCTGGCTCCGGGCCGCGCGCTGCTGGTGGGCACCAACCAAGGCCTGTGCGCGCGGGTGAGCCCCCTGCCCGATGCCCTGCGCCTGCGGGCGTGCGACGAGACCGGCGGTCGGAGCGCGCTGTTCGAGCTGCCCATGGAGCCCGCCGCCCTGCTGGCCGCAGCCCGGGACGGAGGCTTCGCCAGCTACGTGGCCGGCACCGCGTACCGGGTGCTGGAGCGCTTCCCCTGGATCGGGGGGCTCTCCATCGACAACCACCGCACCGATCTGCCGGTCAAGAAGGGCCTGAGCTCGAGCGCCGCGGCCTGCGTGCTGACCGCCCGCGCCCTGTCGCGGCTCTACGCCCTGGAGCTGAGCATCGAAGACGAGATGGAGCTGGCCTTCCTGGGCGAGACCACGACCCCCTCCCGCTGCGGTCGGCTGGACCAGGGCTGCGCCTTCGGCAGCCAGCCGGTGGCCATGGGCTTCGACGGAGAGGCGCTCGAGGTCGAGCCCCTCAGGGTGGGTGCCGACCTGCACCTGGTGGTGGTGGATCTGCGGGCCCACAAAGACACCCGGCGCATCCTGGCGGACCTGAACGCCTGCTACCCCGACCGACGCGACGCCATCGCCCGCGACGTGCAGCGCGCGCTGGGAGCCGAGAACCTGCGCATCACGAGCTCCGCGATCGAGGCCATCGAGTCAGGAGACGCGGCCCGCCTCGGCGCCCTGATGGTGGAGGCCCAGGCGAGCTTCGACCGGCTGGTGGCCCCGGCCTGCCCGACCGAGCTCGAGGCTCCGGCGCTGCACCGCCTGTTGGCCCACCGCCGGCTCCAGCCCATGATCCACGGCGGCAAGGGCATCGGCAGCCAGGGAGACGGCAGCGCCCAGCTGCTGTGTCGGGACGCCGAGACCCAGCGGCGCGTGATCCTCACCGTAGAACGCGAGCTCGGGCTCGGAACGCTGGCGCTGACCATCCCCGGGGCGTCGCGGGACTGCCAGGGATCATAGGCGACCAGCGAAAACCTCGTATCCATGGCGCATCGTCGCAGATCACGCCCGCGCCCATGCTATGGGCGGCGGCCTCGCAGAGGTCCCTCCCCCCCCGCTGGAGCACCCCGTGATCACCATCCCCACCGGACGTCGTCTGCGCGCCGCCATCCGCAACCACATGGGGCGTCGCATGATCCGCGATATCCCCGAGGCGAACCTCTACGCACGCACCTACGCCTCCTTCCACGAGCCGACCCTGGCCCGCAACGCCTCGGTGGCCAACGCGGCGAAGGCCCTGTACGAGCGCGTGGACGCCCTGGCCAAAGCCGGCGAGAACTTCTACGACCTGGTGGTGCTGGACAAGCAGGGCCCCCGGGTGAAGGTCCGCGATCTGCGGGGCGACGAGCACGACCTGCTCGACCTGGTCACCAACTCCTACAACGACCTCGAGCACTTCCCGGAGACCCGGGAGCAGCTGGTCGAGCTGGTCCAGACCATCCCCCTCTCATCCTGCATCTCGCGCAAGATCGCGGGCATGCACAGCACCCACATGGCGCTGGTGGACGAGGTGGCCGACTTCATGGGCTACGAGTCCTGCGTGCTGGGCACCTGCGGCTACATCACCCAGATCTCCACGGTCTTCGCCCTCTTCAAGCAAGGCGACGTCATCTTCTCGGATCAGCACAACCACAGCTCCATCGTGGACGGCTGCCGGCTCAGCGGGGCCAAGATCGTGGTCTACCGCCACCGGGACTACGAGCACCTCGAGCAGCAGCTCCGCACCCACCGCGGTCACTACAACGCCGCGGGCGTGGTCAGCGACGGCGTGTTCAGCACCAAGGGCGCCACCGCCAACCTCGATCGCATCGTCGACGCCGCCGAGCGCCACAACGCCATCAGCATCATCGATGACACCCACGGCATCACCGTGGTGGGCGACAACGGTCGGGGCTGTCTCGATCTCTACGACGCCCGGCCCGACGTGATCACCGGCGGTTTCGGCAAGGCCTTCGGCGCGTTCGGTGGGTTCACCGTGGCCGACCGCGGGCTGGCCGAGGCCATCAGCGTGTTGGGCCGCCAGAACGTCAACACCAGCCACATGTCCCCGGTCATGGCGGGCCAGGCGCTCATCAACCTGCGCCACTACCGGGCCAACCAGGACGCCGTGCAGGGGCAGCTGATGAAGGTCATCCGCACCTTCAACGCCGCCCTCGAGCCCTACGGCATCCAGAGCTACCCCGAGCCCGACCGCTACATCCACCCCATCTTCTGCTTCTTCGAGGAGAGCGAGCGGGAGACGCTGGCATGCTTCAACACCTTGGTGGATGAGGGCTTCTTGCCCAGCTTCTTCCCCCCGCCGGTGGCCCCCTGGCCCAGCCTGCGCTTCAGCTTCCACCGCCTGATCCCAGAGGACGAAGCCATCCGCCTGGCGCATCTGCTGGGCACCATGGGCTTGAGCACGGACCCGGGGGACAAGGCCTGAACCTCAGGTGAAGATCTCCACATGGGGACGCACGGGGATGGACCGCAGCGCCGCGGCGATGTCGTCGTCGCTGATCTCGCCGCGGGGCTTGTCCACCATGGCCAGGGCCAGGGCCTCCATCACGTTGGTGCCGAAGGAGCGCCCCTCCAGCCGCGGTGTGGAGGTCACCAAGGCCCGCAAGCCGCGCGCGCGCAGGTCCGCCACATCGGCGGCCGTGGTGGTGTTGGTGACGATCACCTTGCCGTCGAGCCGCCGGGGCAGGTTCGCCTGCACCTGCAGGAAGTCGCCCGCGATGATCTCCACCCGGGCCAGCTGGCGGGCCAGAGCCGGTGAGGGCTCTCCCTGCGTGGCTTCACCGCTGGGGTAGAAGAAGCGGGTCGGGAGCCGCAGCAGGACAGGCAGCACCAGCCGGGCCAGCCCCTTCACCACCCGCGGCGAGCGCAGCGGCATCGGCACACCCAGGCCCACCATGAGGTCGGCGTAGGTCAGCTCGCAGCCGGCATCCACCAGGGCCTGGGCCAGGCTCCAGCGATCCACCGCTGAGGTCACCAGGGCCGGCCGCCCACGCAGCGGAATGCCCGCTTCGCCCAAGGCCACGACCGCCTCGCGCGCGAGGATCGTCTTGACCCGGTTGCCGTCTCCGATCTTCGAGCGGGTGACGGCGGCGGCCATGCGCTGGCCATCGCGGATGGGGTACCGGCGCCCGGCCACATCCAGCTCGATGTTGGTGCCGCCGATGCCGATGGCGGCCGCGACGCCGTCGTGCTCACGGCAGAGCTCGAGGGCGCGCTCGAGGCTGCCGTCGGTGCCGCGCCGGCGCAACCGCACCGGCTGGCCCTCGAGGCAGAGGATCACCTCGTGATCACGGCTCGAGGGCCCCAGGCTGACCCCCAGAACGAGCGTCTCCCTCATGGCGTCACCCTCCCATCATGGGCGAGGATCTCCCAGCCCCGGCGGCGGGCGTGGAGACGCAGCAGCGGATCGGGCCCCACGGCCACCGGGTGGCCCACCATGGCCAGGAAGTGCCGATCGCCGTGGCTGTTGCCGTAGCCGTGGGCATCGGACAGGTCTGCTCCCTGCGCGCTCGCCCAGGCCTCGAGCCAGCGAGCCTTGGCGGGACCGTGGTAGCAGGGCCCGTCCAGGGCGGGCTGCACCCTGTCCTGCCCGTCGAAGGCCAGGTCCACCGCGCGCCTCTCGACGACACCCAGCGCCCGGGCCACCGGGTCCACCATCAGCGTCAGCGAGGCCGACAGCAGCAGCACCCGATCTCCCCGACCCTGGTGCTCTCGCAGGCGCTGCAGCACGCTGCGGGACAGATCCGGCAGGATGTGGGCCTGGCAGAAGCGCTCCATGCTGGCCTCGAGACCGGCACGCTCTCGGCCCCGCCAGGCGCGCGCCACGACCTCCTTGGTCCAGGCGTTGGGCAGCGAGCCTGTCAGGTAGGCCAGGCTGCCCGCTACGATCTCGACCCGGGTGCGACGGGCCACCGCGGGATCTCGCAGCAGCCCCAGCAGCAGCCGGGCGTGGCTGTCTCCGACGGTGATGGTCCCGTCGAGGTCGAAGACGGCGACGCTGCGGCTCATGCAGCGCCGGTGGCGGTCCAGAGCTGCTTGCGCGCCGCGGTGGCCACGACGGCCAGGATGAGCGCCACCAGCAGACCGCTGCCCACGCCGGCCCAGCCCACGGCCTGGGCCCACCAGGCCAGCTCGAGGGTGCTGCCCAGCCACGCGAGCAGGGAGCTGAGCCCGTAGGTGACCGAGAGCCACACCGCACCGACCAGCGCCACGAGGCGCCAGTGCAGATCGCCGAGCATACGGCTGGTGAGGAACACCATGAGCGTGGCCTCGGCCACGGCCGAGAGCGCCAGCCCCGCGATGGCCAGCCAGGGCGAGGTCGGCAAGGCCGCCACGAGGATGAGCACCTGGGCCAGGGCCAGCAGCAGCAGCCCCACCGCGACGGCAAACAGAGTGGGCAGGCGCAGCCGGGTCAAGTGCATGACGGCGGCGATGATGGCGACGAGCACTCCGGTCACCACGCACATCACCGGGTTGATCTCGAACCAGTGGTCCTGCAGGAAGTAGGGCAGCCCGTAGAGGTCCACAGAGGTGTAGATCAGCTCGTAGCTCTGCAGAGAGCAGAGCCAGGGCACCGCCACCAACACCATCAGCCCGAACGAACCGAGCAGCAGCCGCCCGGTGGGGGGCGCCGGCTCCGGCTTCGCGGCCACCTCGGCCCGGGTCCACAGCATGGCCCCACCCAGCAACGCCGCCACGAGCACGGCCAGCGCCAAGGGCGCCGCGAGCACAATGAAGGTCGCCTGAAAGCCGAACTGTCTCGACAGGGCGCCGGAGCTGACCGGCCCCATGACGCCACCCAGGTTGATGGCCACATAGACCAGCGCGATGGCGACGGTGCGCAGGTGCTCGGCCCGACCGCGGAAGGCGGCGGCCGCGCTGGACATCACGCCGGACATGGAGGTGGCGTGACCCACGATGAGCAGGGTGATGGCCACGCCCGCGATGGCCGGCATGGGCAGCCCCAGCAGGACCAGGGCCGGCAGCGCCAACAAACTCCCCAGCAGCAGCAGGGACCAGGGGCCCACGGCCAGGCCCAGCGCACCCGCGAGCAGCAGCACGATCGGGATGAGCAGCTGCTCCCACATGCGGTCCGCCGCCACCTCGGCGGCGTCCAGCCCCAGCCCGCCCTCGTACTCCCCACCGACCTGGAAGAGGAAGCCGACGGCGCGGTAGCCGTACCAGGCTCCGCGCTCGAGGAACACGAACAGGGGCAGCAGCAGCAGGGTGGCGAGGGTGCGGCGCAGGGACATGGGGGGCTCCGGGGTCCTGGGCGTCCTATCGCCTGACACCGCGACGTGACACTTCGGGCCATCGGAGAGTAGAGAGGGCAAGGAGGAATCAGCGATGCTCGTGATCGTGGGACTTTTCGCACTGCTTTCGCTCGCCACCCCGGCCGAGGCCATCGCGCCACCGCGCCTGCAGCTGCAGGTCAGCGGAGGGGATGTGGAGTTCATGGACTACTGCCTGGACTCCGGCCTGCGGGTGGTGTTCCAGGTCGACCGCAGCCAGCCCCTGGTCTCGGTGAGCACCGTGGTGGGCAGCGGCGGCGCCGCGGACCCGGAGGGCATGGCCGGCATGGCCCACCTGGTGGAGCACCTGTGGTTCCGCTCGAGCCA
>CAYZVO010000144.1:0-24282 GCA_964481655.1 uncultured Enterobacterales bacterium | reverse complement strand
CCTCCCGCGCCAAACGCGGCGGCTCACCCACAACCCCGCCCATACGGCGCGCCTCCCGCGCCAAACGCGGCGGCTCACCCACAACCCCGCCCATACGGCGCGCCTCCCGCGCCAAACGCGGCGGCTCACCCACAACCCCGCCCATACGGCGCGCCTCACGCGCCGAACGTCGGGGCTCACCCCTGACCCCGGCCGTACGGCACGCCTCCCGCGCCAAACGCCCGGGCTCACCTCTGACCTCGGCCGTACGGCGCGCCTCCCGCGCCCAACGCGGGAGGCTGTGGCCAGCCTCGCCCATACGGCGCGCGTTCCGCGCCCAACGCGGGAGGCTGTGGCCAGTCTCGGCCACAGGGCGCGTATTCCGCGCCAAACGCGGGAGGCTGCAGCCAGCCTCGGCCGTATGGCGCGCCTCGGCCCGCCAGACCTCACCCGGTCCCATGAGCCAGCCCCTCCACCATCTCTGGCGGGCCCACGGGCCGGAGGCTGACCGCTCGACGCAGGGTCGTCGAGCCTTCGAGACGTCACCCGGAACGGCGCACACGGGTGCGGTAGGCTGGAGACCCTGCCAGGAGCCCACCATGCGCACCCTCGCCCTGCTCACCCTCGCCCTGACCCTCAGCTCCTGCACCTGGACCTGGGAGAAGCGCGACTTCTGCGACACCGGCGGCTGCGATGAGTGCGTCACCGACGACGACTGCGTGGTGGGCTACTCCTGCTGCGGCGAGGTCTTCTACTGCATGCACCAGGACGAGCAGCTGGTGACCTGTCAGCTGGCCTGTCCGGTGCCCCGGGAGCCGGCGTGCCGCTGCTTGGAGGGGATGTGCAGCTTCGACTGACACAATCTGTGCAAATCCACTGTCCACTCTGTCGAGAACGTCTCCCGCCCTCGTCATCTAACCCCCCCGCGCGCCTGTGACGTTGTGGTGAACCACGGGCTGACGGTGCGCACGCTCAGGCTGTGAGCCAGCCCGTCTCGCACTGATCCCGATCGGGGTCTAGCTTGGGGGTGCGAAGCCGCGCACCCCGGAGGCCCCCATGCGCCTGCAGCCCTTCTTCCAGCCCCGCAGCGTGGCCGTCATCGGTGTGTCCAGGGACCCCTCGAAGGTCGGCCACCGGGTCTTCGCCAACCTGCTCGCCTACGAGGGTGGGCCCGTCTTCGGCATCAACCCCAGCGGCGAGGCCATCCTGGGTCAGCCGACCTATGCCTCCCTCGGCGACCTGCCCGAGGTGCCCCAGCTGCTGGTGATCTGCCTGCCCGCCAAGCTGGTGGCCTCCACCGTGCGCGGCGCGGGGCGGCTGGGGGTCGAGGCGGCGGTGGTGATCTCCGCCGGCTTCAAGGAGCGGGACGAGGACGGCGCGCGCTTCGAGCGGGAGCTGGCCTCGGCGGGGCGGGTCTCGGGGATCCAGGTCGTGGGCCCCAACACCATCGGCCTGCTCGACGCCCACTCGGGCCTGAACGCCTCGATGATCGGCGCTTTGCCCATCACCGGCGAGGTCGCGGTCATCTCCCAGTCGGGCGCCCTGTCCAGCGGCCTGCTCGACATGGCGACATCCCGGCGCATCGGCATCTCCAAGCTGGTCGCCATGGGCAACAAGGTGGCCCTCGACGAGACCGACCTGCTGGGCACCCTCGCCGCGGACCCGGAGACCCGGCTCATCGCCGGCTACCTCGAGGCCATCGAGGACGGGGCCCGCTTCATCCGTCACGCGGCTCGCATCGCCCGAGAGAAGCCCATCGTGGTGGTGAAGGCCGCCCACACCGCGGCGGGCGCCCGGGCCGCCTCGACCCACACCGGCGCCGAGGCCAGCAGCGAGCTGGCCTATGACTGCGCCTTCCGGATCGCGGGCATCATCCGCGCCGGTGGTGTCGAGGAGCTCATCGACCTCACCCAGGGGCTCGCCTGGCAGCCACTGCCCCGGGGGGAGCGGGTGGTGATCCTCACCAACGCCGGCGGCGTGGGCACCATGGGGGCCGACGCGGTGGAGAGCCGCGGCCTGCAGCTGGCGAGCCTGTCCGATGAGACGCGCGCGGCCCTGACCGCCGAGCTGCCCCCGGGGGCCAGCACCGCCAACCCCGTGGACCTGCTGGGGGATGCCAGCGCGGAACGCTACCGACGCAGCCTCGAGCTGGTGGCCGCCGATCCCGGTGTGGACGCGATCCTGGTCCTCCACACCCCCCAGGTGAACGAGCGCCCCCTGGCCATCGCCCAGGCTCTGACGGAGCTCGAGGCCGAGCTCGACACGCCGCTGCTGGTCAGCTTCCTGGGCGCCGCCACCGTCGCGGACGCCGCCCGCCACCTGCAGGACCAGCGGGTGCCGCACTTCCCCTCTCCGGAGCGGGCGGCCCAGACCCTGCGGGTGATGGCCGACTACCGCGCCTGGCTCGACACCCCCGAGCGCAGCATCCGGCGCATCGCGGTGAACAACAACAAGGTCCGCAAGGTGGTCAAGAACTACCGCCGCCGCGGGCTCGAGCGCATCAACGAGCAGGACGCCAAGGCCGTGCTCGAGGCCTACGGCATCGAGATCCCAGCTGGCGCGTTCGCCACCTCGGCCCCCCAGGCCGTCGCCGCGGCGGAGAAGCTCGGCTACCCGGTGGTCATGAAGGTGGTCTCGAAGGACCTCGAGCGCAAGAGCGAGGTCGGCGGCGTGCGGGTGGACCTGCGGGACGCCAGCCAGGTCGAGGACGCCTTCGATCTGATGCAGCTGCGCATCCCTCGCAGGGTGCCCGGCGCCCGGGTCGAGGGGGTGCTCATCGAGGAGCGCCGCACCGCCGGGCGCGAGGTGGTCCTGGGCATGACCCGGGACCCCATGTTCGGGCCGATGCTGCGCTTCGGCCTCGGGGGCGCCTTCGTCGAGGTCCTCGAGGACTTCACCTTCCACCTGGCGCCCATCACCCTCGACGAGGCGATGCAGATGTTGTCGAGCACCAAGACCTTCGCCCTGCTCGAGGGGGTGGACGTGGAGTCCATCGCGGCCTGCCTGCAGCGCATCGCCCAGCTCGGGGTGGACGTCCCCGAGATCGCCGAGCTCGAGATCAACCCCCTGCGCGTGGGCGCCCAGCGCGGTGACACCGTGGCCCTGGACGCCAGCATCACCCTCTCGCCCCAGTGAGCGGGTCAGGAGTTCCCATGTACGACGACGGCTTCGACTGGAAGGAGCGCTTCGCGGACAAGCTCATGAACGCCCACGCGGCGTTGAAGCTGGTGAACGCCGGCGAGCACGTCTTCATCGGCACAGGCTGCGCCGAGCCCCAGCACCTGGTGCGCTCCCTGACCTCCTCGGCCTCCCACCTGGCCGACACCGAGATCTTCCACCTGCTCACCATGGGCGTGGCGCCCTACGCCGAGCCCCAGCACGCCGAACGCTTCCGCTTCAACAGCTTCTTCATCGCCGACAATGTGCGCGGCGCGGTGCAGGCGGGCTTGGGGGACTACACCCCCATCTTCCTCTCGGAGATCCCGCGCCTGTTCGACTCGGGGCGTATGCCCCTGGACGTGGCCCTCATCCAGGTCACCCCGCCGGACCGCAGCGGCCTGTGCAGCCTCGGGGTGTCGGTGGACATCGTCATGGCCGCGGTCCGCAACGCGGTCACGGTCATCGCTCAGGTCAACGACAAGATGCCGTGGACCATGGGCGACGCCATGATCCACGTGAACGACATCGACGCCCTGGTGGAGCACAGCGAGCCCCTGCCACAGCCCACCGTGGCCGAGCGGTCGGAGGTGGTCGAGCAGATCGCCAAGCACATCGCCAAGCTCATCGACGACGGCTCGACCCTCGAGCTGGGCATCGGCGCCATCCCACAGGCCGTGCTGACCTACCTGACCGAGAAGAAGGACCTGGGCATCCACACCGAGATGTTCACCGACGGGCTCATCGACCTCATCGAGGCCGGGGTGGTCACCGGGCGCCGCAAGACCATCAACCCCGGCAAGGTGGTGGCCAGCTTCTGCATGGGCTCCGAGCGGCTGTACGAGTTCATCCACAAGAACCCGATGATCGCCATGCACCCCACCGAGTACGTCAACGATCCCATGGTGATCGCCAAGCACGACGACATGGTGGCCATCAACGTGGGCATCGAGGTGGACCTGACCGGCCAGGTCTGCGCCGACTCCCTGGGCACCCGCTTCTACTCGGGCTTCGGCGGCCAGGTGGACTTCATCCGCGGCGCGGCCGCCTCCCGCGGCGGCAAGCCCATCATCGCCCTGCCCAGCACCACCCGCGACGGGAAGCACTCCCGCATCGCCGCGACCCTGAAGCCCGGCGCCGGGGTGGTCACCACCCGCGGCGACGTGCACTGGGTCGTGACCGAGTACGGCGTGGCCTACCTGCACGGCAAGAGCGTGCGGGAGCGGGCCATGGCGCTCATCCAGATCGCCCACCCCAAGTTCCGCAACGAGCTGCTGCAGCAGGCCAAGGCCCTCAACTACGTCTACAAGGATCAGGCCGAGGTGCCCTGGGAGCAGGCCGCCTATCCCGAGGAGCTCGAGGTCCGGCACACCCTGCTGGACGGCACGGAGATCCTGGTGAGGCCCGTGAAGCCCACAGACGAGGAGCTCTTCAAGGACCTGTTCTACAGCCTGAGCGAGCAGAGCCGGTACCAGCGCTTCTTCTCTCGCATGGCCTTCATGCCCCACCGCAGCCGCCAGCCCTACGTGAACATCAACTACAACGAGCAGGTGGGGCTCGCCTGCGTGGTCGAGCACGCCTCCGGTGAGCAGCTGGTGGGCCTGGGGCAGTACATCAAGCTGCCCAACCAGCCCAAGGCCGAGTTCGCCCTGCTGATCTCCGACGAGTGGCAGCAGCGGGGGCTGGGCTCCTGGCTGACCAAGTACGTGGTGCGCATCGCCCGACAGTCGGGCATCACCGGCTTCACGGCCGAGGTGCTGGCCATCAACAAGGGCATGCTCGCGGTGTTCCAGTCCCTGCCGTACGAGCTGCGCATGAAGCTCGACGACGGCGCCTACCACATCGCCTTCGACTTCGATCAGTAGCGGGGTGGTGGCGAGGCGCTCCGGGCTGCTTCTTGTCACCAAATGTCACAGAATGGCCCAAAAAAGCGCTCCCCTGACCCTGATTTCACTTGCCGGCCCCCAGGCTTCCATCTAAAGTGCGGAGCGTGGCCGGCGACCTCGATTTCCGGCAACGTGCCTTCCCCCCTGCGTTTCCCCGAAGCCTCTCTGTGACCCATGTCTCAGGTGTCCCTCGACGTGCGCGCCGCGCAAAGCTCCCTGTCCACGCTGCTGGTCGGCTGGGATTCGACCGATAAAAAGGTGCGATTCCCCGTCACTTTCGCCGTCGAGCGTGAGACCGATCGCGTCTGGTCCATGCGCATGGTGCCCGCGGGCATCGCTCAGCTGGCCCCTGCGCTGAGCTTCAGCTCCCCCGATCGGCTGCTGCTGCTGTCCGGCGGCGGTGTCGGCGCGGTCTACGCCCCCCGGGTCCGCCGGGGTGTACCCGTGGTGCCCGCCACCCTGCTGCCCCGCCTGCAGGCGCCCGTGGAGCTGATCCATGTCGCCCGTGGCAAGGCCGGATCCATCCGGGCCGCCGACATCCCCACGACCCTGCTGCAGGATCCCGAGGCCGCCGTGCCCGAGGCCTGGGGCAGCCGCTTCGCCCTGAGCATCCAGGACGGCTGCCACGGTGTGATCTACACCCCCGAGCGCGGCCTGCTGCGCTCCTGCCTGCGGGCCTATCTGAGGTCGTACCAGCGCTCGGTGCTGGCCGAGCACGCCCAGCTCCCGCCCCTGCCCGACGCGCTGCTCGATCCGCTGCTCGAGCCCTACTCCCCCGACACCTACGTCGAGGTCCTCTTCCAGCCCTCGGACCGATACTGGACCCTCGAGCTGAGCCTGCTGCAGGCCGGCTCCGAGGAACCGCTGGACGAGTCCATCCGCTGGGTCTGCGAAGGCGAAGGCGGCACCTGGCGCTCCGGCTGGTCCTGGTAGCGAGCCTCCGCCGCTGAACGAGCCCGGCATCGCCGGCGGGCGCACCGCCCGCGGGCGGAGTAGCTGTGTCCCATGACCGGGCAACCCCGAGCCCCCGAGCCCGACGCCGCTGCGGCGCACGCCGCCGTAGAGGGGCTCGAGATGCGCCGGGTGGTGCCCAGGGGCCTGGCCCTGGCCCTGGGCTGGTTGCTGGTCTTCGCCCTGCTGAGCCTCGCCCTGCTGCACGGCATGGTGGATCTCGACGCCCTCCGGGCCCTGGTGCGCCAGGCCCGGCTGCCCCCGCTGCTCGGTAGCTTCGCGCTGCTCTTCGGCGGCCTGGTGTTCATGGGGCTGCGCTGGCGGGCCCTGATGCCGGTGCCGGCCGAGGTCGGGCGCGCGGGCCTGGTGGGCATCTGCGCTGCGGGCCAGCTGCTCAACATGGCCCTGCCCGGGCCCGTGGGAGAGCTGGTGGCCGCGGGCCTGGTGCAGCGCCGCTACGGGGTCGAGGCCCCGGTGGCCCTGGCCGCCAGCATCCACGCCCGCTTCGTGGGGGTGGTGAGCGCGGCGGTGATCACCCTGGTCATCTGGCTGACCGCGCCCCTTCCCGTGCCCGAGAGCGCGCGGCCCTTCATGTGGGGCGCGGTGGTGATGGTGGGCCTGTGGGGGGGCGCCCTGGGCGGGCTGGCGATCTGGCCCGGGCTGTTCCTGGTGCCCACCGCCGCGGTCCGCCGCTGGCTGGCGCCCCGCGATGGCGTGTGGCTGTGGCGCTGGCTGGATCGCTTCCTCGCCCTGGGGGAGCGCTTCGGCGAGTCCCTCTCCACCATGGGCCGCCAGCTCGGCCGCCCCCACCTGGTGGCCTTCGGCTGGAACCTGCTGGGGGTGGTCTCCATCTCCCTGGGTGCCTGGGGCGCGGCCTGGGCTCTGGGGGAGCCGGGGGCCCTCGCCGGCTTCGTCTTCACCCAGTGTGCCGTCACCGCCGGGGCGGTGGTGCTGTTCGCGATGCCCGGGATGCAGGTGGGCTGGGATGCCGCCTTCGCCACCCTGCTGGTCACCACCGTGGGTCTGCCCCTCGAGCACGCCCTGGCCATCACGGTGCTCGTGCGGCTGCAGCAGCTGGTGGTGGTCTCCATCGGCGCGGCGGTGCTGGCGCTGCTGCTCCGCAGCCCTGCGGCGGAGATCCGCACAGAGACGGAACCGCCGAGGGGTGCGAAGGGTCTCTGAACCTGTTAGACAGGCCCCCGAAACCGACCCCTGGAGAGAGGCAACATGCGCGGTTCTTCCTTGTTTATCGTCGTCGCGATGCTCACAGCCTGCGGCGAGAAGGTCCCGCCCGAGGCTACACTCGTGGCCTCCGCAGAGACCGCTGAAGCCGTGGCCGAGGCCGCGCCCACTCCCGAGCCCGAGCCCGAGCCCGAGCCCGAGCCCGATCCCGAGCCCGAGCCCGAGCCCGCGGTCCCCACCACCAACGCCGACCTGACCATCTCGGTGGCGTTCAACGACGGCAGCACCAAGGCCGGCCACGTGTGGCTGGTGGAGCGCAGCACCGACTGGTACGGCGAGGAAGGCTGGACCGGCGATCTGGACGACGTGAAGCTGCAGCTCGAGGGCAACGGCACCGAGATCATGGCCCCGTGGCAGGACATCAAGAAGCTCTCCGTGACCATCGCCAAGGTCTCCGAGTCCAGCGACTGCACCTACGACAGCAACTTCACGCCGTGGATGTACGACTGCACCCTGCGCAACAAGGGCATCGCCACCACCACGGACGGCCGCAGCTGGGAGATCACCGATCGCCACAAGTGGCGCCTGAGCTTCGACGGCGGCGAGTCGGCCGAGTTCTGGCTCTACAAGCACCCGGCCCGGCAGCAGGACAGCGAGACCGTGGGGCTCGACTCGACGGGTGAGAACTACGATCTCTACATCGCGCTGCAGGATCGCCTCCGTGAAGAGGTGAAGACCATGGTCACAGGCGTTACCGTCTCGGCCCCCTGACCCTGGGTCCGTGATGAGCGGCCCCCGCGGTCGCTTCCGTCCGGTGAACCATGACCGAGGCCTCCAGCCCTGATCTCGTCCAGCGCTTCCAGCGCTGGCTCGTGTGGGGCCTGGGCATCGCGGCCCTGCTGTACCTGGCCGGCTCGATCTACGCGGGCCTCGACAAGGTCGGATCCGCCCTGGCCACCTTCGCCTGGTGGCTGATGGTGCCGGTGCTGCTGCTGGTGCTGCTGAACTACTTCTCCCGCTTCCTCAAGTGGCACTACTTCCTGCGCCACCTGGGGGTCGAGGTCTCGTTCAAAGACAACCTGATGATCTTCGGCGCGGGCCTGGCGATGGTGATCTCGCCGGGCAAGGCGGGGGAGGTCCTCAAGCCCTACCTGGTGCGCGCGCGCACGGGGGCCAACATGGCCACCACGGTGCCCGCCCTGGTGGCCGAGCGGCTCACCGACGGCATCGCGATGCTGATCCTGGCCGGGCTGTCGGTCTCCACCTACGCCGGCGACAAGACCCACTACATCGTCATCCCCGCGGTCATCGCCGCTGCAGGGCTGGCCGTGCTGGCCTGGAAGCAGCTCTCTCTGGCCATCATCGGTCTGCTCGGCAAGATGCCCGTCATCGGGCGCTTCGGCGAGAAGCTCGAGGAGATGTACCTGGCCATGCGGCTCTGCCTGCAGCCGGTGCCCCTCATCCTCGCCGTGCTCATCTCGGTGCTGGCCTGGTGGGCCGAGTGCGTGGCCTACTGGCTGATCTTCTGGGGCTTCGACGTGGCGGCGTCCATGGACGTGGCCACCTTCCTTTACGCCTTCGCCACCGTGGCCGGCGGCGCCATGCCCGGCGGGTTGGGTGTGGCGGACGGGGCCCTGGGGGGCGGGGCGCTGACCCTGATCCCCGACATCACCGAGGCCCAGGCCGTGGCCTCGGCCCTGCTCATCCGGGTGACCACCCTGTGGTTCGGCGTGGGCCTGGGCGCCCTGGCCCTGTTCAAGGCTGGGAGTCTGGTGGAGGGCGCGCCGGTCGGCCAGGACCGAGAGGCCCCGCCGCCCCCCGAGGCCGGCTGTACCTCGCAGCCTGCATCCAGCTCCGCTCCACGGCGGATGTCGAGCGCAACGTGGCCGAGGCCGAGCGCCTGATCCGGCGCGCGGTGGGCTACGGCGCCTCCCTGGTGGCCACCCCCGAGTGCACCGTCTACCTGGGCCCCTGGGACCAGCGGGCGGCCATCGCCGAGCCCCTGGACGGGCCCCTGGCGTCCCACTTCGCGGGGCTCGCGAGGCAGCTGGGCATCCACCTGCTCATCGGCAGCTTCCCGGAGCGGGTGCTGCTCGAGGATGGCAGCCAGGACCCCCAGCGGACCTACAACACCTCATTGCTGTTCGGGCCCAACGGCTCGCTGCTGGCGTCCTACCGCAAGATCCACCTGTTCGACGTGGACGTGCCCGGGGGCGTGAGCCTGCAGGAGTCGCGCACCACGGTGGCCGGTGATCGCGCGGTCACCTGCGACACCGCCCTGGGCGTGCTCGGGCTGTCCATCTGCTACGACCTGCGCTTCCCCGAGCTGTACCGGGCCCTGGTGGACGACGGCGCCCAGCTCATCACCATCCCCGCGGCGTTCACCCTGGACACCGGCAAGGACCACTGGCACGCCCTGATCCGCGCCCGCGCCATCGAGACCCAGACCTGGGTGCTCGCGCCGGGCCAGTGGGGCCGCCACGGCGATCGCGGCATCCGCCGCAGCTACGGCCACTCCCTGATCGTGGACCCCTGGGGCACCGTGGTCGCCGAGTGCGGCGACGGCCCTGGCATCTGCCTGGCCGAGATCCAGCGGGACAGGGTCGCCAAGATCCGCCGGGGTATGCCGCTGGCGGATCATCGGCGGTTGTAGGACTCGGCCTTGGCTCGCTCGGCGTCCTCTGCGGTGAGCCTCAACGCGACGATGGTCAGGCCTTGGGCAGCCGCAGCTTCGCTCTCACGATGGCCTCGTAGACCCGCCAGGGGAGCAGGCGGGCGGCGGTGACCTCGGCCCTCGCCCGTGTTGTGGGGAGGATGCGCAAGGGTGGGTTGGGGGCCTCGAGGGCGTGGGCGATGGCGCGGACGGCGGTCTCCACCGGCGCGGCGGCGCCGGCGCTCTCGCCCTGCAGGGCGTGGATGCGGCGGGTGATGGCGGCGTAGGGGCCGGTGCCGACCCGGCGGCCGGGCTGCCTCGCGGCGGCGAAGCCGGACTCGGTGGGGCCGGGCTCGACGATCACGACCTTCACCCCGAAGGGGTCGAGCTCGAAGCGCAGGGCCTCGCCCCAGCCCTCGAGGGCGAACTTGGAGCAGTTGTAGGCCCCCGAGCCCGGGGCGGCCCGGCGGCCGGCGATGGAGCCGATGAGGACCAGGCGGCCCCGACGGGCCCGCAGGCCGGGCAGGGCGGCCCGTGCGCAGGCCATGGCGCCGAAGAGGTTGACCTCGAGCTGCTGGCGGAGCTCGTCGTCGTCGAGGTCTTCGAAGCAGCCGGACACGCCGTAGGCGGCGTTGGCCACCAGGGCGTCGAGGGGGCCGTGGGCGGCGATGATCGTTTCGACCCGGGTCTGGGGATGGTCCAGCAGGTCCAGGTGCTCGACGGTGATCCCCGCGGCCTCGAGGGCGGCGCGGCCCGGCTCGCTGCGGGTGGTGGCGATGACCCGCCAGCCCCGCTGGGCCAGCCCGAGGGCGGTGTGATGGCCGATGCCGCGGCTGCAGCCGGTGATCAGGACGCTGCGGCTCATGGTCCCCAGATCTCCCTGGCTACAGCCTCGATCTCCTGGTGGGCCTGGACCATGATGTCCGTGAGGGCGGCGTCACCGGGGATGTCGGGGTCCAGCTCGATCTTGCGGTCCAGGGCCTTGACGATCCGGCCGTCGTCGATCCACAGCCGCAGCTCGCCGAGCTTCTGGGTCTGGTGGTGGGACTTGACCCAGATGGCCTCACCCACGGTGAAGGGGGGCACGGACTCGTGGTGGCCGAAGGCGTCCACGACCACGGTGATCTCGGGGTGCTTCTTGGCGATGCTGCGGGCGTCGTCGATGGCCTGGAAGGCCAAGAGCACCACCATGTCCACCTCGCCCCGCAGCTCCTCGATGACCGCCTCGACCGCGGGGCCGGGCGGGTCCACGGCGTACTGCGGGGTGGCCACGAAGGCCACGCCCGGGGTGGTGATGCCGGTGATGGCGATGGTGAGCTCACCGGCCTGGACGGTGAGGTAGCGCTCCACGGGCGCGGGGGCGTCGTCCCGGGCGCGGACGTTGGCGCTGACCAGGGGCAGGGGGGGCAGCTCGTCGCGCTGGGCGAGGTCGACGATGCCCGGCAGGTCAACGTAGCCGGGGTTGATGGCCGTCCAGCCGTCCCAGGCCTCGAGGCCCCGGGCCATCCAGCGGTTGATGACGGGGACATCGGCCCGCAGCTCTCCGCCCACCCCGATGGCGTCCTCGAAGACGTAGCCGGCGTTCAGCAGCATCCAGGGGGTGTCCGGGTTGGCTGTGGTGGAGGCCTCGACGTAGGTCTCGAGCCGCGGCACGGAGCCCCGGGGCTCCTTGGGGCAGCCGCAGGGTTCCAGCGAACCCTTCTGCTCGGAGGCGTAGAAGATGACCAGATCGGCGTCGTCCACCGCCAGGCGGTCCTGCACCGTGCCGTCGGTGGCCCGCTCCGCGGCCAGGTTGGCGGTGGAGCCGTACACTGGCTGCACCGGCGGCGGCGCGGTGGTGCGCGGGCAGCCCAGCATGGCGAGGGCCGCGAGGGTGAGGGGAGTGCGATGCACGGGGGCTCCCGGGGGGAGTGGGAGAGGAACCTATCGTCCTGCTCGCCGCGCGTCCCTGGGCCCCCCCGCCCGCCGGACCCCACTACCAACCCATCGGTCACTTTCCCCAGCCTCGAGCCCGCGATACGGCGCCTCACCCCCTGCACCGGAGACGCACGCATGACCACGCTCCCCATCCTCGCCTTCGCCCTGGTCCTCGGCCAGCCCGCGCTCGCCCAGGACGCCGCCGAGCCCGCCGCGGAAGAGCCCGCCGCCGCTGAGCCTGCGCCCGAGCCCACCGCCGCCGAGAAGGCCCTGGCCGCGGTGCCAGGCCTGTACGCCACGCGGGATCGCGCCGGGGTGGGGGCCAAGGCCATCGCCCTGCTGGACGCCGCCATCGCAGAGGAACCCGACAACGTCGAGCTGCGCTGGCAGGTGGCCCGCTTCCTGTACTGGGAAGCCGACAACGCCTCGAGCAGCGACGCCGGCGCCGCCTACGCTAAGACCTGCTGGGACCACGCCGAGCACCTCAAGACCATCGCCCCCGGGCAGATCCACGGCCACTACTGGGCCATGGCCTGCATCGGCGCCTACTCGGAGAACATGGGCATCGTCACCGCGGTGAAGCAGGGCCTGGCCGGCAAGTTCGAGGAGAACGGCCTGAAGGCGGTCTCCATCAACCCGAGCCACGACCATGGTGGCCCCTTGCGCGGCCTGGGTCGCTTCCACGATCAGCTGCCCTGGCCCCTGCGCGACGCCGACAAGTCCCGGGAATACCTGGAGCGCGCCCTGAAGGCTGGCCCCGAGCACGCCCGCAACCTGTACTTCATGGCCGACCTCGAGGTTGAAGAGGGCAACGAGGACGCCGCCCGCCCCTACCTCGAGCGCGTCCTGGCGCTGACGCCGGCGGGCAGTGGAAATCCGCCGGAGGTCCGGAAGTTCCAGGCCAAGGCCAAGGCCATGCTCGCGGAGCTCGACAGCTGAGTCCATGAAGCGCGCCCTGCCATGGCTGCTGCTGGCTTGCCTGGTCGCCTACGCGGTCCAGGCGCTGGGGCCATGGAAGGATCGCACCTGGCGCGGGCGCAACGGCCGGGACTTCGCCAGCTACTACTACGCGGTCCAGGTGGCCGCCGACGGCGGTGATCCCTACGTCAAGCGGCAGCTGTCCCAGCGCGCCCGCAAGGACGGGACCCGGAAGGGCGGGGTCCATCCGTTCTTCTACCCGCCCCCCTACCTGCTGTGCTTCACCTGGGCGATCCCCCTCGAGCTCGAGACCGCCTTCCACGGCTGGTACTGGCTCGAGCACTTGTTCCTGCTGGCGGTGGCCTTGTCCCTGTGGCGCTGGGTCCCACGCCGGTCCATGGCGCTGGTGCTGGCGCTGATGGCGGCCAGCTTCTCCCCGATCCCCGACAACGACTGGATGGGCCAGGCGAACCTCTTCGTGCTGGCCTGCGTGGTCCCGGGCCTGCTGCTGGTGGAGCGCGGACGCTGGCATGTGGGCGGAGCCCTGGTGGGCCTGGGGTGCATGCTCAAGATGAGCCCCGCCCTGCTGGTGGCCTGGTGGCTGCTGCAGGGGCGCTGGAAGCCGGTGGCGGCGGCCTGCGCCGCGGCGGTGCTGCTGAGCCTGGCCAGCCTGCCGTTGGTGGATCTCGAGACCCAGTGGCGCTTCTACACCCAGGTGCTGCCGGGCTTCGGCTCCGGCGACTACAACGGGCTGACCGTCTCCATCCTGCTGCCCCACAACCACAGCATCCCGTCCCTGCTCCACGAGATCCTCGGTGGTGGTCCGGGCTCCTCGCTGCTGCCCGCGGCGGGCTGGATCTCGAGGATCATCACGCTGACGCTGCTGGGCCTGCTGGCCTGGCGCTTCCGCAAGCCGGGCGCCGACGCACTGGCGGCCCTGTGTCAGGTGGGGGCGGTGGTGGTCCTGCTGCTGGTCATCCCCGTCTACACCTACGAGCACCACATGGTCTGGATGTTCGTGCCCTACGCCGCGGTCTTCACCGCGCTGGCGGCCGGGCGCTTGGGGCGCGGGTGGTGGTTCGTGCTGGTGCCCGCCTACCTGATCCAGGCCCTGCCCCTGGACTGGCTCAAGGCCAGCTACGAGCTGCTCGACGGCCTGGGGGGCCTGCGGGACCCGGCCTACTACCTGTTCCGCGAGAGCAAGTTCGTCGTGGCCCTGATCACGGGCGTGGCCTGCGTGCTGGCCGCGGCCCCCGGGCGCAGTGAGCGTGCCGATGCTGGCTGATCTCTGGCTGGCCTGGTGGTCGGGTCCCTGGATCCTGCTGCTGCTGCCCCTGGCCCTGCGCTGGCTGCCCCTGCGGGGGGACGGCCCGGAGACGCGCTGGTCCTGGAGGATCGACGCCCCCGCCACCCTCGGCCTCGGCGCGGGGCTCGCGCTGCTGTTCACCGCGGCGCTGGTGACCCCGGTGGCGGACTCCTACCCGCTGTCGGCCTCGGACTTCGACCACTACTGCGAGCTGGTGGCCCGGGTCGCCGACGGCAGCATGGCGGACTTCTACAGCCCGCGCTTGCCGCCCCCCGCCTGGCTGCCGGCGCTGTTGAGCCACAGTGTGGGCGTCATCGACGGGCTGGCCATCCAGTCCTGGCTGGCCGTGGCCACCTGCCTCGGGGCCCTCTACGTCTGGGGCTTCGCGGTCCACGGGCGCAGCGCGGGGGCCCTGGCCGCGCTGGTGGCGGGCGCGGTCGTGCCCCTGGCGGTCATGGTCCGCGACCTCAGCTTCTACCCGACCCTGCTGGCGGGCGTGACCTGCGTGGGCGCGGCCTTCGCCATGACCGTGCGGGAGCGCGGCGTGTGGCCCGCGGCCGCCCTGGGCCTCGCCTGCGGCGTGACCCTGCTGTGCGATGTGCGCGCGGTGCTCTATGTCGCCCCGGTCTTCGCCCTCGGCCTGGTGGTCGCCCCGCTGCGGGGGACCCACTGGTGGGGGCGGGGGCTGCGCCTGCTGGCGGTCGTGCTGCCGGTGGTCGTCTCCTGGTTCGTGGCCGGCTGGGTGGTCTCCGAAGCCACCACCGGGCTCGAGCACCAGGTGGCCATGTACCTGGAGCAGGCCGTGCGGGACGCGGGGGTCGATCCTGCCTGGCGCGAGCAGGTGCTCGCTCCGGTGATGGCCCGTCCGAGCTTCGTCTGGGGTCACGGCTCCATCCTGGGGCTACCCGGCACGGCCCTGGCCCTGGCGGGCATGGGCTCGTCTCTGCCCCAGGAGCTGGTCTCGGCCCCCTCCACCGAGCTCATCCGGCGGGAGTACGTCAACCCCTGGCTCATCCCGGGGGCCATCGCCGTGGTGGTGGTGATCGTCGGCCTGGCCCGCAGGCCCTGGCGGCTGCTGGCCCTGGTGGGGGGCGCGCTGCCCAGCCTGGCCATGCTCTACAGCGCCTCCACGACCTTGCCTCAGGAACGGCACCTGGCCCCCGCGCTGCTGCCCCTGCCGCTGCTCTTTGGTGTCTTCCTGGCGGTGGTGGCCATGCGGGGACCCAGCGGAGAGCCCGGGGCCGGCCCTGTGCGCTGGCCGTGGCGGGGTCCTCTGCTGTGGCTCGCGGTGCTGCTGGGCCTGCTCGGGGTCTACGGCAGCTGGTTGTCTCCTGTGGCCCTGTGGCGCCGGGGCGTGATCCAGTCGGAGCCCCGGGTGACCCTGCAGGCCGTGTGGGACGGGGTTCCCCCCCGGGACGACCACTGCTGCAAGACCCTGATGCGCCAGCGCGATCTGCCCGGCTGGCCGTCGCGGCTCTACCCGGAGGCCCGGCGGGTGCTCCAGGTCAACGCCGCCGACGCGCCCTGATGAGTCAGCGTCCCTTGCGGGACCCCTTGCGGGAGTAGAGCAGGGCCTCGGCCACTCGCTCGGCCTGGAGGCTCGGGCGGTCGTCGTCCAGGTCGATGATCTGCTTGGCCAGGCGCAGGGCGATGCGATCGCGGGATGCGACGCGGCGGGCCAGGGCCCGGGCCTCGGCCCGGGGCTCGGGCACCAACACGGTGACCAGCCCCCAGTCCAGGGCGGTGCGGGCGTCGAGATCCTCGCCGGCCAGGATGACCTGCTTCGCCCGGGACGGACCCAGCAGCCGGGTGAGGCGGGTGCAGCCGCCGGCCGAGGGGATCAGGCCCAGGGCGGTCTCGGGCAGGCTGAAGCGCGCCGCCGGACTGGCCACCCGCAGATCGCAGGCCAGGGCCAGCTCGCAGCCGCCGGCCACCGCCGCGCCGTGCACCGCAGCCACCGAGACCAGCGGGGCCCGGGCGATCTTGTCGAAGACCGCCTGGGAGCGCAGGTCCAGGGCGTCCAGGGGGCCGGCCTGCTTCATCTGCACCAGGTCGGCGCCGCCGCAGAAGGCCCCCTGGCCAGCGGCCTCGACCACCAGCGCGCCGACCTCGGGATCGGCCAGCGCGGCGTCGAGGGCTTCCTCCAGCGCGTCGAGGGTGGCGAGGTCGTAGGCGTTGGCGCGATCGGGGCGATCGAGCACCAGGATGGCGAGGGGTCCATCGCGTTCGAGGCGGACGGTCACAGGGCACCTCCCGGGGCTGCTCTCAGGACAATGCTATCCGCTTCTGGAGTCCCTTGACTGGGCGCAGGCGGGGTCCTACATGGCGCGACCCCCACGTGACCCCCAGCTTCCGCGAGGAACCCCATGGCCAAGCAGATTCGCAACATCGTGGTGACCGGCAAGAGTGGCGCGGGCAAGCAGCCCCGCATCGACGTGCTCTGTGAGGCCTTCGGCCTCGAGCAGCTGTCCACCGGCAACATCTTCCGCGCCTACCTCGGCGCCTGGAAGCAGGTGCGTGAAGGCATCGACGCCGCCGCGTTCTACGCCGGCGACGGCTTCGCCCCCGACGCCGAGATCGAGGCCGCCGTGGCCCCCGCCTGTCAGGCCGCCGGTGTCGAGCCCGCCGCCGCGGTGCTGGGTCTCAAGGCCGCCCGCTACGTGGACGGTGGTGTCTTCGTGCCCGACAACATCACCAACGAGCTGCTGGCCTCGGCCTTCCAGGCCGCCGACGGCGCCGGCCTGGTGCTCGACGGCTACCCCCGCACCCCGGACCAGAGCCGCTTCCTGCTCGAGCTGGTCGAGAAGGCCGGCACGCCCATCGACCTCATCGTGCTCGTGGACAACGAGGACGAGGCCATCGTGGCCCGCACCACCGGCCGCCGCATCTGCCCGAACAAGGCCTGCGCCAAGGTCTTCCACACTCAGTACAAGCCGCCCCGCGACGGTGTGTACTGCACCGCCTGCGGCGCCGAGGTCATCCAGCGCTCCGACGACACCGAGGCCAAGATCCGCACCCGCCTGGCCGAGTTCCAGGCCAAGGCGAAGCCCGGCATCGACGTGCTCACCGCCGCCGGCATCCCCATGGTCAACGTGCCCGGCAACCTGCCCGTCTTCACCGACGAGGCGGTGCGCGCCTCGGTGATGGACGCCCTGGCGCCCGTGCTCGAAGGCTAGCGCGCTCACTGCGATCACCGCGATCGCCACGATCGCCGCGATCCGGTGCCGGTCGTCGGTGGCTGGACCTGGGTGGGGCGTTGGTGGGGCTCGCTTCGGCCTGCCGGGCGGGCCGGGCCTCCGCGACGCGCCTTGGTTGGGCCTCGGAGGCGGGGCTCGCGTTGGTGGCGCCAGAGACATCGCTGCGGCCCTGGCCCTGGCGCGGCCTCCGCTCGCCAGCGGCACTGGTGGCCCGGGGCTCACAGCCCACAGCCCACAGCTCGTCTGCTGGCGGCGTCGAGTCGCTTGGGGCGATCGTGCTTGGGGTGGTGGATGTCTGCGAGCTCACCACAGGCGCGCACAGCGTCCACGACAGAGCTGTCGGCTGTCGGCTGTCGGCTGTCGGCTGTCGGCTGTCGGCTGCAGGCTGTAGGCCCAACAAGCACCGCCTCACAGGCCGGCGGCACTCGTTGCATCCTGGCACCCCTGTGGCCTGTGGCCTGTAGCCCCCAGCCTCTGGAGGCCGACCGGTGGAGGTCCTGGTCGTCGGTGGCTGGACCTGGGTGTGGCGTTGGTGGGGCTCGCTTCGGCCTGCCGGGCGGGCCGGGCCTCCGCGACGCGCCTTGGTTGGGCCTCGGAGGCGGGGCTCGCGTTGGTGGCGCCAGAGACATCGCTGCGGCCCTGGCCCTGGCGCGGCCTCCGCTCGCCAGCGGCGCTGGTGGCCCGGGGCTCACAGCCCACAGCCCACAGCCCACAGCTCGTCTGCTGGCGGCCTCGCGTCGCTTGGCGCGATCGTGCTTGGGGTGATGGATGTCTGCGAGCTCACCACCAGCGCGCACAGCGTCCACGACAACCCTGTCGGCTGTCGGCTGTCGGCTGTAGGCCCAACGAGCACCGCCTCACAGGCCGGCGGCACTCGTTACATCCCGGCACCCCTGTAGCCTGTAGCCTGTAGCCTGTAGCCCCCAGCCCCTGGAGACCGACCGGTGGAGGTCCTGGTCCGCGATGAGCTCGAGCCCTGTGTCTACCTGGACGACCTCCAGGCGCGGCTGCCACTGCGCTGGCAGCTGCGGCCGGTGGTGGGCGAGGCCTTCGACGCCTCGCTGGTGATGGGGGATCGCCGGGTGGGGCGGGCGTTCTACCGCCCCAGCTGTCCTGGCTGTCGGGCCTGCGAGACCATCCGGGTGCCCGTGGCGGACTTCCGCCCCTCGCGCACCCAGAAGCGGGTCTGGCGCCGCGGTCTGCGGGAGCTCGAGGTGCAGCTGGCGGCGCCCACCATGAGCGATGAGCACGTGGTGCTCTTCAACCGCCACCGCCACGGCCGCGACCTGGCCCGGCACGAGGGCGACATGCCCCCCGAGGGCTACGACGCCTGGCTGGTGCAGACCTGCTGCGAGTCGGTGGAGATCCGCTACCTGCGCGGCGGCGAGCTGATCGGCGTGGCGATCATGGACGTGGGCGAGACGGCCACCTCGGCGGTCTACACCTACTTCGACCCCGCCCACAGCGACCTGTCCCCTGGAGTCTTCTCGGTGCTGTGGCAGATCGAGTGGGCCCGCCGCATGGAGATGGAGCACCTCTACCTGGGGCTGTACATCGCCGGGAACCGGCACATGACCTACAAGGTGGGCTTCATGCCCCACGAGCGCAGGGCGGCGGGGGAGCCGGTGCCGGAGTGGGAGCGGTACGAGCGCTAGCTAGGGAAGAATGAGCACGTCGGTGCGCATGTCGTCTGGCAGCAGGCTGCGGAACTGTTCGTTGTCGTCGTCGTCGAAGGCGACGCAGCCCCAGGTCCAGTCGGCCCAGCCGCCGCCGCCGTGGAAGAGGATCTCGCCGCCCATGCGGGTGCGCTGGGGGGGCTTGTCGTCCCGGGCGATGGCCTGCTCGATGGCCCGGGCCTGGGCGGGGGTGATGAGGCCGGCCTCGACGCCTCGCTGGGCGTCGTCGGCGTTGGGGTAGTGGATGGCCACCGCGGGGGCGAAGCTGGACCAGGGCTTGTCGGAGCTGCGGTACCAGCCGTGGGGGGTCTTGCGGTCTCCCTGGCGGCGCTTGGGGCCCGCAGGGTGGACGCCGCTGCCGTCGACGCCCAGGGCGACCTGCCAGCAGGCTGGCGCGCCGTCGGCCTCGGGCAGGGTGGCCAGGCGACCCTTGCGGAAGATCATGGTGCGGCGATCTGCCTCGAGGACGACGATCAGGGCTTCACCCTGCAGCCGGGGGTCGTCCGGCGCGAACAGCGGCGAGGCCTCGAGCTGCTCCACGGACGCGAGGCAGCCCTCGAGGGCGGGCGGTGGATTCTGCGCGGATGCAGGTGGAACGGGGGACGCCAGGAAGGCGACCAGCAGGACGGCGATCAGCGGACGTACGGCGGACATTGGCCCCTCGGTGTGGGTCTCCAGGTCCTTCCGACAGCGGGCTGCAGCGACGGTTCCATCGTCGTGCGCGGCGAGATCGAGGTGGCGTGAAGTGGCCATGGACCCTGCGCGTAGCATGGACTATGCTAAAGCGCGGTACGGACCCGAACTCGGAGGTCTCCATGCTCTGCGCCCACCGTGGCCTCGCCCTGCTCCTGACCTTTGGCCTGGCGGCTTGCGATCCCCAGGACAACATCAACTGGAACAACGGCAACAACAACAACAATGCAGGCCCCTCGGGGCCCGCGATCCTGCAGGTCGGCGTGTCGCTGATCGACTTCGGCGACGTGACCTATGGTCAGAGCTACTCCGAGCAGCTGCACGTCGAGAACGTCGGCGGCGAGGATCTGGTCCTCACCGGCATCGCGGCCACCGATCCCTTCACGGCCAACTACGCCTCCGACATCACCATCACCGCCGGTGGTTCCACCACCCTGGTGGTGCGCTACCAGCCCACCGAGTACGCCGTCCACGACGGCAGCTTCAGCTTCACGCACAACGGCAGCACCGGTGAAGAGGGCGAGGACGACACGGCGGCGCTGTCGAACTACTACGAGCTGCCGCTGTACGGCGCGGTCATCTCCGATGTCGATGGCGACGGCCACGACTGCGAGGCCGCTGGCGGCGACGACTGCGACGACGACGACGATCACGCCTACCCCGGCGCCGCCGAAGAATGGTACGACGGCGACGACCAGGACTGCGCCGGCGACGACGACTACGACCAGGACGGCGACGGCTTCCAGATCGACTACTGGAACTCCAACACCGCGGAAGGCGGCGGCGACTGCAACGACGCCAACCCCGACGTCTACCCGGGCGCGCCGGACGAGTGGTACGACAACCTCGACTCGAACTGCGACGGCGCCGATGACTGGGACCAGGACGGCGACGGCTACCGCACCACCCTGGGCGACGAAGGCAACGACTGCGACGACACCAACAGCGCCATCAACCCCGGCGAGGAAGAGGACGCCACCAACGGCATCGATGACGACTGTGACGGCCGCATCGACGAGTCGTAGCTCTTCGCGTCAGCACATCGAGCCCCCGGCTTCGGCCGGGGGTTCCTGCTTCAGGACATGATGCCCGGCAGGCCCAGCAGCAGGAAGCGCACCAGCACGTCGCCGAAGAACAGGGTGATGAGCGCGCCGATGGCCAGGAAGGGCCCGAAGGGGATGGCCGTGCGCAGGCCGCGACCCTGGAAGATGATGTGGGCGATGCCCACGATGCTGCCGACGATGGACGACAGCAGCATCACCAGGAACAGGGCCGGGAAGGCGCCCAGGAAGCTGCCGATCATGGCCAGCAGCTTGACGTCGCCGAAGCCGATGCCCTCCTCGCGCCGGATGAGCCAGTAGATGCCCGCCACCGCCAGGAGGAAGCCGCCGCCCACCGCGGCGCCGATGAGGGCCTGCTGCCAGCTGGGCGCCAGATCCGGGGCCAGGAAGCCGATGCCCAGGGCCCCCAGCACGCCGACGGGCACGGCGTAGATGGAGAACTCGTCGGGGATGATGTAGTGCTCGAGGTCGATGAAGGTCAGCCCGATGAGCATGCACACGAAGGTGGTGTGGTAGACGAACAGGGCGACGTGGGCGGCGTCCAGGAGCTCCACCCCGGGGATGGCCTGGCGCCAGACCAGCAGGACCAGCAGGCCCGTGGTGGCCTCGATCAGGGGGTAGGTGGCGGCGATGCCGTTGCCGCAGGCCCGGCACTTGGCGCGCAGGATGAGCCAGCTGAGGATGGGGATGTTGTCGTACCAGGCGATGCCCGATCCGCAGTGGGGGCAGTGGCTGGGGGGGCTGACCACGGAACGATCATCGGGCATCCGCGCGATGCAGACGTTCAGGAAGCTGCCCAGGCAGAGCCCGAGGACGAGCGCGAAGAGCTGAAGGATGATCCAGGGGCTCACGGTCGGACCTCCTGCAGGGCGGAACACACCCGCTCGATCTGTTCGTCCGTGAGCTCGCCATTGCACGGCAGGGAGAGACACTCGGCGCAGTAGGCTGCGGCGTTGGGGCAGCTCCGCTGCGGCTGCAGCGCGGGCTGACGGTCGAGGGGGCGCGGGTAGTAGACCGCGGTGGCGATCCCGGCTCGCTCCATGGTGGCCGCGATCCGATCTCGGGCCGGGCTGCGCAGGACGTAGTGATGGACGGGGTCGCCGGGGTCTCGTCGCAGGGGCGAGATCCCCGCGGGCAGGGCCTCGTCGTAGGCCTGGGCGATGGCCCTGCGCCGGGCGATCCGGCGGGGCAGGTCGCCCATGTGGACCTCGAGGACCGCGGCCTGGATCGCGTCCAGGCGGCTGTTCCAGCCTACGTGGCCCGCGCTGCGCTGGTGCAGGTGGGCCTGGCCCGCCACGTGGCCGTGGTTGGCCAGGGTGCGCAGGCTGGCGGCGAGCTCGGGGTCGTCGCAGGCCACCAGGCCGCCGTCGCCCGCCGCGCCCAGGGTCTTGGTGGGGTAGAAGCTGGCCGCCGTGATGACCCCGAGGCCGGCGGGCGGCTCCCAGCCCACGGACTGGGCTGCGTCTTCGATGACGGGCAGCTCCAGGCCCGGCTCGGGGCAGCGCATGCCGAACAGGTGCACGGGGATCACCGCGCGGGTGCGGGCGGTTCGCGCCGCGGCCGCGGCGGCGGGGCAGAGCAGGGGGCGGTCGGGCAGCACCTCGGCGACGACGGCGCGGGCGCCGACCCGATCCACCCCGCCCGCGGTCGCGAAGAAGCTGAGGGCCGGGACGATCACCTCGTCTCCCGGCTCGACGCCGAGGGCCAGCAGCGCCAGGATCAAGGCGTCGGTGCCGCTGTTCACTCCCACACCGTGGGCCCGGCCGAACAGGGCGGCGCCGCGCTGCTCGACCCGCTGGACACCGGGCCCGCCGATCCAGCGGCCGGAGCGCAGCACGTCCAGCACGGCGGCCTCGGTGGCCTCGGCCAGGCGGCGATGGCGCGCCGCGAGATCCACCATGGGGACCAGAGGGAGGCCCATGCGCTACTTGAAGTCCCGCTGCTGGAAGACCACCACGGCCACCACCAGCACGGCCGCGGTGTAGGCCAGGCCGTAGCCCGTGGCGGTGGCGAGGCGGCTGGCCTCGATGGCCAGCTCGTGGGTGGCCTCGGGCTGCACGTTGAAGACCTCGAAGTTGGGCAGCACCCAGTACAGGACCTCGGAGATCTGCCGCACGACGGCGCTCTCGGCCTGCTGGCCGAAGGACCAGATGTCGTCGGCCAGGTGCCCGATCACGAACACCGCGATGGTGAAGGCCGAGGCTGTGGTGGGCCCCGAGTAGGTGGAGAAGAGGGTGGCCCAGGCGGTGAGCAGCATCAGCTCGAGGAACAGCAGCGCCAGGAACGCGAGCAGCGAGGGGTGGGGCATGCCCAGCCGCAGCCCGAGCACCACGGTGTACAGCGCGGCCATCACCGCGATGTTCACGCCGAGGGTGAGCAGCAGGCCGGTGTACTTGCCCAGCACGAACATCCAGCGGGGGATGGGCTTCGAGGCGATGGTGTAGATGGTCTTGCGCTCGAGCTCCTTGTAGACCAGCGACACGCCCAGGAACATGGCGATCACGGAGCTGAACAGCGAGATGGCGCCCAGGGCCGTGCCGCGCATGATCTTGGCCTGGTCGCCGATGGTGATCTCCTCGGTGACCAGCGTGGCCACGAGGATCACGCAGGTGAAGAAGAGCAGGGAGTAGAGCACCCGGTCGCGGATGGCCTCGCGGTGGGTGTTGGTGGCGATGGCCCAGATGCGGCTCACGGAGTCACCTCCGCGCTGGGCTCGGCGTGGTTGCGGCCGAGCTCGGTGAGCAGCAGGTCCTCGAGGGTCTTGCGGTTGGGCAGCACCTGCATGACGACGCCGTCGGCTCCACGCACGGCGTCCAGCAGCGCGTCGAGCTGCTCGGGGGGCAGCCGCAGCACCCGCTCATCGCCCTGGGTGGCGACGATGGTGCCGGGGAGCTCGGTGTCCGCGGGGACCCGCACGGTGCAGTCGACGTGCTCCACCTGATCCGACAACAGCTCGTCGATGGCGCCGATGGCGCGCAGCCGACCGCCCGCGATCAGGCCGACCCGGTCGCAGATGCTCTGTACATCCGACAGCACATGGCTCGAGAAGAAGACGGTGTGGCCCTTGCGACGCTCGTCGAGGATCAGGTCCCGGATGAGCATGCGGCCCAGGGGATCGAGGCCGGACATGGGCTCGTCCAGGATCACAAGCTCCGGCTCGTTGATCAGGGCCTGGGCCACCCCCGCCCGCTGGAGCATGCCCTTGGAGTAGGAGCGCAGCGGCACGTCGGCGACCCGCTCGAGGTCCACCCGGGCCAGCAGGGTGTCGATGCGTCCCTTGCGAACGTCGGCGGGGATGTCGAACAGCTGCCCGTAGAAGTCCAGGAACTCCCGGGCGCTGAGGTGCTGGTAGAAGTAGGGCCGCTCCGGCAGGAAGCCCAGGCGCCGCCGGGCTTCGGGGCGGGCGATGGACTCCCCCAGCAGGAAGGCCTGCCCCGCGGTGGGGTACTGCAGGCCGACCAGGCACTTGATGGTGGTGGTCTTGCCGGCGCCGTTGGGGCCGATGAAGCCGAACACCTCGCCCCGGTGCACCTCGAGATCGAGCCCCTCGAGGCCCGTGGAGGGGCGCCGCCAGAAGCCCGAGTAGTAGATCTTCTGCAGACCACGGGTCTCGATGGCCAGATCCGGCGCAGCGGGGGTGGGATCTGCGGGCATGGGGTCCTGGGCGTTGGAAGGGGCCGGGGGGCGGATCCTATTCGTTTTCCGTG
>CAYZVO010000143.1:9551-24413 GCA_964481655.1 uncultured Enterobacterales bacterium | reverse complement strand
AAGCCGTCTCCGTCGTAGTCGATGTACCAGGTGGTGGCGTCCAGGGCGGCGGGCTCGTCGGCGGTGCCGTCGCAGTCGGTGTCCACGCCGTCGCAGAACTCGGGGGCGCCGGGCCAGGTGTCCGCGTCGCTGTCGTCGCAGTCCGATCCGTCGGAGACAGTGCCGCTGGGCTGGGTGCAGGCGTCCACGGCGGTGGCGGGATCGCCCCGGCCGTCACCGTCCGCGTCGTCGTACCAGGTGCGGGCGTCGATGGCGTCGTTGTCGGTGGTGCCGTCGCAGTCGTTGTCCATGCCGTCGCAGTACTCGTCCGCGCCGGGGTGGACCGAGGCCGCGCCGTCGTCGCAGTCCTCGCAGGCCGGGTAGCCGTCGGCATCCTCGTCGGCGTAGCCGGTGGAGCCGTCGCAGTTGTAGTCGTTGGGATCCGTGCAGTCCGACTCGTCGGCCCCGGGGTTGTAGAGGGGATCGCTGTCGTCGCAGTCGCCGCCCAGCTCGGCATAGCCCGAGGGGGCCTCGCAGGCGGTGGCCTCGCTGTCATCGCTGCCGTAGCCGTCTTCGTCGGCGTCCAGGTACCAGGTGAGCGGATCGACGACGTCGCTGTCCTCGTCATCCGTCAGCCCGTCGCAGTCGTCGTCCACGCCGTTGCACAGCTCGTCGGCGCCCGGGTTCACCTCCGGGTCCTCGTCGTCGCAGTCCGTGGCGTCGCCGACATAGCCGCTGGGCGCATCGCAGGCGGACAGCTCGCCGTCGGGATCGCCGAAGCCATCGCCGTCCACGTCCGCGTAGTAGAGCGCGGCGTCCTCGGCGTCCTCGTCGACCTCGCCGTCGCAGTCGTCATCGCCGCCGTTGCAGGACTCCGTGGCGCCGGGATGGACCGCGGGATCGTTGTCGTCGCAGTCGCTCTCGGTGTCGTAGCCGTCACCGTCGGCGTCGGCGGCCTCGACCGGCCCGGTGTCGTCGGGCTTGTCGGGGTCGCCGCAGCCGATGGCGAGCGTCGCGGCGAGGGGGAGGATGAGCAGGAGTGAGCGCATGGGATCTCCGGTGGGGAGGGCTAGCGGACAGCGATGAAGAACTCGCCGTTGCTGGTCTGCTGACCGTTGCAGATGGGGTACTCGATGGAGCGGCCGTCCCAGGGGCTGGTGTGGCTGCCGTAGGTGGTGGAGGTGCTGTTGCAGCCGCCCCCGCCGACGTAGTGGTACATGCCGTACAGCATGGTGTTGCAGGAGCCACAGGAGCCGTTCTCGATCACGACGAAGCCGTGGGACGTGTCGCCCTTGTGGGTGGAGAAGCAGGTGCCGTAGGTGGTGTTGGAGGCGGCGCTGGACAGGGTCTGGTAGCCGTAGTCCGAGGTGCCCGCGAACCAGGTGTAGGGCGAGGTGTCGGTGTAGTACCAGTAGTAGAAGCCGGCGTCGTTCTGGGTGGTGCAGCCGAACAGCAGCTCGGAGATCGTGAGATCGTCACCGGCGTTCCAGATGTCCTGCTCGGTGTTGATGGTGGTGGGAGGGCTGCTCGAGGTGGTGGTCTCGTTGGCGTGGGTGCCGTCGAAGTACTCGGCGTCCACCCAGTAGATGTAGGCCCAGCCGCCGCCGTAGCTGTCCATGTCGCAGTAGACCTCGAAGGCGTCGGAGGTGTCGGTGTCGCCGTCGGGATCGAGCCAGTACACGCCGCTGGCGGCGCCGCTGTCCACGTCCAGGATCTCCTGGCAATCCAGCGCCGGGTCCGATGACGTGAGCCCCGGGGTGCAGCTCAGGGCCACGCTGGCGTCGTCGTCGTCGCAGTCGCTGCTGTCGGCGACGTAGCCGGTGGGGGCGGAGCAGGCGTCCACGCTGTCGCCAGCGTCGCCGTAGCCGTCACCGTCGGCGTCCAGGTACCAGGTGCTGACGTCGATGGCGTCGTCTTCGTCGGTGGTCCCGTCGCAGTCGTCGTCCACGCCGTTGCAGGACTCGTCGGCGCCCGGGTACACCGCGGCGTCACTGTCGTCGCAGTCGCTGTCGTCCTCGACCGTGCCGCTGGGCTGGCTGCAGGCCGAGGTGGACGCCGCCGCGTCGCCGTAGCCGTCGCCGTCCACGTCGTCGTACCAGGTGTCGAAGTCCAGCACGTCGCTGTCGTCCAAGGTCCCGTCGCAGTCGGTGTCCACGCCGTCGCAGTACTCGTCCGCGCCGGGGTGGACGGAGGCGTCGCTGTCGTCACAGTCGGTGGCGTAGCTGGCCGCGAGGTAGCCGCTGGGCTGGCTGCAGGCCGCGGTGGCGGTGGCCGGATCGGCGTAGCCGTCGCCATCGACGTCGGCGTACCAGCTGGAGGCGTCCAGGGCCTCGTCCTCGTCCAGCGTGCCGTCGCAGTCGGTGTCCACCCCATCGCACAGCTCGGACGCGCCCGGGTAGGTGCCGGGGGCCCGATCGTCGCAGTCGGTGTCGTCGGCGACCCAGCCGCTGCTGGCCGTGCACGCCAGGGTGGTGGTGAGGGGATCGCCGTAGCCGTCGCCGTCGGCGTCCTGGTAGAAGGTGCTCGTGTCCAGCGCGGTGGCCTCGTCCACGGTGCCGTCGCAGTCGTTGTCGGCTCCATCGCAGTACTCGTCCGCGCCGGGGTAGTCGGCGGCGGAGGTGTCGTCGCAGTCGCTGTCGTCCGCGACGTAGCCGCTGGGCTGGCTGCAGGCGACGACGGTGTAGGCGTCCGAGCCGTAGCCGTCGCCGTCGTAGTCGATGTACCAGGTGTCGGCGCCGGCGGCGCCGTCCTCGTCGACCGTGCCGTCGCAGTCGTTGTCGGCACCGTCGCAGATCTCGGCGGCCCCGGGGTAGCTGTTGGCGTCGGCGTCGTCGCAGTCGGTGGTGTCCTGGACGTAGCCCGAGGGCTGGCTGCAGGCGGTGGCGGTGTAGGCGCTCGAGCCGTAGCCGTCGCCGTCGTAGTCGATGGACCAGGTGGTGGCGTCCACCGCGTCATCCTCGTCGGTGGTGCCGTCGCAGTCGGTGTCCACGCCGTCGCAGTACTCGGGGGCGCCGGGCCAGGTGTCGGCGTCGGCGTCGTCGCAGTCGGTGGCGTCGGTGACGGACCCCGCGGTGGGGGTGCAGGTGCGGGTGCCCGTGCTGGGGTCGCCCCGCCCGTCACCGTCGGCGTCGGTGTACCAGACCGAGGCGTCGCTGGCCTCGTCGTCGACGGCCCCGTTGCAGTCGTTGTCGAGCCCGTCGCAGACTTCCTCGGCGCCGGGATAGGCCGCGGCCGAGCTGTCGTCGCAGTCCTCGCAGGCCGGGAAGCCGTCGCCGTCCTCGTCGGCGTAGCCGGTGGAGCCGTCGCAGTTGTAGTCGTTGGGATCGGTGCAGTCGGACTCATCGGCGCCGGGGTTGAAGGCGGGGTCCGTGTCGTCACAGTCTCCGCCGACCTCGACGTGGCCGGAGGGGGCCTCGCACGCGGTGGTCGCCGCGTCATCGCTGCCGTAGGCGTCGTTGTCGGCGTCCTCGTACCAGGTCAGCGGGTCCACGACGTCGCTGTCCTCGTCGTCCACCAGGTCGTCGCAGTCATCATCCAGGCCGTTGCAGCGCTCGTCGGCCGAAGGGTTGGTGTCCGGATCCCCGTCGTTGCAGTCGGAGTCGTCGTCCACGTACCCGCTGGGGGCGCTGCAGGCGCTCAGGCCCCGCTCGGGATCACCGAAGCCGTCACCGTCGGCGTCCGGGTAGTACAGGCCCGCGTCCACCGCCTCTTCGTCGACCTCGCCGTCGCAGTCGTCGTCGCCGTCGTTGCAGGTCTCATCCGCCCCCGGGTAGACCGAGGCGTCGAGATCGTCGCAGTCGTCCTCGGCCGCGAAGCCGTCGCGGTCGGCGTCGGTCACCTCGGCGGGGCCGGTGTCGTCCGGCTTGTCGGGCTCACCGCAACCCACGATCAAGAGGGAGGCGAGGGCGAGGGGCAGGATCGAGCTGCGCATGGTGTCCTCCGGCGGCGACCGGGCGGTCGGGGGCCCTGGGTCACCACGAGTATGGGCGTATCGGCGCCGACCCGCCGCAGCTACCGACCCAGACTCGAAGGTTCCGTGACAAGTTCGGGATAGGCCGTCGTTCCCATCGAGCGAGGTCCACCATGTCCGACGAGCCAGAGACCACCGAGGCCCTGGTCCCCTCCCCGCAGCCCGAACAGGAACCGGACGGCCCCGGCTTCTGGAGCGCCACGGGCAAGTTCTTCGGCACCGTGGGCACGGCCATCGGCAAGGCGGCTGTGAAGACCGGCGAGAGCGCCGTCGCCGCCTACCAGGCGGTGGACCCCGACGCCCGCAAGCACCTGGCCCAGCTGCCGGTGATGGGCCTGTCCATGCTGGGCCCCCGGGCTACCACCGTGGAGCCGCTGCCCGACGACGGCCACCACCCCGTGATCCTGGTGCACGGGCTGGCCGGCCACCCCGGCAACTTCATGGCCCTGCGCCAGTACCTCGCGCTGAAGGGCCGCACCCGGGTCTACGCCATCGACTTCGGCAGCGCCGAGAACCTGGACCTGATGGCCACCATGCTGCGGGACTTCATCGCCGCGGCGTTCGAGCGGAACGAGCTGGGCGAGGACGCGAGGGTGGACATCATCGCCCACAGCATGGGCGGCCTGGTGACCCGGGTGGCCCTCGAGGACCCCGTGACCGCCGCCCGGGTGGCGACGGTGATCACCATGGCCTCGCCCCACTCGGGCACCTACACCGCCCGGCTGGGGGCCACGACCCCCACCACCGAGCTGCGCCCGGAGTCGGCGGTGATCGAGCGCCTGGCCCACCAGCTACCCTGGTGCGACCAGCCCGACCTGCCCCGCCTGGTGGCCCTGTGGAGCGCCTCGGACCTCATCGTGCTGCCCGGCGAGGGCGGACAGGTGCCCGGCGCAGAGAACATCGAGCTGCCTGGCTACACCCACTACAGCTACTTCCTCAACCCCGACGCCTGGCGCCTGATGCACCGGGTGCTGCTGGGGGGGCGGGGATAGGGGCTCCCATGCCCGACAACCCCGTGGACAACCAGGTCTATGACCGAGACGCCGCCAGCTGGTGGGATCCGGACGGGCACCTGCACCTGTTGGCGGGCATGATCCCCTGCCGCATGGGCTACCTCGACGAGATCCTGCCCAACGGGCTCGACGGACTCGAGACCATGGACCTGGGCTGCGGAGGCGGGCTGTTCTCTGAGGCCCTGGCCCAACAGGGCGCCCGGGTCACCGGCGTCGACCCCTCCGCCGCCAGCCTCGAGGCGGCTCGCGCACACGCCAGCGCCGGCGGGCTGACCATCGACTACCGCAGCGGCTGTGGCGAGGCGATCCCTGCCGGGGACGCCCACTTCGATCTGGTCTGCTGCTGCGACGTGCTCGAGCACGTGGACGAACTGGACGCCACGATCGCCGAGTGCGCCCGGGTCCTGCGCCCGGGGGGGACCTTCCTGTTCGACACCATCAACCGCACCCTGCTGTCGCGGCTGCTGATCACCGGCCTGCTGCAGGACTGGCCGGGGCTGGGGGTGATGCCCAAGGGCCTGCACGCCTGGGAGCGCTTCATCCGGCCCGCGGAGCTCGCCGCGCTGATGGGGAACCACGGCCTCGAGCCCGGTGGCATGGCGGGCATGAGCCCCAGCCTGGGCCCGTTGGCCAACCTGCGCCGCCTGCGGGCGGTGCTCGCCATCAAGCGCGGGACCGGCGGCTGGGCCGACCTGGGGGAGACCCTGGTGTTCCGGAAGGGGCCCTCGCTGGCGATGAACTACATGGGCTGGGCCCGCCGGGGCTGACTGCACACCCTCTGCACAGCTTCCCCACATCCCCCACACAGGAGCGCTCGAGCCTGCGCACGACCGCAGGCCATGCTGCCCGGGACTCGCCCCCCGGAGGTCCAGTGCAGCCCGCAGTCCAGCCCCAGCCCCAACCCGGTGTCGTGGGTACGCCCGTGGTGGCTCCCGATCCCGAGCCCAGCCTGCCAACGCTCGACACCCCCGCGATGGCGGCCCCACCACCCGCCGTGCGCGAGCCTCCCGCCCCCTGGACCGCCGAGCCCTTCCCCAGCCCCCTGCGCATCGCCCAGGCCGGCGCTGGATTCCTGCTGCTCGGGCTGGCGGGGGCCGCGGGCAAGGGCACGCTACAAGCGGGCCTGCTCCTGCCGCTGGTGATCCTGGGCCTGGCCGTGCTGCCCGGGATCATCTCGGCGCCGGCGCTGCTGGTGCTGCACCAGTTCCACGGCATGGCGGCCACCCCCCATCGGGTGATCCACGCCCTGACCGAGGCCTGGATGGAGGCCGGCCGCCTGGCCGGGGGGCTGGCGTCGGTGGTGCTGTTCTTCGCCCTGACCAGCATGCTGGGCACAGAGCTGCTGTTCTACGGCCTGGCCCTGGCCGGCTGGCTCGGCCTGAACGCCGCCCGGCGCCGCCTGCGCCAGGTCGAACACGCCGCCGGCGGCAACCCCCGCGGGGCCGCGGGCCTGCTGTGGGGCTGGACCCTGCTGACCACCCTGATCGGCGCACGCCTGACCTGGATGGCCGTGCACTGGCTGCAGGAGCTGGCCCGATGAGCACCCAAGGAGACCCCATGACCTCCCCCAACATCCTCACCATCGCCGTCGAGGTGCTGACCGTCCCCCACCGCCTGGTGGATCGCTACGAGGACCCCAGGCGCGCCGGCGAGGTCGTCGGCCCCTTGCTCGTCCTGCTGCTGCTCGGCGCAGGCCTGTTCGGCACGGTGGTCGGCTCCTACGACGGCGGCTGGCAGCTGCTGTACGCCGGCATCAAGCTGCCCGCGGTGCTGCTGCTGGCGGCCGTGGTCTCCCTGCCCGCGCTGCGGGTGCTGCACGCCCGTGAGGGCCGCTCGGTCACCACCTGGCGCGCAGGCCTGGCCGCCCTGGTGGGCTGCGCCCGGGTGGCGCTGCTCTCCACCGCCCTGGCCCCGGTGTTCTGGCTGATCTACAGCCTGGACCCGCCCTATGTGCTGTCCATCCTGATGCTGGTCTGCGGCCTGTCCCTGGTGGGCCTGCCGGGCCTGATCACCGTGGCCCGGGCCCTGTCCCCCGGCGGCCGGATGCGCTTCGGCCCGACCCTCGCCACCATCGCCCTGTTGGGCCTGGTCATGGCCCAGAGCGGGTGGATCCTGCGGCCATTCGTGGTCACTCCCGGGGCCCAGCTCACCGTGCTGTGCCCCCGCAACGGCGACGTGGTCACCGGCCTGACCAACCGCGTCCTGGGGCGGGTCCCGGTGGACGCCGAGGGTCGCCCCCGGGACTGCGCCAGCCGCGAGGAGGCGTCGACGCTGCGTCCCCCCAAGCCCCTGCGGAAGCCACAGGGCGGAGGGGTGCTGTGAGCTGGATCGGACTGCCGAGCTGGGCCGGGGCCGCCATCGTCTACGGCTCCCTGGGGCTGACCGTGGGCATGCTGCTGGTGCGGGCGGGCCACCCGGTGAGCACCGCCGCCGCCAGCCTGGTGGCCTGGCCCCTGCTGCTGGGCCTGCTCCAGAAGCGGGAGCGCGCCCCCGCTCCCAGCGGCGGCCCCAAGGCTTCGGCCATCACCCGCGCCTTCGAGGCCCTGGACGAGCTGCTGATGCAGCAGCGGGACCAGGGCGTCAGCGTGGCCTGGGCCGGAGAGCTGTCGGAGCTGCGCCGGGCCCTCGAGGCCGCCGACGCACGCATCGCGATGGTGGACCGGATCCTGGACGACCTGCGCAGCTCCGGGCCCGACGCGGCGGCCGTGGCCAGCGATCTCGACGCCCTCGCCGCGGCGCGGGAGCGTGCCGCCGGGGAGCTGGACGCGGTGCTTGGCGGGGTCCACCGGCTCCGTATACAGGTAGGTCTCCTGGCCCTCTCGGAGATCCGCGACGAGGCGTCCCAGGCCGTGGAGCAGCGCCTCCGGGAGCTGCACGCCCGCGCCCGGGCCATCGACGAGATCTCCAGCCTCTCGGCCGCACCACCCCCCGCCCAGGCCGCCTCCGGAGCATGAGCACGACCCGCATCCTGCTGGTGGACGACGACCCGCGCCTGCGGGAGATGCTGGGCTACGCCCTGCGCCGCGAAGGCTACGAGGTCCGCGAGGCCGGCGACGGCGCCGCCGCTCTGCGCTCCTTCGCGGAGCAGCCGGTGGATCTGGTGGTGCTCGACATCATGATGCCCGAGCTGGACGGCCTCCAAGTCTGCCGCGAGCTGCGGCGCGACTCCAGGGTCCCCATCGTGTTCCTCTCCTCCAAGGCCGAGGAGCTCGATCGGGTGCTGGGGCTGGAGCTCGGGGGCGACGACTACGTCACCAAGCCCTTCTCCCCCCGGGAGCTCATCAGCCGGGTCAAGGCCGTGCTGCGCCGCAGCCAGGCCCCGCCCCTGGCCCCCTCCGAGGACACCCAGGCCGACGCCGTGCTCAGCGCCGGACCCCTGAAGCTCGATCCCCAGGCCCACCGCTGCACCGTGCACGGCGTCGAGGTGGCCCTGACCCTGACCGAGTTCCGGATGCTGCAGACCCTGCTGGCCGCCCCGGGCCGCGCCTACAGCCGCGACGAGCTGGTGGAGCGCAGCTACGACGGGCGCCACTTCGTCTCCGGCCGCACCGTGGACTCCCACATCCGCCGCATCCGCGCCAAGCTGCGCACCGCCGGCATCGACGAGCTGATCGAGACCGTCCACGGCCTGGGCTTCCGCCTGAAGCGGGGCTAGCCCGTGCGGCTGCGCCTGCCCTCCCTGCCCCTGCGGGCGTGGATGACCGTCTCCCACCTGCTGGTGCTCGCGCTGCCCGTGCTGGCCGCGGTGGGCTCCGGGGCGCTGGCCCGGGAGCTCGAGCTGCAGACCCGCGCCGTGGTGACCGCCCAGGGCCGGGCGGTGGCCCACATCACCGCCGACACCCTGGCCGCGGGGGACCCCGACGCCATCGCCGCCATCGGGCCGGCCATCGCGCGCATCGAGGACGAGTCCCACGCCCGGGTCGAGCTGCTGGACCGCGACGCCCGGGTGGTCCTGGGCTCCGGCCCCCGGGACAACCCCGCCGACTTGCGGGACCGCGCCGAGGTGGCCCAGGCCCTGGCGGGCAAGCACGCCTACACCGTGCGCCGCCGCCCCAAGGGCTGCGAGGCCGACGACTGCCGCGGCCTGGTGCGGGTCTTCGTGGCGGTCCCCGTGATGCACGAGGACGTCGTGGTGGGCGCCGTGCGGGTCTCCCAGCCCCCCGCGCGGGCCTTCGGCTCCCTGTGGGTGGTGGGCTGGCCCCTGGTGCTGGCGGTGGGGCTGTCCCTGATCGCCACCCTCGCCCTGTCCCTGGCCTCGGCCCACATCCTCAGCCGCTCCCTGCGTTCCTTGTCCCGCACCAGCCAGCGCATCCGCGACGGTGCCTGGGGGGCGGTGGGCGAGCTGGCGCGACCCCGGCGCAGCCACGTGGCCGAGGTGGGGGAGCTGTCCCACGACATCACCCGCATGACCGAGCGCCTGCAGGAGCGCTTGAGCTACATCAGCGAGTTCGCGGGCAACGTCAGCCACGAGTTCAAGACCCCCATCACCACCCTGCGGGGCACCGTGGAGCTGCTCCGGGACGACCCGGAGATGGAGCACGCCCAGCGGGAGCGCTTCCTGGTCAACGCCCTGGCAGACCTCGAGCGCCTCGAGCGCCTGGTCTCGGGCCTGCTGGCCCTGGCCCGAGCCGAGGAAGGCGGCGAGAGCGAGCAGGTGGACCTGGACGCCGTGATCTGCGACGTGCTCCAGGGCTGGCCCGACGACGCCGTCGACGGCGAAGCCGGCGCGGCGGCCGGTGATCCCGCCCAGCTGCGGGTGGCCCTGCGCAACCTGGTGGACAACGCCCACCAGCACGGCGGCCCCGGCGTCAGCGTGCGCATCGCGGCCCGCCGCGAGCCCGGCCGGGCTGTGGTCGAGGTCCACGACGACGGCCCCGGCATCTCCCCCGCCAACCAGGCCAAGGTCTTCGATCGCTTCTTCACCACCGGCCGGGGTGAAGGCCGGGCGGGGCTGGGCCTGGCGATGGTGCGAGCCATCGCGCGGAGCCACGGGGGCGAGGTCACGGTGACCAGCGAGCCAGGGGCCACCCGCTTCGTGCTGACGCTGCCCACGGCCTGAGCGGACCCCCGGTAGCCCCGCTTACGCCCTGACATGCTCCGGCGCGTATAGGGTTCCGGCATCCCCCTGCACGCCCTGGAGCCCCCATGCCCGTCGCCCTCGACTTCGCGAAGCTCACCCTGATGGACGCCCTGGACCTCGCCATCCTCATCGAGATCGAGGCCCTCGAGCGCTACCGCAACTTCGCCACCAACCTGGGCCACTCCTACGTGGGCGACGCCGCCTCGGTCTTCCGGGGGATGGTCGAGGCCGAGGCCAAGCACGCCGAGGAGCTCAACGAGAAGCGCCAGGCCCTGTTCGGCGACGCCCCCGCCCGCATCAGCCGCACCCAGCTGTACGACGTGGAGGCCCCCGACGTCGGCTCCATCAAGTGGAACATGTCGCCGCTGCACGCCTACCAGATCGCGCTGAAGTCCGAGCAGAAGGCCTACGACTTCTACGACTACGCCCTGCCCCACGTCACCGACCCCGAGGTCAAGGCCCTGTTCGAGGAGCTGCGGGACGAAGAGGTCGAGCACATCCAGCTGGTGCAGCAGGCCATCGAGCGGCTGCCCCCCGAGGCCGCCGAGGAGCTCGAAGACCTCGACGCCTGATCCCCGTCCCGACCAGCCCGGTTAGCGAGGACCCATGCGCACCCTCCCCCTCATCCTGATCGCCCTCCCCATCCTCTCCGCCTGCGGTGACAAGGCCGACGACACGGCCCCCGACGACACCGCCCCCGTGGACACCCGCCCCGTGGGCGAGGACGTCACCGTGACCGTCTTCGACGGCGAGTACGTCTACTTCGGCGACGAGAACCGCCGCGCGGTGGACGTCGAGGTCACCTTCCCCGACGACAGCGCCACCTACGCGTCCATCACCGGCCGCTTCGCCCTGCGCTGCCCCGACGAGGGCTGCGACCACTGGGACCGCTACGGCACCTTCGGGGTCGTGATGAACCCGGGCACGGATGACGAGCGCTACGTGGAGCTGGACCGCCACATCACCGCCTACCGGGTGGGCTTCTCGTGGGTGTCGGACTTCACCGACCTGCGCCCCACCCTCACCGGCACCCAGACCATGCGGGTCTTCATCGACACCTGGGTCGGCCCGGGCCACAGCGACGGCTCTGGCTGGCTGTTCGACGCGGCCTTCGACTTCGAAGGCGGCGCGGCCCCCAGCCCCGAGCCCATCTCGAACATCCCCGTGTGGAGCCACCTGTCCTGGAACGCCGGGCTCGACGAGCAGCCCGTCGAAGACCAGGTGGTGCCCAACACGGTGGACCTCCCCGCCGACGCCACCGCGGCCACCTTCCGCAGCTTCATCACCGGCCACGGCTGGAACAACAGCCAGAACTGCGCCGAGTTCTGCGAGAAGACCCACTACTACACCGTGGGCGGCACCGAGTACGAGCGCCTGGTCTGGCGGGACGACTGCTCCGAGACCGTCACCGACGGCACCCAGATGGGCACCTGGCAATACAGCCGCGCCGGCTGGTGCCCCGGCGCCCAGGTCTGGCCCTGGGACATCGACGTGACGGACACGGTCACCCCCGGCGAGCCGGTGGATGTGAGCTACCGCCTCGAGGACTTCACCTTCTGGGGCGACGGCGACCAGCCCTACTACTACATGTCCGGGATGCTCATCGCGTACCGCTAGGCGGCACACTCCCCGCCCCGGTCCCGGTGGCCTCCGCGAAGGCCAGCACCGCCGCGCGGCTCGCTGCGGCCTGCTCCGGCCCCGTCGGGCTGGGCAGGGCTTCGATGAGGTAGCGCCCATGGGCCAGGAAGCAGGCGCCCTCGACGCACTGACCGTCCAGCTCCGGGGCGGGAGCCTCGCCACCGGGCCGGGCCGACGCGGCGCGCACCGATGAGGCGTCGGCGGGGGTGCCGAGGGTGTACAGGCGCAGCTCCATGCTGTGTCCTTCCCGCTCGGGGTGCACGAAGCGCTGGGCCTCGAGCAGCTCGAAGCCGGCCTCGAGGTACAGGGGCGCGTGGCCGTTGATCTTCTCGAAGAGCCGATCGGCGTCGTAGCGTTCGGCGGGACCCTGGGGCTGCCAGCCAGGCAGCCAGCGGGCCAGGCCATCGGTGGCGATCGGCGCGGGCGCGACGGGCTCGGGGGGCGTCAACTCCTTCGCGGCCGCCTCGGCCGAGGCCAGCTGGGCCTGCTCCATCCAGCGCAGCTGCTGGACCACCAGGATGCCCGCGATGCCCGCCAGCACCACCAGGATCAGGGCTCCGGCGAGGCGCTCAGACATCGAGCACCAGGGTGGACTCGGGGTGGCGGCTCTCGCCGGCGTTGCTCACCCGGATGGCCGCCTCGCCCGCCACGGGGCAGGCGTGCTCGCAGATGCCGCAGCCGTTGCAGGTGCTGGGGTCCACCCGGGGGCGCTCGAGCTGCACCAGGCTGCCGTCGGGCAGCACCTCGACCACCGACTCGAGGGTGACCGACTTGGGGCTGGTGGGGCAGACCTCCTGGCAGACGATGCAGGGCCGACCCAGAGCCCAGGGCAGGCAGCGGCCGCGGTCCACGAAGGCCGTGCCGACGCGGATCGGGCCGTCATCCGCGAACTCGCCCTTGCCCAGCTTCTCGTCCTCGCTCAGGGCCCGGATGGCGCCGGTGGGGCAGACCTCGCCGCAGGCGGTGCAGCTGGGCTGACAGCCGCTGGTGCCGATGCGCATGTCGAGTCGGGGGGTCCAGACGGTCTCGAGGCCGCCGAGCAGCCCCGCGGGCTGCAGCACGTTGGTGGGGCAGACCCGCATACACTGCCCGCAGGCCACGCAGCGGGCCAGGAAGTCGAGCTCGGCGGTGGAGCCCGGGGGCCGGATCAGCTTCGGATCCACCCGCTTGCCCAGGGCCCCCTCGAGGCGCAGGCACGGCACCGCGACCACACCGGCGGCCAGGGCGCCCACCGTGGCGCGGCGGGACAGGTCCGGGGTGAGGTCCTCACCGGCGGCCGAGCGCCGGGTGGACAGGGCCAGCACGCCGTCGGGGCAGGCCTGCACGCAGCTCATGCACAGGGTGCAGCTGGGCTGGCGGAAGCCGCCCGAGGGATCGGCGGCGGTGGTGCAGACCTTGTCGCAGGCGCCGCAGTCGCTGCAGCCCGGGGTGGCCTTGGCGATGCGCCAGGGGGCCCAGCGACCGATGAGCCCCAGCCCGGCGCCCAGGGGGCAGAGGAAGCGGCAGAAGGCCCGCGGGCGCCAGAGGTTGGCCAGCAGGATGCTCGCCAGCAACGCGGCGGTCACGGGCGCCAGCAGGCTCTGCCGCGGGAAGGGCCAGAGGATGGAGACGCCCCGATCGACCAGCGGCAGCGCCACGGTGTGCACCGAGCGGTGCAGCAGGGGCAGCGGGTCCAGAATCCCCAGGGACAGGCTGGCCTGCAGCAGGCCGTGGGCCCCGCGCAGCAGCGCCGCCAGCGCCAGGCACAGCCCCAGCGCCACGAGCACGGCGCGCCCGATGCGCGCTCGCCTGGGTCCAGAGCGGATCCAGTAGGCGCCGACAGCCGCGGCCGACAGCAGCAGGATCACAGCGAGCACAGGGTATCCGCCCACCCAGGCGCCCACGGCTGCCAGCCCCGTGCCCGCGGCCGCGCCCAGCTGCACCAGCAGCACGCCGCTGGCGATGCCCTCGGCCCGGTGAGGCCGGTTGGCGGCCTGCGCGGCGGACGGTCGGCCCGCGAAGCCCAGCCAGGCGATGAGTTGGTTCAGGGTGCCCAGGGGGCAGATCCAGCCGCAGAACGCCCGCCCCAACAGCAGAGTGATCACCACGACGGGCAGGGCCCACAACAGCCCCGGCTCGAGGCTGCCCCGGGCCAACGCCGCGCTGACGGCCACAAGGGGATCGAGCTGCAGCAGCCAGCTCACAGGCCAGGCCCCCAGCTGGAAGAAGGCCTCGCCGGGGCTCGAGACCAGGCACAGCCAGCCGAAGAGCAGGAGGAAGAAGCCCTGGGTGATGCGCCGGACGGGCAGCAGCCTCACGGCAGCGCCCCCGCGGCGATGCTGCGCCAGTCGGCGCTGCCGGCGTTGACCTTGGCCGCCCGCAGCAGGTAGGGCAGGTCAGCGGGGGCCAAGCCCAGCAGGCTGGCGCCGAAGGCGTCCACCGCCACCGGATCGCTGCTCACCGCCACGAAGCCCCGCAGCTCGAGGTCGGCTGTGGAGCCGCCGGTGGGGCCGTTGCGCACCATGGCCCAGGTGGCGTCGAGCACGCTCAGGCTGGGCACCACCAGCTGCGCCAGCTCGGCGATGACCTCGTTGACGTCCTGGTGGAACACCCCACGAGATCCTCCGAGCAGGCCGTAGGCGTTCTTGATCGTCATCGTCGCCCCGGCCAGGTAGTGGTGCTTCAAGGGGCAGACCGAGATGTACTTGGTGGCCCCCTGCAGGGGCTGCAGCAGCACGGGCCAGTCGCGGATGAGCTGGCCCCCGGGCAGCGTGAGCGGGGTGAAGCTGTCGGAGGTGGGGATCACCAGGCGGGCCCCGGCCTTCTTGGCGGCGGCCGCGATGCCCGTGATCTGGAAGCAGCTGAGGGTGTCGGCCACCGGGTTGTCGGTGACGATGACCTCCGCGGCTCCCACCTGCTTGCAGCGCAAGGTGAGCGCCTCGACCATGGCCGGGTGGGTGGTGGCCCCCAGCTCGGGGGGTGTGGAGAAGCCCGCGTTGACCTTGAGGATGACCCGATCGCCCTGGCCGATGAAGCTCGCCAGGCCACCGATGGCGCTCAAGGCCTGGTCCAGGGCGACGGCGCGATCGTCGTCCCGCCCCACGCCCATGCGGCGGGCGGGGGCGGGGCCCCCCCCCGCGCCGCCGCCCGCCCCCCCGCGGGCGGGGGGGGGGGGGGCGGCCCCCCCGCCGGGCCCCCCCCCC
>CAYZVO010000143.1:0-9541 GCA_964481655.1 uncultured Enterobacterales bacterium | reverse complement strand
TGGGGGGGGCGGGGGCGGGCAACGTTTATGGGTATGGGGGGCTCCGGGGGGGGGGGGGGGTGGGCGCCGCCCCTGCGGGGCGCCCCCACGAGCAAGGGTCCCGCGACGCTGGCCACGGCGACGCCGGCGCCAGCGGTGGCGAGCCGCTTCAGGAAGTCGCGGCGGTGGAGTGGATCGGCTTCAGGCTGGTACGGAGAGGACGACATGCGGCCATGATAGCAGCGCCGCCCCCCTCCGCCGCGAGGGCCCTTACGACATCCAGGTCCAGTCCTTCTGGATGGCCCACTTGGTGGTGACCTTGCGGGGGCGGGTCCAGAATCGGAAGCCATCCCAGCCGGACACGTCACCCTGGCCGAACTTGCTGTCCTTCCAGCCGCCGAACGCGAAGGGCTCGCGGGGCACGGGCACGCCGATGTTCACGCCGATCATGCCCGACTGGAAGCGCCGGATGCAGTACTCGGCCACCTTGCCGCTCTCGGTGTAGATCGCGGCGGCGTTGCCGTAGGGGCTGGCGTTCTGCAGGGCGATGGCCTCGTCCAGCGTGTCCACCCGCATGATGGCGAGCACGGGGCCGAAGATCTCTTCGTGGGCCGCACGCATCTCGGTGGTGACGTTGTCGATGACGGTGGCGCCCAGCCAGTGGCCGCCGTGATCGCCCTGCTTGCCGCGGCCGTCCACGAGCACCGTGGCGCCCTGGGCCTCGGCTTCGTCGATGTAGGCGGTGATGCGCGCGACGTTGGGGCCGTCGATGATGCAGCCGTGGTCGATCCCGGGGCGCAGCTTGGCGGCCTCGGCCACCACGCCGTCGATCAGGTGCTGGCTATCGCCGATGGCGACCATGACCGCCGCGGCCATGCAGCGCTGGCCGGAGCAGCCGGTGAAGCTGGCGGCGACGTTCTCGGAGGTGAGCTGCAGGTCGGCGTCGGGGGCCACCAGCAGGTAGTTCTTGGCGCCACCCAGGGCCTTGACGCACTTGCCGGACTTGGCCGCGCGCTCGTAGACGATCTTGCCCACGCGGGTGGAGCCCACGAAGGCCAGGGCGCCGATGTCGGGGTGGTCGCAGATGGCTTCGACCGCGTCCTTGGCGCCGTTGACGATGTTGAAGACGCCGTCGGGCAGGCCGGCCTCCTGGAGCAGCTCGGCGAAGCGCATCAGGGACTGGGGCACCTTCTCACTGGGCTTGAGGATGAAGGCGTTGCCGCCGACCAGGGCCTGCGGGAGCATCCAGTTGGGGACCATCAGGGGGAAGTTGAACGGGGTGATGCCGGCGACGATGCCGACCGGCTCGTAGATGATCCGGCACTCGACGCCGCGGCTGACCTCGAGCCCGCCGCCGTCGGCCATGTTGGGGATGGCGCAGCCGTTCTCGATGCATTCGATGGTCTTGGCGACCTCGGCGGTGGCCTGGGAGATGACCTTGCCGTTTTCGTGGCAGACCAGCCAGGACAGCTCCTCGATGTTCTCCTGCATCAGGTGCTTGAGGCGGTACAGCACCTGCGCGCGCTCGCGCATCGGCAGCTCGGCCCACGCTGGCTGGGCGGCCTTGGCGGCGGCCACGGCGGCCTCGACGTCGGCGGCGTCAGAGATGGTCACGGTGCCCATGAGCTGGGCGTGACGCGGGTTCTCGATCTCCATCGTGCGGCCGGTGGCCGAGGGGACCCACTCGCCGCCGATCCAGTTGAGGGCATCGACGTAGGGCTGGAAGTCATAGGAGCGGGCTTCGAACTTGGGGATGGCCATGGAGCCTCCGTGGGGCTGTCGCTTTCGCGGGAACCCGAGCCCATACCACGGGCGGGGGAGACTGAGCCAGGTTCGGAGCGCACATCCCGCCCATGGGCTAGGCTCGGTCATACCCCCTGCCCCCGAGGTGCCGATGTCTCCCCTCACTATCGCGCTGTCCGCCGGCCTCGCGCTGACCCCCGCCCAGGCCGAGGACGAGCCTATCGAGCTGGTGCGCGCCCGCTTCGCCCAGCAGCTCGTGCTGGGCCTGATCCCCACGGACCTGGAGCAGCAGACCCTGAGCTGGGATCCCAGCGATCCCGACATGCGCGACGAGGACGGGCGCCCCTTCACCGGCTTCGCCTACCAGGCCAAGACCGCCGACCGGGTGGTGAACGTGGAGGCCAAGTCGCAGGTCGCGGGGGTCACCCCCGTGGTGTTCCTGCAGGACCCCAGCGGCGAGCCCGTCCAGCTCGGGGACCTCTCCCCCAACGCCGGCGAATCCGACGCCTGGCTGCGCCTGCACACGACCGGTGAGTGGCTGGTCCTGGTGCTGGCCGACACCCCCCAGGCCAGCGGCACGGTCGAGGTCACGCTGTACGGCTACGACTCCGCCGGCATGGAGGGCCCCGACGGCATGGGCACCATGCTTCAGTCCGAGGCCGGGGCACCGAGCGGCGCCGCCCCCACCGCCGCAGCCACCGGAGGCAGCGCCGACGAGATCGTGCAGAGCGAGCTGGACGCCACGGACCCCACCACCGACGTCGGCGACTACTACGAGGTCTTCGGCTTCGAGCTCACCGCGGGGGAGCGCGTCCGGCTGGCGGCCGTCTCGGACCACTACGACCTGTCCGTGGCGCTGCAGCTGCCCGACGGCCAGATGATCGACGCCAGCTCCAACGGCCTGAGCGGCAGCCCCGCGCTGATCGACCACACCGCCACCTCCAGCGGCGAGGCCAGCCTGGCCTTCTTCGCCAAGGAGGGCAACCCCACCGGCGCCTACGAGTTCTTCGCGGTCCACGAGCTGAGCGGCGACCTGTGCCAGCAGTTGGCCGTCTACGAGGTCCCCGACGCCTGGCAGCTCCCGGGCATCGAGGACGCTCGCACCCCGTCCCAGATGCGGACCCACACCCTGCTGAGCACCATGGCCTTCGCCCAGACCTGCGCGGTCGAGAAGTTCGCCATGGATCTGGGGGCCTCCTGCACCCAACCCGCCCCCGATGGCGCCGCCGCCAAGGCCCTGTTCGACACCCTGGCCACTGAATTCCGCAGCTGCAACGCCGGCTGGGAGATCAGCGAGCACCCCAGCGGGGACGACATCTCCATCTACGCGGTCAAGGACGGCCGCACCCGGACCCTCACCATCACCAACGGCGTCATGACCGGCTGGTCGGTCCGAGCGGGGACCTTCGCGTCGGAGTAGGGCTCACGCCCCCGCGGGCAGGCCCCAGTGCGCGGCCATGGGCTCGAGGTAGTGGGTGACCCAGCCCCCCTCGTAGTCCTGGCCCTGGCCCGCGGGGATGGCGCTGTGCGCGAAGGTCACGCGGCAGCCACCGGGCACGGCCTCGAGCAGGATCTCGAGCCGGGAGTCCGGCGCGCCGTCGGGGAAGGACTGGGTGCGCCAGGCCTGCACGATGCGGGTGGGCGGCTCCAGCTCCGTGGTGGTGGCCTCGATGTAGCCCTCCCAGGCGCTGGTCCTGGCCCCCACGCCGGTCCCCTCGCAGCTGGCGGGGGCGCCGGTCATGGCGGCGTGGGCAGGTCCGTCCAGGAAGGCGTCGAAGATCTGCTGGGGCGTGGCGGCCACCAGGCCGCTGACTTCGATGGTGTCGGTGGTCATGGTGTCCTCCTGACGACGCCGTCTAGCCTGCGAGTTTGAACCAGCAGCCCACGGACATGCCCACCAGGCACAGGGCGCCGACGACGAACATCAGCGAGCGGAAGGGCTGGAGCTTGGCGAGGTAGAACACGGTGTGCAGCAGCCGCGCGCCGATGAAGACGCCGAAGTAGACGATGGCGCCCATGTCCGAGGCGCCCACCAGCACGTAGACCAGCCCGATGGCCAGGAAGGGCAGCTCGTTCTCGAGGGCGTTGGTGTGGGCGCGCTTGATGCGCTCCACCATCGGCACGTCCCGCTCCGCCAGGGTGCTGCCGAACTTCGCGGCGTCCTCGGGCAGGGTCGTGGTCTTGGACTTGGTGCGGACGGCGATGGTCGCGAAGGCCAGCGTCACGAGCTTGATGACCGTGAAGGCGGCCGAGCAGACGTAGGCGTGGAAGGCGGCGGACTCGAACAGCTCGGTCATGGGGTCTCCGTGGGGTGGTGGTGCCTAGAACGACGAGTTGGGCTGGGTGAGGAACTCGGCCTCCTCGGGCGTGGTCTCGCGGCCGAGGATGGCGTTGCGGTGGGGGTAGCGCCCGAAGCGCACGATGATGTCCCGGTGCAGGTGGGCGTAGTGCAGCCCGGCCTTGGCCACCTCGACCTGCTCCGGCGGGGCATCGGCCACCAGGCCCTCGTAACAGCGGATGGAGCGGTCCTGGACGACCAGGTCCTCGCTGTGCATCAGGGGCAGGTAGAGGAAGCTGCGCTGGACGAAGCCCACGCGGTGGTCGTCGCCACGGGCCAGGGCCTTGTCGCAGGCCGCAAGGGCGAGGGGGTCGTGGGCGAACATGCCGGGGGTGCCCCGGTGCATGTTGCGGGGGAACTGGTCGAGCACCAGGATCAGGGCCAACATGCTGGCAGGCTCGTCTTCCCAGGCGGTGAGCTCGCCCGCGGCCGCCAGCTCGAGATCCGGACCGAAGCGCTCGCGGATGGTCCGATCGGTCTCGTCGGCCTGGCCGAACCAGAGATCCCTCAGGGCGGGGTCGGGCTCGCAGTGGAGATCCGCGGAGCCGAACCAGAAGCTCAGGATGGTCTCGACACGGGACATGGTCGCCTCGGGCTCGGGTGGTCCATCACCCTAGCGCCAGACGTCCCCGCAGTCTGCGACAGATCGTACAAACAATCTGGCAGATCGTCCGCGAAGCGGGCCGAGTGTAGCCTACTCGCAGATGTCGACGACGAACTCGCCGTTGACCTCGTGGTCACCCACGGACATGCACAGGGCGCCGCTGACGGTGGTGTCGGTGACCTCGTCCACGACCACCACACCCGAGAACGCGATCTCGTTCATGGGGCTGCCGCCCTCGTCGTAGACGAAGGTGCCGTTCATCATCGCGCCCATCTCGTACTCACCGGGGGTGGTGGGGATGGAGACGATGACGTGGGAGCCGTCGGGCATGTCGTAGCCGCAGGCCTCGTAGTCCTCGGCGTACAGGGTCGCGAAGAACTCTTCCTCGTCGCTCAGGAACGAGCTGGTCTCGCCCGCGACGAAGGTCCAGCTCTCGCCGTCGATGGTGCCGGCCAGGGTGCCGCCCATGGGCTCGCAGGGGAGCTCGTCGATGTCTTCGTCACCGCAGGCGGCGAGGGCGAGGCAGAACAGGGCGAGGGGCAGGCGCATGGTGTCGCTCCGAGGGGGGGGGAGCGATGCCCTAGCGCGCTCACGCCTCGGCGGCTCCCTTCTCCGGGATCGCCGCCATGCAGTGCTCCGCCAACGCCGTGATGGTCAGGCTGGGGTTGACCCCCAGGTTGGCCGAGACGATGGAGCCGTCGCAGACGTACAGCCCCGGGTGGCCGAAGACCCGACCGTGGCGGTCCACCACGCCCTGGCTGTCGTCCTCGCCCATGGAGCAGCCACCGAGCAGGTGGGCCGTGAGCGGGCGGTTGAGCAACACCTCGGAGAAGGCCGTGGCGGGGATGCCGTCGTGGCGCGCGGCGATGGCGGCGGCGGCGGCGTTGCCTTCGGGGATGAAGCTGGGGGGCGCGCCATCGGGGGCCTTGGAGCGCAGCTTCTTGGTCCAGGGGGCCCACCACTTGCGGCCAAAGCGCATGTGCAGGGAGTTGTCGATCACCTGCATCACGAGCAGGATCACCGCCCGCTTGGCGAAGCCGAAGGGCAGCACGGTGCGGATGAAGTCCATGGGCTTGCTGACGCAGTTCCACAGGAACTTCATGGGGCGGGTGAACCAGGAGCCCTCGGGCACGAGAGGCACGCTGATGGCCGACATGACATCGGAGCCGGGGTTGTAGCGGACCAGCTCGATGCTGGTGTGCTCGTTGACCTGCAGGTAGCTGGCGATGGCCACGCCCTGGCCGTAGTTGACGTCCTTGCGGGTGGACTCCACCCCGCAGATCACCTCGGAGTTGGTGCGGAACTTCCGGCCCAGGGTGTCGGAGAGGTAGGGCAGCCAGGCCCGCTCCTTGCAGCGCCACAGGATCTCGAGGGTGCCCAGGGCGCCCGCGGCCAGCACCACGTTCTTGGCCCGGTGGCGCTTGCGGCGGCGGTTGACGAAGCTGGTGCCCTTGCGGCTCTCGACGATGTAGCCCCCCTGGCCGTCGGGGCGGATGCCCGTGACCAGGGTCTCGGGCACGATCTGCGCGCCCTTTCGCTCCGCCAGGTACAGGTAGTTCTTGTCCAGGGTGTTCTTGCCGCCGGTGCGACAGCCGACCATGCAGGCCGCCGAGAAGTCGCAGCTGGTGCGCGGGGGGCCCTCGCCGCCGAAGTAGGGGTCGGGGACCGTCTCGCCGGGGGTGTCCGAGAAGAAGATGCCCACGTCGGTGGTGCGGAAGTGGTCGCTGCGGTCGATCTGCTCGGCGTAGTCCTCGAGCAGGCGGTCGCCGTCCCACAGCTGGGGCGTGGGGCAGACGCCCAGCATGCGCTTGGCCTCGGCGTAGTGGGGGGCCAGGTCCAGCTTCCAGTCGGCGCACAGGTGCACCCACTGCTCGTCCTGGTAGAAATCGTCCAAAGGCTCGAGCAAGACGCAGGCGTAGACCAGCGAGCCGCCGCCCACACCGGCGCCGCCCAGGCCCATGAAGTGCTCCATGAGCATGATGCGCTGGATGCCCACGCAGCCCAGCCGCGGAGCCCACAGGAACTTGCGCACGTTCCAGTTGGTCCTGGGGAAGTCGGTGGGCTTCCAGCGCCGGCCGGCCTCGAGGACCTTGACCGTGTAGCCCTTCTCGGCCAGCCGCAGGGCGGCGACAGCCCCCCCGAAGCCCGAGCCGACGATGAGGAAGTCGACCTGATCGGGGAGGGCGGGGCTCACAGCAGATCCTCCATCAGCGCCTTGCGGGCCTTGGAGAACTTCCGGGCGGGGCCGATGGCCAGGGGGGTGAGGATCAGGGCGGCCATGGACGCGAAGGCGCAGACCACGGGCAGGGCCGAGAAGAAGCCGTGGAAGGCGGCGTAGATGACCCACAGCAGGCAGATGAAGCCCTGCAGCGCCACCAGCGCCAGCGCCAGCATCACAGCCCAGAAGCGGGTGCGGACCACCATGCCCCCCGAGAAGATCACGGCCACGCCGATGGCCATCATGAGGATGGGCACAGGCTTCAACCACATGGGCATGATCAGATCGACCAGCTGCAGCCCGGTGACGAGCATGGTGATGCCCGCGACCATGACCCACAGGCCGGTGAAGGGGATCAGGGGCGAAGGCTTGGGGACTTCGATGTCATCGGCGCTCATGGCGACTCCCGGCGGCGTACCAGGGGAATAGCGGTCAGCAGCAGGGGGAGCAAGGCCACCGGGGCGGCCGGGCTCGCGCAGCCACAGCCACCGGGCTCGGGGACCTTGGCATCGCCCGTGTCGTCGGCCTGGGGGCTGTCGCCGGTGTCCGGCGGATCGAGGGGATCGCTGTCGTCGGGCGGGTCACTGTCGCCGGGGGGCCCGCTGTCCTCGGGGCCCGGCACGAACAGCTCGAAGTCTTGGGTTGCACGGCCGGCGTCGTTGTCGAGGGCGACGGTGAAGCCGTGGGTCCCGGGCTCGTCACAGGCCCAGGTCACCAGGCCCCCGTCGTGCTCGACGCGAGCGCCCGTAGGGTGGGCGGCCAGGGACCACCACAGGGGATCGTCGCCCGTGCCCTCGGCCTGGTAGCGCAGGGTCTCGCCCAGGCCGCAGACCGCGGGAGGGCTGCTGGTGATGCTCGGGGGCACCCAGCCCCCCTGCTCCCGGACCCGGGGGCCGTCGCCGTCCACGAAGCTGTCGGCGAGCTGGTACAGCTGCTGGCCGTCCCAGTACTCGTAGGGCCAGCGGGCGTCGTACGGGACGAAGCGCGTGGTCTCCCCGCCGGTGGCCTGGAAGCTGGCCACCGTGTGGTAGGCGGCGCCGTCCCACTGCTGCAGCTCGGTGGCCCTGGGGAGATCGAGCTCGGCGGGGATCATGCAGCCGGCGGCCCAGTCCGGGGGGAGGGTCAGGATGTTGGCCCCGTAGGCCGTGGCCTCGCGCCAGCTGGTGCTGTCGTGGGGGTCTTCGTCCTCCCAGTCGACGTAGTAGAAGCTCAGCGGACAGTGGACCAGCTCGTGCTCGGCCAGCAGGCCCCAGCCGGCCAGGATGGAGCCCGAGCCTACGCTCTCGGGGGTGTAGTCCAGGTCGAAGAGGTTGCGGACCCCGGTGTAGACGGGGCTGTGCACGGTTGCGAGCCGCAGCCAGCGGCCCACCTGGGGACGGTAGGAGCTGTTGTTGGTGGAGCCGCCCCCCACCCAGTCGCCGATGGTCTGATCGTCGATCAGGACGTTGTCCAGCAGGGTGGCCGCGAAGCGCGCGAGGTCCGTGGCGTCGAAGACGATCCCGGCCTCGGCGCACAGGGCGGCGAAGTCTACGTTGATGGCCGCGTGGCTGACGTCCTCGCCGTAGCCGCTGTAGGCCCCGCCCCAGTAATTCCAGACGTAGCCGTCGCCGCTGACCGTGAGCTGATCCTCGAAGCGAACCGCCAGGGCGGTGGCCTTTTCCAGGTACTGGGCCTCGCCGGTGACCTGGTAGAGCCCCACCACCGTGCGCCCCAGGGCGTTGCTCTGGTTCAGGGGGAGATCGACGCCGGCGTAGGAGAGAAAGTCCGCGTCGGAGCGGAAGATCCAGTACCCGGCATCGTTCCACTGGTCCTCGTGGTAGGCGACGGATTCCTGGGCGGCCTGCACATAAGCCGCGGCCTTGGCGGCGTAGGTCGAGCCGTCGTGGGGGAAGATCTCGTCGCCCAGGTCGTGCTCGTCCACCAGCCGGGCCAGCTCCACCATCGGCCAGGTCAGCATCCCTGAGTGCACCGCGTAGCAATAGGGCTCGTCCTGGTAGCTGGTGTTGCGCCAGCAGGCGCCGGAGACGCCGCGGTAGTCGGTCACGCCCCGGGCGTCGTCCCGCTGGGCCAGGACCGCGTCGGCGTGGCGGGCCAGATCCTCGAGCCACACCGGATCGCCGGTGGCCCGGAACATGGCCGCCAGGCCCATCATCACGTAGCTCTCGCCCCAGGCCAGGGTGGCGGACTCGTTGTCGTAGCCCATGTACCAGTCGCCGCCGTTGACGTTGTCGTAGGCGTCCACGAAGGCCTGCCGGGCGGTGACGGCGGGGGCGGGGGTGGCGGCCAGCAGCAGGGCCAGCAGGGTGGTCATGACGGTTCGGGCGGGGGGGTGGCGCCCTCGCCCGCCGCTGGTTCGTCCTCGCCCGAGTCTCCCTGGTGCTCCGGCGCCGGCATCTCGTAGCACATGGGCTCAGCCACATAGCAGGTCTCACCAGCAGGCTCAGATGCGTACTCCTGCAGCCCGACGAGCTTCAACCCGAGGTCGATCTTGGCCCGCACCCAGCTCGGCTTGGCCCACACCGCGACCAAGGCGCTGACACCGAGGAACAGCAACGTGACGATGGCGACGATGACAGCCCGGCGGGCGCGGTGAGGCATTTCTCGGCCCGTCGTATTCACGCCGGGGGAAAGTTACCCATCCCGCCTAGCCGAAAAGGCT
>CAYZVO010000142.1:0-24446 GCA_964481655.1 uncultured Enterobacterales bacterium | reverse complement strand
GGGCTCGAACCCGCGACCCCGAGCTTGGGAAGCTCGTGCTCTACCGACTGAGCTATTCCCGCGAGCCTCCGGAGTCTAACCGGAGGTGGGGCGGGCGCAAGAGTCACACCAACCGCTTCCGGAACACCACCAGCAGCGCGATGCCCGCCAGGATCCACCCACCGCCCCAGACAAACGCGGGGATGTGCGTCAGCTCCGCCAGCATCGTCGCGTCGCTGCTGCCCACGTACTCGGCGTTGCGGAACACATCGTCCCGCACGTCCAGCAGGGCGTAGAGCACCGAGAACACGCCGACCAGGCGCAGGAACCACCAGTTCACGACCGCCGGCGCCTTCGCGCCAAGGGCGATCAAGGCCAGGGCCGTGATGAGCCCGTAGCCGAAGCCGAAGCCGATGATGGGGCGGACCAGGGTGAGGGTCACGGCGAGGACCAGCACGCCCAGGGAGACCACGAGGCCGCGGGAGGCGCGGCGGCCGCGGGAGAGGGCCAGGATGATCAGGCCCGCGACCAGGGAGCCCAGGTAGCCGCCGTTGAGGATCAGGAAGTGGAAGCCACCGCGGGTGATGCAGTGGCCGCCCTCGTTGCTGCCCAGGGCGATCTCGAGCACCTCGCCGCCGGTGGCGATGGCCGTGACCGCGTGGCCCAGCTCGTGGAACAGCACCACCAGGATGCGCAGGGGGTACAGCAGCGGGCTGTGCCAGAACCAGGCCAGGGCCACCGCGGTGACCAGCAGCACCAGGCCGGCCTTCCAGCCGGTGGCTAGCGGCGACGTCTCAGCCATGGCAGGGCTCCGATGGTGGCGAGGAACAGGATGAACGCCGCGGGCGCCGGAGGCGCCGCACACCCGCACAACCCACCAGGAGGCTCCACGCCTCCATCGCTGTCGCCGGGGCCGGTGTCGTCGATGGGGAGATCGCTGTCGCCGGTCTCACCGGTGTCCACCGGCTCCACATCCCCGCAGACCAGCCCGGCCGGCGCGAAGCCGTCGAGATCGTAGTCCAGCTCGTCGTACAGCAGGTTGGCGTTCGGGCTGAAGTCGATGTCCACCGCGGGTTGGTCGAGGCAGAGGCTGATCACCGTGGTCTCGCCCTCGACCCACTCGGTGAGCTGCTCCTGGGCGCCGTCCTCGAGGCCGAGCACCAGCTCCACGGGCATGGTCCAGTGCTCGTCCTCGGTCTGCTCGACGTGGACGTCCACCTGCCAGCTGCCGTCGTCCAGCTCGGTGTTGGTGACGCCCACCCGGTAGCTGGGCTCCCCGGCCCGGTAGACCCACTGGTCGAAGAACCAGCTCAGGTCGCCCCCGTGGATGGACTCCATGGCCGCCCGCAGATCCTCGGTGGTGGCCACGTCGTGGGCGTGGGTGTCGGCGTAGTGCCGCAGGCCGTCGAAGAAGGCCTCGTCGCCCATCACGAAGCGCAGCATGTGGACCACGAAGCTGCCCTTGTCGTAGACCGTGCCGCCCCACATGTAGTCCGGGTCGTACAGGGCGAACTCGCCCTCGTACTCCTTCCACATCATGTAGCTCTCGCGCTGATCCTCCCAGACGTACCAGGCCAGCCACTCCTCGCCCCAGGCGTACTCGAGCCACAGGGCCTCGGTGTAAGAGGCGAAGCCCTCGTTGAGCCAGATCTCCTCCCACTCCGCGCAGGTGACGTAGTCGCCCCACCAGTGGTGGCCCAGCTCGTGGGCGTTGACGATCATGGCGTAGTCACCGTGCCAGATGAGGCCCTCACCGAAGCTGGTGGCCGTGGTGTGCTCCATGGCCCCGCCGAAGGGCACCAGCACGTTGCCGTAGACGCTGTACGGGTAGGGCCCGTACCGCTCGGAGAAGTGCTCGATCATCTCGGGGGTGTCCCCGAGCACGGCCTTGGCCTGGTTGATGTCGCCGGGCTTGGCCCACAGGTTGACGGGCACCTCGCCGCTGGTGTCCTGCTGGTATTCGAAGGTGCCGGCGTTGAGCACCGCCAGGTAGGTGGCGATGGGCCAGGGGAAGTCGAAGGTCCAGGTGCGGGTCCCGTCGCCGTTGTCCAGCACCTCGCCCCCCTCACCGTTGGCGGCGACCACGAGCGCCTCGGGCGCCGTGACGCGCCAGGTGAGCGTGGCCTTGTCCGCGGGGGCGTCGTAGCTCACCAGCCAGTCGCGGGCGCCCTCGGGCTCCGAGAAGCTGTAGATGGGATCGCCCCAGTGCAGGCCGGTGCTGTTGCCGTCCATGGTGCCCGGCGCGGTGTAGGTCACCCGCACCGCGACGCTGTCCCCCGCCGCGAGGGTGCCCGGCATGGTCACCCGCAGCTCGTCGCCGCTGCGCTCGTAGCTGGCCTCCACCCCCTCGACCCACAGGCCCGTGATGGTGGGGTCCCCAGCGTGGAGCAAGAAGGTGTCCGACGACCCGTCCAACCGGGCCTGGACCGTAGCGGTGATGTCGCCGCTGATGCGGCGGCGGTTGGTGTCCAGGCCGAGGTCGATGTCGTAGTGGGTCACGTCCCACGCCTCCTGCATGGCGGGGGGAGGCGGCGCCGGCTGGGGCTCGGGGTGATCCACCGCGATCCCCGGGTCGGAGGGCGTGTCGTGGGAGAGCAGCCCCGGGCAGGCGAAGACAGCTGCGGTGGTGAACAGGACGGCGAGCATGGACGCTCCGGGCAGGAGGGGCCGAGGAGGGGTGTTAGGATATCCTCGTCCCCGCCCCCCCCGCGGGCGGCGCCGCGGCGCGCCGCGCCGCCGCGCCCCCCGCCGACGGTCCGCACCCGCGGCCCCGCTCTGGCCTCACCATGCCCCATCGACGCCTCGCACTGGGCGCCGGCCTGCTCCTCGCGCTGGCCAGCACCATCCCCCTCGTCCTCGACAGCCACGCCGCGAAGTCCCAAGCCCCCGGCCGCGTGTTAGTCGGCACCGACGACGCCCCCGAGAGCCAGGATCCAGCCCAGATCGCCAGGCCGGCGCCCCGAGCGCCGGAGCCCCCCAGCGATCCGCTGGTGGTGGTGGAGGACGCCGCCGCCCAGCCCGGCCTGCCCCTGACCGACGCCCTGCGAGACGAGCTCGGCGACGGTGACTGGGCCGCGGCCCTGCCCCTGCTCGCGGCCATGGACGAGGACGCCCTCGAGGCCGAAGCCCTCTCCGACCGCGCCTTCCTGCGGGGCTGGGCCCTGGTCCACCAGGGCGACGCCGAGGACGGAGAGGATCTGCTGGAGGCCATGGCGGCCGGTGGCGCCGCCCCCGCGCCCTACCGGGACATGGTGATGGGTGAGATCCTGCTGGCGGCCGAGCGGCCGGTCGAGGCGGTCGAGGCCCTCGAGCGGGTCGGCCCCGACAGCGCCGCCATCTGGCCCCGGGCCCGGGTGCAGCTGGCCGAGGCCTACTATGAGCTCGAGCGCACCGCCGACTCCCGCGACGCCTACACCGTCCTGCTCGAGCGGGACGACCCCAGCGACGGCTCGGCCCTGGCCCTGCTGACCGCGGCCCAGCGCCTCGGCCTCGGCTCCGACGAAGCCTACCCCCTGCTTCGGCGCATCTGGCGCGAGTACCCCAAGACCACCCCCGACGCCGCCGCGCGGAAGGCCCTGTCGGCCTACGAGGCCCGCGGCTCCAGCTACCGGGCCACCCTGGACGACAAGGCCGCCCGCGCCGACGCCCTGATGGTCCGCTACCGCTACCGGGACGCCGTCGCCCTGATCGAGCCTCTGCTGGGGAGCATCGACGAGGCCAGCCCGGCCGCCTGCAAGGCCTGGTACGCCTACGGTCGCTCGAAGTACCGCGCCGGCTCGGTCACCCGGGCCCACGAGATCCTGGCCCCCGCAGGCGAGGCCTGCCCCGAGCACGACCAGGACCGGGGGGCCAAGGCCCTGTACCTGGCGGGCAAGGCCCTCGAGCGCAAGAAGGACTGGGCCGGCGCCGCCGCCGTCTACGAACGGATCCCCGCGCTCTACCCGGAGCACAGCATGGCGGACGATGGCTACACCCTGGCGGGCATCGGCTACCAGGAGTCCGACCAGCCCGCGCTGGCCCTGGAGCGCTGGGCGACCCAGGTCGAGGCCTACCCGGACGGCGACATGGCCGGTGAGGCCTTCTGGCGCCTGGCCTGGGCCTCCTACCTGACCGGCGACACCGCCACCGCCATCCGCTGGGCCGACCAGGCCTCCGAGGTGCTGGACATCGCCGCGGCCCCCGTCCACGTTCGCGCCGCCCGCTACTGGCGCTGGCGCTGGCGGCTCTACCCGGACCGCGACGATCCCATGACCCTGGTGGACAACCCCGCCCAGCGGGAGCAAGCCATCGAGGGTCTGCTCGAGCTCTGCCGCCAGCACCCCGCCAGCTACTACGGCCTGCTGGCCGCCGGCCGGCTGCAGGAGCTCGCGCCCGAGCGCCTCGCCGCCCTGCCCCACCCCGAGCTGGGCGTCGATCCCGGGCCCTGGCAGGTGCGCCAGAGCTTCCTCGAGGGCAGCGCCGGCAGCAACGCCATGGCGCTGGCCCGCGTGGGCCTGGTCTCCGAGGCGGTCACCGAGCTGAACCAGCTGGTCGAGGCCGAGATGGTGCCCGGTGAGATCGGCCTGTTCACGGATCTGCTGGTGGCCTCGGGCGGCTGGATCTGGGCCCACGACCGGCTGCGCACCTACCTGAAGTCCCACCCACCTGAGACCCTCGAGAGCGACCGCGCCCGGCTGCTGACCTCGGCCTACATGCGCCGCTACGAGGACGATGTGAAGGCCGCCTGCGCCGACTACCCCTGGGACTACCGCATCTTCCACGCCCTGGTGCGCGAGGAGTCCAACTTCAACAAGGACATCGTCAGCCACGCCGGCGCCCGGGGCCTGTCCCAGCTGATGCCCGCCACCGCCCGCTCGGTGGCCGGCTGGCTCGGCATCTCCATCACCGACTCCAAGATGTTCGTGCCCTCCACCAACCTGCGCATCGGCGGCCGCTACCTGCACTACCTGATGGAGAAGTACGGGGGCGATCCCTTCGTGGCGCTGGCCAGCTACAACGCCGGCGAGGGCAACGTGAACAAGTGGCTGAGGGAGCGGGGCAACCGCCCCATCGACGAGTTCGTCGAGGGCATCCCCTTCCGAGAGACCCGCCACTACGTCAAGCGGGTCTCGGCCAGCTGGCAGATGTACCACCTGCTCTACGACGGCGGTGAACCGTTCCCCACCTTGCTGGTCTACAACCACCAGGCCGTCCCAGACTGGAAATAGCGCGAAAGATCCAGCGCCTGTCAGGCGTTGTACGCACGGTCGGGTAGCTGTTGCGGTGCGCTTCCCGTGCCGATTACCATGCTAGCCGTCTTCTTCCGCGATCAGGTCCGTTCCCCTGCGCCACGTCTCCCACCAGGCCCGCCTCCAACAGCAGCGCTCGCGGCAGCGTCGCGTCGCGGCGGTCATCACCTTCGGCTGCCTGTCGATCCTGGCGCACGTGTTCCTCATCACCGCGGGCATCCCCCTGTGGCCCTACCTGATGAAGTCCATGGAGGTCCCCGACGGCGGCCCCATCTCCCTGGTGCTCATCGACCCCGAGGATCCCGACAAGCCCGAAGACGAGACCCCTGACTACCACGGCCAGATCGTGGACCTGGCCCCACCGGAAGAAGAGAAGACCCCGGTCGACGCCGACTACCTGGCCGAGCACGAGCGGGTGGTCGAGGAAGAGACCCGCACCGAGCGCTACAAGGTCAACCCCGAAGTCCTCGCCACCGAGTACAGCAAGGAGACCAAGCTCGAGCTCGAGGATCTCATCGATCTGGGCGCCACCGAGCCCTCCACCGGGGCGCGGGTGGGCAACGACCGCTTCGATCCGGACCGCGACGGACGCCTCGCGGCGCTGCACTCGCCGTTCTCGGTGACCAACCGCGACGGCCTGCAGAAGCCGGTCCCCGCCAGCCACAGCACCCAGTCCCTGGCCGGCGCCCCCAACAACGACCTGCTGGACGAAGAGCGGGGTCGGTCGGTGAACCTGAACACCAACGAGTTCCTGTTCGCCAACTACATCAACCGCATCCGGCGGCTGGTGAACTTCTACTGGCAGCAGAACCTGGACAACCTGCCCCCCAGCACCATGATCACCAAGAGCGCCTACGAGACCGAGGTGGACGTCATCCTCACCTCCCACGGCGCCCTGGCCCTGGTCACCGTGACCGAAGAGTCCGGCTCCCCCGCCATCGACCACTGCGTGGTGGACGCCTTCGAGATGGCCGGCCCCTTCCCCAACCCCCCCGAGCAGCTCATCAGCGACGACGGCCAGGTCCACCTGCCGGACTTCGGCTTCACGGTGCAGGTGGGTCAGGCCCGCAACGTGTACCAGGGCGTGGACCCCCGCGCAGGGGTCCAGTTCCCCGGAATCCTCAAGACGCGCCACTGAAGCACCTTACCGCCGCACTCGAAACACGTGCGTGCGGCTTTCACTCGTGGCACGATCCGGATAGCGACCTGACAGCGTCGAAGTGCACGCGTCCCCGGCGTGCCGCTTCGAACCGGAGCATCCCATGAACCAGCGCCTGACCCTGCTCGTCATCACCACCGCGGCCCTCGCCACCGCCTGCCCCGGCGGCGACGTCCAGGTGGTCCAGGTCACCACGCCGCCCACCGCGGAGATCCACTCCCCCGGCGACAACGCCAGCGGCTACGAGTCCGGCGCGCTCATCACCTTCGAGGGTGTGGTCCAGGACCAGCAGGACAGCCCCGACCGCCTCACCGCCAGCTGGAGCAGCGATCTCGACGGCCTGCTCGAAGAGGCCGTGCCCGACACCACCGGCCGCACCACCTTCGCCACCGTGGACCTGAGCGCCGGCACCCACGTCATCACCCTGCAGGTGGTGGACACCGACGGCGAGATCGGCGAGGACAACGTCTCGCTCTCCGTGAACCGGGTCAACACCGAGCCCAGCGTGGACATCGAGTTCCCCAGCAACGGCGACGAGCTGGTCGAGGGCGAGACCTCCGTGTTCTCGGCCGTCGCCAGCGACCCGGACGCCGAGGACCCGGTCGAGTCCCTCGAGGTCGAGTGGGCCTCGGACGTGGACGGCTTCCTGGGCAACGACGCACCGGAGACCACCGGCTCGGTCAGCCTCTCCACCGCGGGCCTGTCCCTGGGGGACCACGTGGTCTCGGTGACCGTCACCGACAGCGCCGGCGCCACCGCCACCGACCAGGTCTACGTCGAGATCGTGCCCCCCGACGAGCCCCCCACCGCCCTGATCACCTCGCCCCTGACCGGCGATCTGCTGCTGCAGAGCTCCGCCAGCTTCGCCGGCGAGGTCGGCGACGACACCGACCGCGCGGACTACCTGGCCATCAGCTGGGAGAGCGACGTGGACGGCCTGTTCAACTGGGACAACGCCGGCTCGGGCGGCCAGCTGGCCTTCTCCACCTCCTCCTTGTCCCTGGGGGAGCACACCATCACCCTGACCGCCGAGGACTCGGCGGCGCAGGCCGCCTCGGACTCCGTGAGCGTGACCGTGGTCGGCCCCGACGACTGGGACGCCGACGGCGACGGCTACACCCCCAACGAGGGCGACTGCGACGACGGCGACTCGAGCACCAGCCCCGGCGCCACCGAGACCTGCGACGACATCGACAACGACTGCGACGGCGAGATCAACGAGGACCTCGGCGACGGCTACGAGCCCAACGACAGCACCCCCACCGATCTGGGGAGCATGGAGGGCGACGGCTACTGCGTCTACTACCTCGGCTACGTCAGCGGCAGCGCCGACACCCAGACCGTCACCGGGACCATCCACAACCCCGACGACGTGGACGTCTACACCTTCGACACCGAAGACGACTGGTACGACTGCCTCGACGAGGAAGGCTACGGCATCCAGGTCTCCCTGACGAATGTGCCCGCGGGCCACGACTACGCCCTGGACCTGTACTGGGTCAGCGGCGGCGACGCCCTGGTCTCGTCGTCGGACACCTCCTACAACGCCAACGAGTACGTCGACTACTCGGGCAGCTACAGCCTGTCGTCGGACAACGACGACGGCGGCACCTTCGAGATCGTGGTCAGCCCCTCCTCCGGCTCCGGCTACGGCTGCACCGACGCCTACACCCTGACGGTCACGGTCTGGTAGCGCGGGGCAGACCCGCTCTGTAGGCTGCGACACATCCCCCCCTTGACGCTCCCCGGGGGGGTGATTCTATTGTGATCGCGACCGACGACAGACAGCAGAACGCGCGATTCTTCTTCTAACAAGCGCCTTCTCGACAGCGTACCCCACCGCGCCACAGCTGCGTCCGCCGTCGGCCTGCCCGCCAGCTGAAGACACCATCAAGGAGGTGAAGCATGTTGGGTTGGTTCGAGATCGATCGTGAGTTCGACGCGCTGCACGACGTCCGTCGTCGTGTGGACCGCATCTTCGATGACATGGCCCGGCAGCCTGTGCGCGGCCCCCGCCGCAGCGCCCGCTGGCCCCGCGCCAACCTCTGGGACGAGGGGGAGACCCTGGCCCTGGAGCTGGGCCTGCCCGGCGTCGCCCTGGAGGACATCGAGATCAGCGGCCAGGACGACACCATCAACATCCGCGGCGTGCGCCGGGTCACCGCGCCCGAGGGCTACGCCACCCACCGCCAGGAGCGCTCATCCCTGCGCTTCGCCCGCACCATCCGGCTGCCTGTGAAGGTCGCCCTGGATGAGGCCGCGGCCACCCTCGACAGCGGCATCCTCACCCTGCGCCTCCCCAAGGCGCCGGAGCTGAAGCCCCGCAGCATCACCGTGAAGGCCGGTTGAGCCCCGCGACACATTGGAGGTCATCATGAGCAGCGACAACGCCCTGACCAAGACCGAGACGACGAGCCCCGAGAGCATCCGCGGACGCCCCGTGGTCGCTCCCCCGGCCGACATCTACGAGAACGAGGACGGCTTCCTCATCCTCACCGACCTGCCCGGCGTGGCGGCCGGCGAGGTCGACATCCGCCTGGACCGCAACGAGCTGACCATCCACGGCAGCTGGAGCCAGGGGTCCCGGGAGGCCGACCCCCTGGCCCGTGAGTTCCGCGCCACGGACTTCGAGCGCCGCTTCGTGGTCCCCGACAGCATCGACGCGGACGGCATCACGGCCGAGCTGAGCGACGTGGTCCTGCGGGTCACCCTGCCCAAGGGCGAGGACGCGAAGCCGCGACGCATCGAGGTCCGTGCCGCCTAGGCGTCATCGCCGCCAGCGCTTGTGCAGCCACAGCCAGCCGTGGGGGCGCCGCCGGACGCGGTCCCCCAGCACCTCGTTGAAGACGGCCGTGGCGCGGGCGATGTCCGCGTCGCGGTCGTCGGTCCACTCCAGCTCGATCTCCGGTGACACATGCATCACGTGTCGCCCGGTGCCCTCGCGCTGCTGCCACACGAAGAACACCGGCACGCGGGTCTTGCGTGCGGTGGCGGCCAGCCCCGTGCCCGTCAGGGCCGGGCGGCCCAGGAAGTCCAGCTCGAGGCCGTGGTTCACCCGCTGGTCCGCCGGGAAGATCACCACCCGGCCGCGCTCCACCGCGTCGTAGACCTTGTCCATGCTGTGGCGGGGGGGGATCAGCTCCACGCCCCGGGCCACCCGCGCGTGCTCCACCAGTGTGGCGGCCCAGGCGTCGGTGGGGGCGTTGACGACGCAGCTCAGCTCCATGCCCCGGCCCCGGCCCATGGCCAGCATGATGAGGTCGAAGGAGCCGAAGTGCCCCTGGAGCACCAGGCAGGGCAGCCCCTGCTCCTGCCGATCGGTGAGCCGGTGCAAACCATCGCTGCCACAGGTCGGCTCGAAGCGCTCGGGGCGGCGAAGACAGCCCAGCAGCTCCACGTAGCCCAGGGCCAGATCGTGGACCGAACGCCGCAGCGTCCGACCGCGGGTCGCGGCGTCCATCTCCGGGAAGACCTGGGCCAGGTTCGACGCCGCGACGTCGCGACGCACGGGCAACACCAGCCACCAGAACCAGGCGACCCACCAGGCCCACAGGCTGCCGAGCCACCAGGGCGTGCGCGCCATGATCCAGGAGACGGCGTCCAGCATACGGTGGCGGAGCTTCACGGAGCCTCTCCGATCTGGTGCTTGGCGAGGAATTCGGAGAGCAGCGTAGCCAATGCATCCTCGCCCTGCTCGATGCGCAGCTCGACCCGTAGCGCCCACACCTCCAGGTCCTCCGGCAGACGCGTCAGGTCCTTCTCGGTGGTGACCACCGGCCAGCGCTCCGCCAACCTGCGGAGCTCCGCGAGCTCGGCGGGGAGGAACCAGGCGTGGTCTGCGTGGATGTGTCGCTGGACGGGGACCAGGCCCAGCCGCCGCAGCTGGCGCAGGAAGCCTCCGGGGGCCGCGATGCCCGCCAGCGCCACCACCCGTTCAGCCGGGCCCTGCTCGAGGGGGAGCTCCGCGCCCCGGTGCAGCCAGCCCACCGGGACCATCCGGGCCTGCACCTGCACAGCGTCCGCGGCGATGGAGCCCAGGTGCAGGGGCAGGGCCCCGTGGTTGCTCCAGACCACCGCGGCCCGGGCCAGCGCCTCGGGGGGCTCTCGGAGTTCGCCTCCGGGGATGCCACCGCCCGCCAGGGGGGACCGTGCGTCCACGGTGATGATCTCGAGGTCCAGCCGGACGTCGCGCTGCTGGGAGGCGTCGTCCAGCAGGCAGACCTGCGCCCCCAGCTCCGCGGCCCGCTGCACGCCGGCGTGTCGGTCCGGGCAGCTCACGAGGATCAGGCCGTCTGCGGCGAGCATGGCGAGCTCGTCTCCCAGCCCCACCGCGGTCCCCGAGCCGTCGTCCGAGGCCCGCAGCCACGGCCCCTTGCCGCGCCCGTAGCCCCGGGAGACCACCGCGACCCGCAGGCCGCGGGCGAGCAGGCGCTGGGCGATGGCGCGCACCACCGGGGTCTTGCCGGTGCCACCGCTGGCGATGTTCCCCACGCCGATGACCGGCAGCGGGGCCGCCGCGCGGGGTCGCCGGGCCCTCCAGCGTGCGGCCAGGCGATACGCCGGCACGAAGACCCGCGCGAGGGGGCGATGGGGACCCTCGTCGGGCACGGGGGCCGACACCAGCGGCTCGAGCTGGACCAGGGCCCCCGCCACAGCGTGTCCCTGTGCAGGGGCGAGGCGGGGCGCCGCGAGGGCCGCGCCCAAGGCAGCACCGAGCGCACCGGGGGAGTCGGCCTGGAGCGCCGAAGCCGCGGCGAAGGAGGGGGCGTTGGCGTGGATCTCGGGTCCATGCACCACCGGCACACCGGCGCGGGCCGCCTCGGCGGCGCTGTGGCCTCCGATCGACCGATCGAAGGTGCCGCCGACGAAGGCCACCTGGGCGTGGGGGTAGAGCCCCGCGAGCTCCCCCACCGTGTCCAGCAGCAGCACGTCGACATCCGCGGGGACCCGATCGTCGTCCAGGTCGCTGCGTCGAGCCCAACGAACCGCGCGCTCATCGAGCAGCCGGGCGACCTCGTCGATGCGCTCACCGTGGCGGGGCGCGAGCACCAGCTGCAGCTCGGAGCGCAGGCCCTCGTGGGCTGCCAACACCGCGTCCTCGTCTCCAGGGCGGGTCGAACCGGCGATGAGCAGGGGTCGCTCGAAGCGCAAGGTCGCCGGCGCCGCGGGCGCCTCGAGCTTGAGATCGCCCACCACCGGGACATCCATCCCCAGCTGCTCCCGGAGCCACGCCGCGCCCTCCTCGTCCCGGGCCGACCAGCTCGCGACCGTGGCCATCATCCAGCGCCACAGCCCCGGGAACCGCCGGGCCAGGCGCCGGGTCCCCTCACCCACCCGCAGGCCCAACACCGTCACCGGGACCCGCCCCGCGCAGGCCATCAACAGCCCAGGCCACAGCTCGCCCTCTACCAGCACCAGGGCCCGGGGGCGCACCCGCCGCACGAAACGCCGCTGCAGCCAGGGCGCGTCCAGGGGCAGGCAGCGCACATCGTCCACCGGCAGCACCTGGGCCCGCCCGGTCTCCGAGGTCGCTGTGCGCAGCAGGGGCAGGTCAGGCCAGCGGGTGCTGATCCCAGCGGCCACCGCGGCCGCGGCCTGCCCCTCTCCCAGGGAGGCCGCATGCAGCCACAACGCCCCCGGCTCCACGGCGGGCAAGGTCCAGCCGATCCGCTCGGACCAGTGCCCCCGCAGCCGGGGCGAAGCCAGCGCCCACAGCGCCGCCGCAGGTAACGCAGCCCCGCTCGCCAGCCCGTACATCACGCCCCGCCACCCCGAGCTGTCGGCTGTCGGCTGTCGGCTGTCGGCCCCGCTCACGCCTGCCTCGCATGCAGGCGCGCATAGACCCCCTCGAGCGCCAGCAGCTCATCGTGGGTCCCCGACTCCACCATGCGCCCGTGCTCGAGCACGATGATGCGGTCGGCCCGGCGGATGGTGGACAGGCGGTGGGCGATGACCAGCACCGTGCGGTTCTGCATCAGCCGATCCAGGGCCTGCTGCACCAGGGCCTCGCTCTCGCTGTCCAGGGCCGAGGTGGCCTCGTCCAGCACCAGGATGGGCGCGTCGGCCAGCACGGCTCGGGCGATGCAGATGCGCTGGCGCTGGCCACCGGACAGGCGCATCCCCAGCTCGTCGATGCGGGTGTCGTAGCCCTTGGGCAGCTCGGAGATGAAGTCGTGGGCGTTGGCGACCCGGGCCGCGGCCTCGATGTCCGCCTGGCTGGCGCCGGGGCGCCCGAAGGCGATGTTGGAGCCGACGCTGTCGTTGAACAGGAAGGTCTCCTGCGTGACCAGGGCCACGTGCTGCCGCAGCGAGGACAGGCGCCACGCGGGCAGGGGGCGTTCGTTGAGCAGGATGCGCCCCACCGTGGGGTCGTAGAAGCGGGGCACGAGGTTGGCCAGCGTGGTCTTGCCGGCACCCGAGGGCCCCACCAGGGCCACGACCTGGCCGGGCGCGATGCCGAAGTCGAGATCGGAGACCACCGGGCCGTCACCGTAGTCGAAGCCCACCCCCTCGAAGACCAGGCCGCAGGACCCGCCGTCGAGCTCGAGCTCCCCGGCGTCGCGCACCGCGGGCTCCATGTCCAGGATGCGGAAGACCTCGTCCCCCGCGGCCACCGAGCGCTGCCAGAGGCTGACGATGAGGGACAGGCCCTTGAGGGGATCGTTCATCAGCCCCAGCGCCACCAGGAAGGCGATCAGCTCACCGGGGGTGAGGGTGCCCGCGAAGACCTGGCGCCCGCCGATGTAGATGGCCGCGCCGACGCCCAGCGCCGCGATGAGCTCGACCACCGGGCCGGGGATGAGCTGGGCCGCGGCCGCCCGGAGCTGCAGCCGGTACTGCTCGTGGTTGAGCTCCTCGAAGCGGCCCCGCATACGGTCCTCGGCGCCGAAGGCCTGCACGACGCGGATGCCCACCAACAGCTCCTGCGCCATGGCGCTCAGGGCCGCGAGGTTCGCCAGCGAGTCCCGGGTGCTGCGGCGGAGCTTCTTGCCGAAGCGATCGATGGGGAAGCCCACCAGGGGCAGCACGCAGACGGCCACCGCCGCCAGCAGGGGATTGAGCACGAAGGCGGCCACGAGCAAGCCGACCAGGGTCAGGGGCTTCTGGATGGCGGTGGCGAAGCCGGAGACGGCGTACTGGACGTTGTTGACGTCGTTGGCCAGGCGGCTGACCTGCTCCCCTGTGGGCGTGGCCTGGTGGTAGGCCACCCCCAGGCGCAGGTACTGCAACATCAGCTGCCCCCGCAGGCGCTCCACGACCTGGAAGGCGATGCTCTTGGTGAGCAGGCCCCGGCCGATGTTCACCCCCGCGTTGAGGGCGTACAGCCCCGCCACGGCGAAGGGCATGGCCATCAGCGCGCCCTGGTGCTGCTCGATGAGGACCTCGTCCAGCACGATCTTGATGAGCACCACGATGGCCGCTGGGATGTTGGCGGCGATGACCAGCAACACCGTGCCCAGGATCAGGCCCCAGATGTGGGGACGGAACAGCCCCAGGAAGCGGCGGGTCGCGGGCTTCACGGCGTCCACCCCACGGGCGCGTCCTCGCCCAGGCCGCCCAGGTACTCCGACAGCTCGTAGACCTGCCAGTGCCCGGCTCGGCGCAACAGGATGTCCGGCGCCACCACGGTGTTGGGGCCCTCGCGCTCACCCCAGAAGGGCTCGAGCTTGCTGGGGGGGCTGGTGCGCCAGGGGCGCACGAACAGGCCTCGCTCCGGGGCTGGCCAGCGGGGCAGCACGTCGAACTGCGACAGCCGCCCGGTGCCGGGCAGCACCTCGGCGTGGATGCCTCCGTAGAAGCGGATCCAGGCGGCCTCCTGGTAGCGGGTGGTGTAGACCGGCTCGACCCCCCAGGCCTGCACGGCCTCGCCCAGCACCTCGCCCCCGACCAGGGAGAGGGTGGGGTCCTTGGGCAGCGGCCAGAGGGGCCGCAGGGCGTGCACGGTGAGGATGGTGGTGGTCACGGCCGCGAAGCCGATGCCCACCCAGGCGATCCGCCGCCAGCGGGCGGACATGTGAGCCAGACCCGCCGCGGCCGCGAGGTAGGCGGGGGCCGCCCAGTTGGCCTCGCTGGCCGCGAACAGCGACGCGAGGGCGAAGAAGCCGAAGACGGGGAAGGACAGCAGCCACCACAGGCGCGTCACCCCCCGGTCCATCCAGCCCACCGCCCAGTAGGCGGCGAAGCACAGGAACAACAGCGGGCTCACCAGGCCCACCTGCCCGCCGAAGAACGCCGCCAGGCCCGCGAAGCCAGGGGCGTCGTTGGAGCTGGGCGCCCCCACCCCGAGCCCGTGGCCCGCCTGGAAGCGCAGGGTGACCCAGTCGTTCTGGGACAGCCACCAGATGTGGGGCAGCAGCACGAGGGCCGCGATCCCCAGGCCCAGCCAGGGCCAGCGGGTGCGCAGCTCCCGCGGTCGGGCCACCAGCATCAGCGGGATCAGCATCAGGCCGGTGTGCTTGCCGAGGATGGCGATGCCCGCCCCCAGCCCCGCCAGCAGCCACCAGCGCCCACCACGAACCAGCCCGAACAGGCACAGGGCCCAGCCGAACAGCAGGGGCACATCGGGGGTGGCCAGCAGGCCCCCCAGGGCGAACAGGGGCAGGCTCGCCAGCGCGGTGGCGGTGATCCAGCTGCGGCGGGAGCTGGCGGTGATCAGCGCCACCGCCCCCACACCCAGCAGCACGCACACAGCGCGCACGCCCAGCTCGCTGTGGCCCACCAGGGCCTCCGAGCCTCGGATCAGCCAGGCGATCAGCGGCGGGTGATCGAAGTAGCCCAGATCCAGGTGCTGGCCCCAGAGCCAGTAGTAGGCTTCATCGGCCGCCAGCCCGGGGACCCCCGCCAGCACGAGACGGAGCACGGCCAGGGCCGCCAGCAGCACCAGGGCGCCCCACCAGCCCTCGACCCGCTGCAGCCAGCTGCCCTGGGGCTCCGGGTTGGGCGGATCCTCGGGCAGGCCGCGACCCCCGGCCAGGACGCGCAGCTTCGGGCGCAGCGGCTGGGGGTCGGAGGAGCTCATGCGGGATCTACCGCTGGAAGCGCAGGGAGGGCACGCGCCAGGCGGCCTCGCGGGCGATGCCGGCGCTCATCTTGCTGGCGCCGGCCGCGCGCTCGGTGAACACGATGGGGACCTCCTGGATGGCGAAGCCGCGGCGATAGGCGCGCCAGGTCGTCTCCACCTGGAACACGTAGCCCTCCGATCCCACTTCCTGCAGATCGATGGCCGACAGGCAGCGGGCCCGCCAGCACTTGAAGCCGCCGGTGGGATCCCGGTAGGGGATGCCCAGCACCAGCCGCGCGTAGAAGCCGCCGCTGCGGGAGATGAGCTTCCGGGAGAGGGGCCAGTTGCGGGTGCCGCCGCCGGGCACGTAGCGGGAGCCGATGGCGAGATCCGCGTGGGCCGCCCGGAGCCGGGGGAGATCGGCGGGGTCGTGGGAGAGATCGGCGTCCATCTGGAAGATGGGATCGTGGCCGGCCTCGAGGGCGGTGCCCATGCCGAGCTTGTAGGCCGATGCCAGGCCCTGCTTGCCCTCGCGCCGCAGCACGCGGACCGCGCCGAGCACGCCGTCCAGTGCCTCGGCCATGTCCCCGGTGCCGTCGGGGGAGCCGTCGTCGACGACGAACAGGGTCGCGTCGGGCAGCGCCTCGAACACACGACGAGCGAACTCCTCGATGTTCTCGGCTTCGTTGTAGGTGGGGGTGACGACAGCGGGGGTCGCGGCCATGGAGCGCTCCGGGGTGGACAAGTGCCCCCCTCTAACCTCGTGCGTGCTGTTCCGGTGCGGCTGATCAGCTGTGAGCTGCGGGCCGTGGGCTGTGGGCCAGAGGCTCCAACGCAGCAGCCGCGGCACGCCCCGCTGCGCCCCCTTCGCCCAGCGACGCCTTCACCGCTGCGAGACGCCCCGGCAGTTCGGGATCCGTGGCCACCCTCAGCAGGTCCGCTGCCAGCAGGTCCGGGTCGAGCTGCTGGATGTGCTCGGGCACGATCTCTTCGCCGGCCAGGATGTTGGGCAGGGCGATGTGATCGATGCCCTTCACCAGCAGCTTGCCCACCGCGTAGGTGCTGGCGTGGACCCGGTAGGCCACCACCATGGGCACCCCCAGCACGGCCAGCTCGAGGGTGGCCGTGCCGCTGGCGACCAGCGCGGCCTCGCAGCCGGCGGCGGCCTCGACCAGGCCGGGCACCACCTCGACCCCGGCGTCCTCGGCGGCCTGCACCATGGAGGGGTCGGCACCACCAGCCAGGCCCAGCACGAAGCTGGCGTCCGGGCGCTGGTCGCGCACGGCCACTGCGGCCTCGAGGAAGACCGGCAGCAGCCGCTCCAGCTCGTGCTGGCGCGAGCCCGGCAGCAGGGCGAAGCGCCCGGGGATGGGCGCACGCTCGACCCCTGCCAGGCGATCCACCACGGGGTGGCCCACGAAGCGGGCGTCCAGGCCGTGGGGGGTGTACAGCGCCGGCTCGAAGGGGAAGAGGCACAGCAGCCGGTCCAGATCCCGGGCCAGGCCCTTGGCCCGTCCGGGGCGCCAGGCCCAGACCTGCGGGCTGACGTAGCCCACGGCGGGGATGCCCAGGGTGCGGGCGTGGCGGGCCAGGGGCAGGTGGAAGTCGGGAGCGTCCACCGTGATCAGCAGCGCGGGGGCCTCCCGCTGTGCGTCGGGGAGCATGGCGGTACGCACCACTGCCTGGGCGGCCCGGATGGCCGGCAGCTTGCCGACGACCTCCCACAGCCCGTTGACGCTCAGATCCTCGACCCTGGCGATGGGCTCGACCCCGGCGGCGCGCATGGCCGGCCCGGCGACGCCGCGGGCCTCGAGGGGCCCCAGCTCGGCCAGCGCATGCACCAGCTCCGCCGCGAGCGCGTCGCCGGAGGCCTCCGCCGCGGAGATCAGGAGCCGCAGGGTGATGTGGCTACTCCTTCGGCCCTGGCTGCTGGGGCGCCGGCTTGGCGTCCGAGACGAGGCTCAGGGCGATGGCGAGGCCGAAGAAACCCGTGACCCACGGGTTGCCGGTGATGCCTCACGTGGAGTGGCAGCCGATGAACGTGGCGTACGCGAAGCCTCCACCGAAGCCGATGGTTCCGAAGACGAGCTGACGCATCCGGGTGGTCATGGGAGGCTCCTGGGACCGGGCTGTGCTCAGCCCTGCTCGCCCTCTTCCTGCTGCTGCTGCAGGTGGGCGGCGATCTTGGCGCGCACCTCGTCCATGTCGAGACCCTTGACCTGGGTGATCAGATCCTCGAGGACCTCGGCGGGGAGCGCGCCGGCTTGCTGGAAGACGGCCAAGCCGTCGCGGAAGACCATGATGGTGGGGATGGAGCGAATCTGGAACATGCCGGCGAGCTCTTGCTGCGCTTCGGTGTCGCACTTGGCGAACACGATGTCCGGGTGCTTCTCGGCCGCGGCCTCGAAGATCGGGCCGAACATCTTGCAGGGCCCACACCAGGCGGCCCAGAAGTCGATGAGGACGGTCTTCTCCTCACCCTCCTTGGCGATGATGGTCTGCTCGAAGTTGTCCTTGGTCAGCTCGATGGTGGGCATGGGGGCCTCCCTGCGGGGGTCTGGAGACGAGGGGAAACGGGCCGCTCATGCAGAGCCGCCGACGCCCAGACCATAAGGCATCGCTCCTTCGATGGCGAGAGTCGCCAGGGGCAGCGGGTGTTACGCGCCGCCGCCCGATTCGTCTGGTTCCCGTTGGCTGTCCAGCTCCCGCAGCCGCTTGAGGGCCACCGGCAGCTCCCGCAGGGACAGGGCCGCGCGGCGCCAGGCTCGGTGCTCGAAGGCCGGGTAGCCGGTGACCTTCTCTCCGGGCTCGACGTCGCCGGTGACCATGCTGCCCGCCCCGACCTGCACGCCGTCGCCGATGCGCAGGTGACCCAGCACCAGGGCCTTGGCGGCCAGGGTCACGAAGCGACCGAGGCGGGTGGAGCCGGCGATGGCGGCGTAGGCCACCAGCAGCCCGTGCTCGCCCACACGGGCGGCGTGCCCCACCTGGACCAGGTTGTCGGCCTTGGTGCCGCGGCCCACCACGGTCTCGCCCATGGCGGCGCGGTCCACGCAGCTGTTGGCGCCCAGCTCCACGTCGCTGTGCACCACGGCGCGTCCGACCTGGGGGATCTTCACGTGGCCGTCGGGGGTGGGCACGAAGCCGAAGCCCTCGGCCCCCACCACCGCGCCAGGGTTGAGCACGACCCGGTCCCCCAGCTCGCAGCCGTCGCAGACCACAGCGTTGGCCATGATCGTGCAGTCCCGGCCCACCGCCGCGCCCGCGCCGACGTGGACGCCGGGGTGCAGGACGGTGCCGGGCCCCACGACGGCGCCGGGGCCGACGTAGGCCAGGGCCCGGATCTCGGCCCCCTCGACCACGGCGTCGGCGGCGACCACGGCGCTGGGATGCACGCCGGGCCGGCTGGGCTCCGCGGGGTGGAACAGGGCCAGGGCGCGGGCGAAGGCCAGATAGGGATCGTCCACCCGGATGACGGTGGCGCCCTTGGCGGGCGTGCGCCGGTCCACCAACACCGCGGCGGCGCGGGTGTGGGCCAGGCGGCGCACGTAGCGCCGGTTGCTCACGAAGCTGATGTGATCAGGGCCGGCGTCGTCGATGCCGCGGACGCCCACCACCGGGGCGGCGGCGCTGGCGTCGCTGGCCAGCTCGAGGCTTCCGCCGAGCTCGGCGGCGAGCTCCGCCAGGCTCCAGGCGCGCACGCTAGTTGATGGTGTGGCGCGCGTTGTAGCGCTTGATCAGCTCTTCGGTGATGTCGTCCACGCCGTTGTGGAAGACCACGCCGGACTCGGTGGCCTCGAGGACCAGGTTGTAGCCCTTCTCCTTGCCGATCTCTTCGGCCACGGCGGAGAGCTTGCCGAAGAACTCCTCCATCATCACCAGGTACTGGTTCTGCAGCTCCTGCTCGGCCTGCATGGCGACCTGCTGGAACTGCATCTGGGCGTTCATGAACTCCTCTTCCTTGGAGGCCAGGGCGGCCTCGGAGAGGATGGAGGCCTGGTTGCGCAGCTCGGCCTGCATGGCGGTGAGCTCCTGGCGCATCATCTCGATGTTGCGCATCTTCTCGTCGCGCACGCCCTCGAGGCGAGCCATGGCGGTGGTGCCCTCGTCGATCTGGGTCAGGGCTTCCTGGAAGTCCACGACCGCGACCTTGAACTCGGCGAACGCGGTGGAGGGGATGACGAGCATCATGCAGACGAGCGCGAGCACGCGGATGTAGGCGGAGCGGAACATGGCGTCTCCTCGGAAGGTTTGGCGGGCCCCCTCATAGCGCCGATGGCACGGCGTAGCCAGGGGGTTTTGGGCGCTAGCGATTGCGGTCCCAGAGAATGCGCAGACCCCTGAGGGTCAGCGAGTCGTCCACGCGGTCGATCTCGGCGCTGTCGCCAGAGACCAGGTTGGCCAGGCCCCCGGTGGCCACGCAGGGCACCTCGCCCCCCAGCTCCGCCTTGCAGCGGCTGGCGATGCCATCCACCAGGCCGACGTAGCCCCAGAACAGGCCCGACTGCATGGAGTGCACGGTGTTGGTGCCCACCACCTTGCGGGGACGCTCGACCTGGACCCGCGGGAGCTTGCTGGTGCGGGTGAACAGGGCCTCGGCGCTGATCTGGTAGCCCGGGGCGATGACGCCACCGGCGTAGGCTCCGCTGGCGTCGACGCAGTCGAAGGTGGTCGCGGTGCCGAAGTCGACCACCACCACGGGGGCCCCGTAGGCCTCGCGGGCCGCCACGGCGTTGACGATGCGGTCGGCGCCCACCTCGCGGGGGTTGTCGGTGCGGACCGGCATGCCGGTCTTGACCCCCTGCCCCACCACCAGGGACTCGAGGCCCAGGTAGCGCCGGATGCCCTTGTTGATGCTGTACAGGGTGCTGGGCACCACACAGCCGATGGCCGCGCCCTCGATGTCGGCCTTGTCCACACCCTGCAGCGCGAGCAGCTGCAGCAGGGTCATGCCGAACTCGTCGGTGGTGCGCGAGCCGGTGGTGATGCGGAAGTGGTGCTTGACCTCGTAGCCGTCCATCAGGCCCAGGACGATGTTGGTGTTGCCGACGTCGACGACCAGCAGCATGGGGACTCCAGGGGGGTCAGGGGTTGGGGACCGGCAGCACGTCGCCGGCCACCACGGGGTGAATCTGCCCGTCATCATCGCGCACGAGCAGGGCGCCATCTTCACGCAGGCCGATGGCGGTGCCCTCGAGCCCGCTGACATCCACCCGGCGCCCGGTGGTCGCCGACAGCGCGGTCCAGGCCTCGATGACGGCGGGGCGCTGGTGATGGATCTGCTGGACTCGACGCTCGAGGGCGGGCAGGAGGCTGGCGAGCAGCTCCATCCGGTCCAGCTCCGCGCCACGCAGCATCCGCAGGGACGCGGCCTGGGGCAGGTGGGACGGGAACGCGAGCTGGTTGACGTTGAGCCCGACCCCGAGCACGACGAAGGCCACGCGGCCCTGGACCACGTCCATCTCGGACAGCAGGCCCGCGATCTTGCGGAAGCGATCGTCGACCACGTCGTTGGGCCACTTGAGCCTCAGGTCCAGGGTCTCGGCGATGGCGACGCCCGCCGCGAGGGTGAGCATGGCGGTGTCGGCCGGGGCCGTGGTGGGACGCAGGATCAGCGAGAAGTAGAGGTTCTCCCCAGGCGGCGAGAACCACGAGCGCCCCAGCCGTCCCCGGCCCTCGCGCTGCTGTTCGGCGAGCACGACGGAGCCATGGGGGGCGCCGTTCCTGGCCAGCGTCCAGGCGTCGTCGTTGGTGGAGCCGGTGCTCTCGTGGAACCACACCGAGCGGCCGAAGCGCTCCGACAGCGACCCGTGGGGTGGGGGGCGCACCTCAGGCCTCCAGATCCAGGGAGATGTCCACCCAGCGGGCCTGGTGGATCACCCCGCCCACGCTCACCTGGTCGGGGTGGATGCCCTGGTCGCGCAGGCTGGCGATGCGCTCGACGGTCATGTTGCCGCTGGCCTCCAGCAGCACCCGGCCCTTCAGCGCGTCGATGACGGACTTCAGGGTGGCGTCGTCCATGTTGTCCAGCAGCAGGCAGTCGGCGCCCGCGTCCACCGCCTCGTGGGCCTGGGCCAGGCTCTCCACCTCGACCTGGATCTTGAGCAGGTGGTGGGCGCTGGCCTGAGCGCGGCGCACGGCCTCTTGGACCGAGCCGGCCGCGATGATGTGGTTGTCCTTGATGAGCACGCCGTCGTACAGGGCGAAGCGGTGGTTCTTGCCGCCGCCGTGGCGCACCGCGGCCTTCTCGAGCCAGCGGACCCCGGGGGTGGTCTTGCGGGTGTCCACCACGCCGAAGGCGCCGCCGGCGGCCTCGACGTGGGCGTGGGTCTGGGTGGCCACACCGGAGAGCCAGCCCAGGAAGTTCAGGGCCGGACGCTCGGCGATCAGGATGCCGCGCACGGTGCCGGTGGCCACGCCGATGACATCGCCGGGCACGAGCCGGTCCCCGTCGGCCGCCACGGGTTCGTAGTCCACGCCCAGCGCCGCGAACATGGCACCGGCGGGCTCCTGGCCGGAGACCACCAGGCGCTGCTTGGACACGATGCGCGCCCGGCCGGCGGCGTCGGCGGGGATGCAGGCCTCGGAGGTGACGTCACCGGGGCCCAGGTCTTCCTCGAGGGCCATGGCGATGAGGTGCTCGAGCTTCATGGATGCCTCCCGGGCGGACGGAGACGCCCAGGCTACGGGGAGACCCCTCATAGCACCGCAGGGGGGACGGGGGCATCCGCCGAGGTGGCGAGGATCAGCCCTTGCCGTGCTCGCCGAGGCGCTCGCGCAGGGAGCGCTCGAGGACCGCCGGGAGCTGCTCGCTCACCGCCGCAGCCACGGCCTGTTCGACGGCGGCGCGGGGCTTGCCCGGCTGGATGAGGGCCTTGGTGAGCACCACCTCGAGGACCTCGGGCAGCACCGCGAGCACCGCGCGCTCGAGGGCCACGGAGATCTCTTCGCGGTCCACCCGCACCGGCGGGATCTCCTGGTAGTCGGCGGGCACGAAGCTCGCGAGGCGCTCGTCGCCCACCGGGGGCGCCGCGGGCACCACCGCCGGCACGTTGCCGGTGGGCTCCAGGGGCTCGATGCTGGCCATGGGCAGATCGTCCGCCAGGGGCTCCACGGGCTCGAGGGAGCTGGACGACACGGGCACCGCGCCCATCAGGTCCTCGAGCAGGGCCAGGATGGCTTCGTTCGAGAACGGGCGACGCAGTCCAGAGCGCACGCCGGCGAGCATGGCGCGGTCCTCGTCGAAGGCCTCGAAGCCGCCCCACAGCAGGAACACCGCGAGCTCCGGCCGCCGCTGGGTGACCTGGCGGGTCAGCTCGTAGCCGTTGCCGCCGCGGACCGAGACCGCCGAGAAGATGGCCACCAGATCGGGATCGCCGGAGGCGCCGATGGCTTCGTCCATGCTGCCGGCCGGCTGCACGCTGAGCTCGCTCCCCTGCAGCGCCCGCTGGATGCGGCGCGCTGTCGCCGGGTTGGCGTCGACAACCATGACGACACTGGGGGCCATGCTCCCTCGCATGCTCTGTGGGGTGGGTGCTCAGGGCGAATCAGCGCCATCCTACAGATCGCGAGCGCCCCCGTAAAGAGGGGGCGCCGCAGGATGTCTGGTTGCTAGTCGTAGGCGACGGCCACGTGCATCGCGCGGGTGGCCACCTCGACCTTCTGGCCGGTCTCCATCTCCTGCATCCCGTGGTTCTGGAAGGCCACGTAGACGTTGTTGAAGACATCGCCGAGGTTCTCGGTCATCAGGCCCCAGACCTCGTCGCCGAGGGTAAACTCGTCGTAGCCGGTCACGTTGCAGGTGACGTACTCCCAGGCCTCGCCGTTGCGCTCGCGGCGCACCTGGATCCAGGCCTCGTCCCAGCCCGCGGCCTCCCAGGAGATGTCGATCTCCTCGCCGAACTCGAAGCCGGTCTCGAGGTAGTCCGAGGTGGAGACCAGGGTGACGTCTTCGACGCTGCCCGGGTCGGGGGTGATGGCGCCGGACAGGGAGCCCGCGTCGATCAGCTGGGTGCCGCCGCTCAGCAGCGCGTCGGTGGTCTGGCAGTTGTGGACGTTGTCGAAGACTTCGTCGTAGTACCAGCCGTCGCTGACGAGCTCGAGCTCACCGGAGTCCAGCTCGGTCTCCCAGCGGGGCTCGTCGGTGAGCTCGGGGATGTTGGCCAGCTCGCCGTTGGGGTCGGCGCCGAACATGGACAGATCCGCCGAGCAACCGCCCGGGGCCGGCAGGGCGCGGGGCACCAGGGCGTCCGGGGCGACCTCGAGGGAGACGTTGAAGGCGAAGACGCCCTCGTAGTAGTCGGCGCCTCCATCTTCCTGGCACTGCCAGGTGAAGACGTCCGCCAGGAAGCGGGCGTCGTTCTCCGGGCCGTCGCCGAAGTCGGCGCCGCCGGAGTTCTTGCAGCCGATGATGGCGAGGGGGATGAGCAGGACGCTGGTGCGGGCGAGGGACATGGCTCCTCCATGATGCGCTGTACGCCTCGCGCTCCGAGGCGTGGGTTGCCACGATTATACCCGTGAGTGACCGCCGCTCATGCCCTGATCGTCAAGAAATGGTCCGATCCTGCGCCGAGAGCGCCTCTTCTGGGCTTGCGGGGCGCGCGGGAGCGAGTGAGATTGGGCGGCCGGTCCCCGTCAGGACCGAGCCACACCCGGTGGGGGCGTGGCGGAATGGCAGACGCAGTGGACTCAAAATCCACCGTTCGTACGAACGTGAGGGTTCGAATCCCTCCGCCCCCACCACCCTTTGCTCCGAACTCGACCCAGACGACGTTGTCGTGGGTGCGGCTGCGGCGTGGGACACGTGGGGGACACACTCCAGTACCCTCCCCCCTCCCAGGGGGGAGGTGCCGCGAAGCGGCGGAGGGGGGTCTGCTGCCATCGAGCGTGATCTCCCGCACCGGCCGCGGGTCGCTCGGGTCCAGCCCCTCGAAGCGCGGCTGGCGCTCGGGCAGCTCGATGGTCAGGGGCGGCACCAGGGCCACCGCCTCGCGCAGGGGCAGGGCGTCGGGGTCGGTGTAGATGCCGCGCAGGCCCAGGCTGTGGCCCACCAGGTGCTCCACGGCGTCGGTGTCTGCGC
>CAYZVO010000141.1:0-24502 GCA_964481655.1 uncultured Enterobacterales bacterium | reverse complement strand
GCCGTAGGCGTCCACGGCCAGCTGGATGCCGGTGGTGGAGAGCATGCCCAGGGCGGCGATGGCGATGCCGTACAGGCCAGCGGACCAGTAGGCGCCCACGATGCCGACCGCGATGAGGGTCACGGGGGCGGCGGTGGACTGCATCCCCACGGCGAGGCCGGAGATGATGTTGGTCGCCGGGCCGGTCAGGGACTGGTTGGCGATGCTGTTGACGGGACCCTTGCCGATGGCGCAGTAGTGCTCGGTGATGAGGCCGACGAGCACGCCGACCGCCAGGCCGATGATGGTGGCCATGAACACGCCACCGACGCCGATGGTCATGTCAGAGACGACCACGCCTTCGGCCGGCCACAGCCACGCGGCCACGAACCAGGTGGCGACGAGCATGAGGCCCGCGGCGCCGAAGGTGCCGAGGTTCAGGGCGACCTGGGGGTTGCCGCCTTCCTTGGTGCGCACGGCGAAGGTGCCGAGGATGGAGCAGATGATGCCGACGGCCGCGAGGACCATGGGCAGCAGGATGGGGCCCTTGTCCGCGGTGCCAGCCACGTACCAGGAGCCAGCGATGACCATCGCGCCGATGATGGCGCCGATGTAGGACTCGAAGAGGTCGGCGCCCATGCCGGCCACGTCGCCCACGTTGTCACCCACGTTGTCGGCGATGGTCCCGGGGTTGCGCGGGTCGTCCTCGGGGATGCCGGCCTCGACCTTGCCCACTAGGTCGGCGCCCACGTCGGCGGCCTTGGTGTAGATGCCGCCGCCCACGCGGGCGAACAGCGCGATGGAGGACGCGCCCATGGAGAAGCCAGCGAGCACGGAGATGACGCGGCCCATCTCATCGGCCTCGGCGCCAGCACCGAACATGGCGGTGTAGAGCAGGTAGAGCCCGCCGAGCCCCAGCAGGGCCAGGCCGACCACGGACATGCCCATCACGGCGCCGCCGGAGAAGGCGACCTGCAGGGCGTCGGGGAGGCTCTTGCGGGCCGCCGCGGTGGTGCGGACGTTGGCCGCGGTGGCCACGCGCATCCCGATGAAGCCGGCGAGGCCGGAGGCGCAGGCGCCCACGACGAAGGAGAGCGCGACGAGGGAGGCCTCGGCGCCGAACTGCATGAAGTTCGCGACACCCAGGATGACAGCCACGGCCACGACGAAGATGGCGAGCACCTTGTACTCGGTGGCGAGGAAGGCCATGGCACCCTCACGGATGGCCTGGCCGATCTCGACCATCTTGGCGTCACCGGGATCCTGCTTGTTGATCCACTGCGTCTTCACGAACGCGTAGATCAGCGCCAGGATGCCAGCGGCTGGCACGAGATAGGCGGCGAATTCCATCATTCTGCTCCTTGCCCGGAGTGGGCGTTGGGTTGGGAGGGCCCGGCGTCGGACAGGTCGGTGCCGTCGGGGGGATCATCGACGGCGCCCGCGCTGGGCTCGGATTCTGGTGTCGGCTCCGCCCGGCGGCGGGGTCGCACATTGAATGAGTTCATGGCGTGGATCGGGCCATCGGCGATGATGGCTTCGACCGCGTCGGCGCCGCGCTCCACGATGGGGGCGAGGGCCTCGCGCTCGTCCTCGGACCAGGCTGAGAGCACCCAGTCCGCGGCGTCCACACCTTCGGGAGGCCGGGAGACCCCCACCCGCACGCGCACCAGCTCGGTGCCGACGTGTTCGTGGAGATCCCGCAGGCCGTTGTGACCGCCGTGGCCACCGCCGCGCTTGATGCGCACGGTGCCGAATGGCAGGTCCAGCTCATCGTGCACCACCACCACGCGCTCGATGGGCACGTCGTGGAAGCGCTGAAGGGCCCCGACAGGGCCCCCCGAGCGGTTCATGTAGCGCTGGGGCTGCGCCAGCAGCACGGGGCTGCGGGCGACCTCGCCTTGGCCGGTCGTGGGGCCCCCCCCGCCCCCGGCCCCCCGCCCCCCCCCCCCCCCCGCGCCCCCCAACACCCCCCCCCAGCAGCAGGGGGCGGCGGGCGACCGCGCGTGGGCCGGGGGGGGCGCCGAGCGGGGCGTTGCCCAGGCTCACGCGCCAGCGCCGGGCGACCTCGTCGACGACCAGGAACCCGGCGTTGTGCCGGGTGTCCTGGTACTTCGCGCCGGGGTTACCCAGTCCTACCACGAGCCACATCACCGCATCTCGCGAGGCGAGGCGCTAGGCCTCGTCCGGGGTTTCGGCGTCGTCGCCTTCAGCGTCCTCGCCCTCTTCGTCCTCGTCATCCTCGAACTCGGCGGCGATCCGCTTGCCTTCCATCGAGATGACGTTGAAGTCGTGCTCGAAGATGATGGAGGTGTTGTCGGGGGCCCCGATCTCGGACACGCGCACGAAGTCGCCCACCTCGAGGGGGGTGACGTCCACGGTGATGGAGGCGGGGATGTCGCCGGGGAGGCAGCGGACGTCCAGGGTGCGGCGCAGGATGTTGAGCTGTCCACCGAGCTTCAGGCCGGCGGCCTGACCCAGGGGCTCGACCCTGACCTTGACCACCAGCTCGTTGTCCGTGAGGACCTCGTAGAAGTCCATGTGGCGCAGACGGCGGCTCATGGGGTGACGCTGGAAGTCCTTGATGAGGCAGATGCGCTTCTCGCCGTCGAACTCGAGCTCGAACAGGGCGTTGCGATCGCCGCGCTTGCGGATGGAGATCTCGAGCTCGTCCGGGTCGAACGAGAACATCACGGGTTCGGCGCCGTCGCGGTACAGCACGGCGGGGCACTTGCCGGCGCGGCGCAGCTTGCGGGCGGCGCCCTTGCCGGTCTGGGTGCGGGGCTCAACGGCCAGCTTGATCACCTGCATCATTCCTCCTGACACAAAACGCATTGCGCTCACTGCGTTCCGCCCGAGTCGGTGTGGCCGCCTGTCCGGGAGAGGCTCACGCTGCTCTCCCGTCTGGCGCCACGTTTCGGACGATGGACCCGAAGGGGCCAACGCAGCTTGCGGTCGGTCACGAATGGGTTTCCGTTGCGGACTTCCGTCCGCGAGGGCGCGCCACATATTGCCGGTGTCCTGGCGTGTCAAGCGTCCTTCGATGACGCTCCGCAGACAGCGCGAGGGACTACACGAACAGCCTGCTGACCGAGTCCTGGTAGTGGATGGCGCGCATGGCCTCGCCGAACAGTTCGGACACGCTGACCACCTCGATCTTGGCGCAGTCCATGGCCTCGACGCTGAGGGGGATGGTGTCGCTGACGATCATGCGCTCGAGCTTGCTGCCGCGGATGCGCTTGATGGCCGGCCCCGAGAAGACGGGGTGGGTGCAGCACGCCATGATGCTCGCGGCGCCGTTCTCGTGCAGGGCCTGAGCGCCGTTGCAGAGCGTGCCGGCGGTGTCGACCATGTCGTCGAGGATGATGCAGTGCTTGTCCTTGACGTCACCGACCACGTGCATGACCTTGGCCTCGTTGGGGCCGCTGCGCCGCTTGTCGATGATGGCGAGGTCGGCCTTGAGCGCCTTGGCGTAGGAGCGGGCGCGCTCGGCGCCGCCGGCGTCGGGTGAGACGATGACCTTGTCGAGGCCGTGGGTCTCCCGAGCGAGGAAGTCCACCAGCTTGGGCTTGGCGTAGAGGTTGTCCACCGGGATGTCGAAGAAGCCCTGGATCTGGCCGGCGTGGAGATCCATGGTGAGCACGCGGTGCACGCCCGCGGCGGCCAGCAGATCGGCCACGAGCTTGGCCGAGATCGGGGCGCGGGGCGCGACCTTGCGATCCTGACGAGCGTAGCCGTAGTAGGGCATCACCGTGGTGATGCGGCCCGCGCTGGACCGCTTGCAGGCATCGACCATGATGAGCAGCTCCATCAGGTGGTCGTTGGCCGGCGCGCAGGTGGGCTGGATCAGGTAGACGTCGCGTCCGCGGACGTTCTCGTGGATCTCCACGTTGATCTCGCCATCCGAGAAGCGGGAGATCCGGGCCTGACCGAGGGACACGCCGAGGTAGTCGGCGATCTTCTCTGCGATGACGGGATTGCCGTTGCCGGCCAGGATCTTCAACTCACCGTACATGGGATGCCTCCGAGCGCGCGCGCTGGGACGAGAGGGTTGGGGCGGTAGGATTCGAACCCACGAATGTCGGGACCAAAACCCGATGACTTACCACTTGTCGACGCCCCAGGAGGACCTGGCGATGGGCTGAGTACCTAGCTCCGGAGGCCCCCGCAAGTCCCTTGTGACAGCTCGGTGACATCGCGGGGCCCAGGCCCCGATCCGCGCAGCGCTACGGGGCCGAGCTCACGATGGCGGCGTAGGCCTCGAGCTCCATGAGCACCTCGAGATCGGGCTCCGCCTTCAACCGACCCGCGACCCCCGGGCCTCCGATCTCGGCAGCCTGCTGCAGCAGGGCCACCGCTTGATCGGGCTGGTCGGCCGCCAACATGGTGGCCAGCACCACGCAGGACTCGACCACGCAGGCGGCGGCCTGCTCGCCCCCGCACCCCTCCATGACCGCACGCGCGCGCGCGATGGCCTGCTCGGGCTGGCCGTCGTCCCGGGCGCGCCGGGCGAGCTCCAGCCCGGCGATGGCGGCGGTGAGCCCACCGAGCTCGGCCACGCGCTCGAGCAGCAGGCCGCTCTCCACCCGATCACCGCGGGCCTCGAGCAGGCGGGCGAGGTTGAGCACCGGGTAGGGCGCAGCCGGATCGAGCTCGATGGCCCGACGGAAGGCCAACTCCGCGAGCTGCTCCTCGCCATCCAGGGCGTGCAGCCGCCCGGCGTTGTTGTGCCAGCTGGCGTCCTCGACGAAGTGCTCCTTGCAGGCCCGGAAGCGACGCCAGGCGTCGGCGGTGTCCCGCTCGCGCTCCCCCTGCATGGTCTGCGCCAGGGCCCGCTCGAGGGCCATGGTGCCCAGCATGAAGGCGGCCTGGGGCTCGTCCGCGATGGGCTCGAGGATGGCCTCGGCCCGATCGCGCCGCCCGGCCGCCGCGCAGGCTCGCCCGCCCTCGACCCCACCGCCACCGCCGGCGTGGAACGCATCGCAGGCCTGCGCGAGATCACCCATGGCCTGGTAGAGGCGGGCGGCCTCGACCAGGTGCAGGGGCTGGGCGAACTCCGAGGCCAGCAGGTTGCCCAGGGTGCGCTTGGTGACGACGGGGTTGTCCTCGGCCAGGGAGGACGCCGCGAGCCCGAGCATGGCCGCCGGGTCCTGGGGCGCGGCGATCAGGGCGTCGGCGCACACCGCCGCGTCGGGGGTGCCCGCCGCGAGCAGCGCGCCGCAGTGGTTGACCCGCAGGGCCGCGTCGCCCCCCAGGTTGGCACCGGCGGCGAAGGCGTGGGCCGCCTCGCCGACCATCCCCTGCTCCATCAGCAGCAGGCCGTGGGCCATGAAGCCGTCGGCGGTCCAAGCCCCCTGGGGCACGGCCTCGAGGGCCTCGAGGGCCTCGGGGTAGCGGGCCTCGGCCGCCAGCGCGCGGGCCAGGCGGAGCTGCCGGGGGGCCTCCAGGGTCTCGCAGGCCTGGTAGTGGGTGATGGCCTCGGCGTGCTCGCCCTGCTCCCAGGCACGGTCACCGGCGGCCCCCGGCCCACAGGCCGCGAGCAGCAGCGCCAGCGACACCGACAGACGCGGCGAATGAGCGAGAGCGCGCACGGTGACCTCCACGGCTGGATGCCAGCGCCGTATCCCGGCTTCCGCGACGTGGCCTGCTTGTCTCGCCACCTGCGAGCCATTACGGACCGGCCAGGCGCCCGCAACGGAATCGGGCCGCCCCCTCCCCCCGGGGCCCTCCCACGCCCCCTCCCCCACCCTCCCCGGAGCTCTCGTGGAGCAAAACCTCGCTGTCCTGATCGACTTCGAGAACATCGCAGCCGGCGTCGACAAGGAAAAGCTCGGCAAGGTCGACATCGCCGCCATCCTGCGTCGCCTCAAGGTCCGCGGGCGCATCGTCACGGCCCGGTCCTACGCGGACTGGGGGCGCTTCGCCAAGTTCAAGACCCCGCTGCTCGAGCAGGGGGTGACCATGGTCGAGCTCACCTCCCATGGCCGCAACGACAAGAACCGCGCGGACATCGCGCTGGTGGTCGACGCCATGGAGCTGGCCTTCACCCGCGACTACATCGACACCTTCGTGATCATCTCCGGGGACTCGGACTTCACGCCCCTCGCGCTGCGGCTCAAGGAGCTGAACAAGCGGGTCATCGGCGTGGGCACGCGGGGCTCGACCTCCAAGCTGCTGGTCCAGGCCACCGACGAGTTCATCTTCTACAACAGCCTCATCAAGAAGCAGGAGCAGCGGCAGCAGTCCACCAGCAACCGCCCCCGCCACCGCGACCGCGACCGCGACAAGGACCCGGTGGTCCAGGCCGACGCCCTCGACCAGGAGCAGGCCTTCTCCCTGCTCTCCGAGGCCATCGAAGGCCTCGAGCAGGACACCGAGGGCTGGGTGCTGGCCAGCATCGTCAAGTCCGCCATGACCCGCCGCGAGCCCGCGTTCAGCGAGGGTGACCTCGGCTACTCGAGCTTCGGCCGCTTCCTCGAGGCCGGCGTGAAGCGGGGCCTGGCGTCCATCCGGCGCGACACCCGCTCCGGCGGCTACCGCGTGGGCCCCCCCGGCGACAGGCCGGACGACGAGGATCGCCCTGCCTCCGGGCAGAAGCAGCGCGGCTCCGAGGCCCCGGGGCTCCCGAGCCTCAGCCCCGAGGCCAGCGCGCTGCGCGAGACCCTGGCCGGCGAAGGCCTCGATCCCCTCAGCCGCAGCGTGCGCGCCCGCATCGTCGGGCTGGTGATCGACCTGGTCCTCGAGCGCCAGGAGAAGCGCCGCCGCACCAACATGCACACCCTGCGCTCGGAGCTGGTCCGGCAGGTCAAGCAGAGCGACGAGGGCGCCCTGACCGCCAACCGGGCGCGCGCGGTGATCCGCGGCCTGCGCGAGGCTGGCGTGTTCCTGCACTCCGACGGCACCCCCGTGCGCTCCGACGGCGCCAACTTCTCACTGCGGACCGAGGAGATCGAGCCGACCCTCGACGCCATGGACGCCTGCTACATGCGGGAGCTGACCAGGCTGGGAGACGGCGAGCCCCCCTCCACCACCGCCATGGCCGAGCTGCTGCTGGACGACCCCGCCGGGTCCCAGCGCATCGAAGAAGTCCTGGCGTGGCTGAGCATCGAGGACGTCGTGCCCGATGAGGTCGAGGTCCAGGCCACCGAGCAGGACCCCGGCCCGGCGTCGACGAACGAAGAGTAGCCCCCAGCCCTGCAGCGGGCGGGGGGCGCACGCCCCGAGGCGGTCCGGACTACTCGTCGGCGGACTGAGCCGAGGTCGGCAGCAGGATGTAGCCTTCGTACAGGTCGCCCAGGAAGGCGCAGTCCTCGGGGCCCCGCATGTCGAGGTAGGCCGAGATGTAGGCGCACATGGTGGCCTCGATCTTGTCCTCGAGCTCGCCGAGCCGGGTGCCGTTGAGGCCGCCGAGGTCGCGCTCCATCAGCGCGCGGAGCGCCGGGCTGCTGGTGAGCGCGGGGCTGGCGTCGGGGAGGTGGAGCGAGAGCAGCTCGCGGTAGCGGGCCACGGCGTCCTTGCGAGCACCGATGGGGCCATGCTTGAGCCGGATGGGCCGCTCGAGGTTGAACAGCAGCACCTGCGCGGGCTGGGTGAAGGTCTCGATGACCCGGTCGCCCTCGGCCTGCGGATCGGGGTCGAAGCCCATGCGCATCATCGCGCGGCCCATGGTGCGGGGGTGGCCCGCGGCGACGATGTTGACCTGATGGTCGTCGATCTGGTGGCGCGCGAAGTGCTGGTTGATCATGTCGTCGCAGGCGCGGCGACCGTTGCTGTTTTCGACGATGATGGGCGCGTTCACCGACAGGATCGCGCCGTGGCGACCGCGGTTGCGCGCGATCCAGCCGAGGACGTCCTCGTGGGTGCGGAGGTGGGCGGTGGAGACCAGGCGAACCGTGCCGTCGTCCATCGGCTCCATGACCGCACCGCCGGAGCTGTTGCGCGGAGCCCAGGCCAGGTCGAGGCCCATGTAGCGAATCTTCTTCAAGATCTACCCCTGTCGTAAGCGTCGAGGCGCCCAGTGGACGCCCCGTCGGTTGACTTCTGGATCCCGCGAAGAGCGGGGACCTGGCCCCCTAACAGGTTTCGATGAGGCTGGCCGGGTGCCGCCGTAGCCGGGGCCTCAGCTGCGCCTCTCGGCCTCGAGGGCCCAGCGCAGCGCCGCCAGGCTGGACACGTGCCGTCGGAGCAGGGAGCCCGCGCCGTCGCGCAGGTCCATGGCGATACCCACGGCCTCGGCCCAGGCATCCTCGCCGCCCTGCACGTGCAGCGCCCGCAGCAGCACCGGCTTGTCCCCGGCCTGCCGCGCGACCTTGACCGCGGCGCTCACCGCGGCGGCGTCACCCACGATCTCGGCCCCGGCCAGCAACAGCCGGGCCATGTAGTGTCGGGCGCGCACCTTCTCGAGCACGTCCAGCGCGTCCTCGAGGGGGTGGGCCGACGCCGTGAGGACCCCGGTCATGCCCTCGCCATAGGCCGCGATGACGGCGTGTCCGAGCTTGCGCGCCAGGTCCGTGGCCTGGTCGAACGAGGCCAGGGCCGCCTGGCGATCCCCCGACTGGAAGCGCAGCTCCCCGGCGGTCACGTGGTGGCCGAGCCGGGTGATGATGTCGGCGCGGGGCTCGCGGGCGGCGCGATAGCGTCGCAGGAGCTTGTGGGCACCCTGCAGATCGCCGGCGGCGAGGTGCACCCGGGCCCGGCTGACCCCCATGCGGGCCTCGAGGTAGGGGTGCCCCAGCCCACGGGCGGCGCGCATCGCGCGGTCCAGCAGCTCGATGGCCTCCCCCAGCTGCCCCTGCTGGGTGCGAATCCCCGCCAGCTGCTCGAGCATGCAGCAGGTGGCCGGGCAGTACCGCTCACGCTCACAGCGATCGAGGGTCGCCGCCAGGAAGCGGCCAGCCTGATCGGCGCGGCCTCCGAAGGAGTGCACCATGCCCATGGCGCAGTGGATGCGGGCCAGCAGCTCGGGCTCCTTGGCCGCCTCGGCCTCGCGGGCGGCCCCCTGCAGTCGCTCCAGGGCGGCCCGCTCCGAGCCGCGGTGGAAGGAGCAGGTGCCCTTGAGGAACATCAGCCAGCCGTTGGCCAGGTGGCTGGGCTCCGCCAGGGCGAAGATCTTCTCGGCCTCGAGGGTCAGGGCCTCGCAGCGGATGCCCGAGCCGGTCTCGAGCTGCACCCGCGCCAGGCCGAGGGTGGCCCAGCCCACCAGCGCTTGCTCGTGCCCCTCCCGGGCCAGCTGCCGCGCCGCCACGAAGGCGACCCGGGCGTCCTCGAGGCGCCCGTCCCGCAGCATGAGCTGCCCTCGCAGCAGCGCGACCTCGGCGTTGAGGATGGGGTCTTCTGGTGGATGCTCGGCCAGGTGGGCGAGGATGGCGCGGGCCCGGCGGACCTCGCCGCCGAACATGGCCCGGTTGCCCAGGTCCAGCAGGCGCCGCACCTTGCTCTCGCCCTCGGCGCCCAGCACCGCGTGCAGCGCCATGGCCTCGTCCCGCCACGGGCTGGGCGGGTGGCCCTCGAGGGCCTCGGACAGCGCCAGGTGGATGGCCCGCTCCCGGTCGGCCGCCAGGGACTCGTGCACCAGCGCGGTGAGCGCCGGGCGCCGGATGGAGACCCAGTCGTCGTTCGCGGAGGTCTGCAGGGAGGCCAGGCCGAGCCGCAGGAGGTTGTGGATGTCCAGCCCGGATCGGTCCACGTCCGCCGCGGCGATCAGCACGTCCATGGGCACGGGCCCACCGGAGACGGCCAGCACCTCCAGCACCCGGTGACCGGCCCGGGGGAGCTCGGCCAGGGCCTGGCGGAACAGGGGCCGCAGGCCGAAGGAGCCGACGTTGGCCGCCCCGGTGTCCAGGGTCCACTGGGGCTCGCCGTCGTCGTCGAGGCCCTCGCAGCGCAGGGCCCCGCGGCCGTGGAGCTCCCGCACGGCCTGGACGACCAGGGCCGGCAGGCCACCGGTCTCCCGGTGCAGCAGGCTCGCGAGGTTGGCCGGCGGTGATGAGCTGCCGAGCATGGGGGCCACCAGCCCCGAGACCTCGTCGCGCTCCAGACTGCGCAGGGCGACCTCGCGGCCGGGCAGCCCGGACTGGGCGAACAGGGCGGTGGTGACCACCGAGGCCCCCGGCACCGCCGAGACCAGGGTGGTCAGCAGCGACAGATCTTCGGGGCTGGCCAGGTGGAGGTCCTCGATGAGCAGCAGGAAGGGGCCCTCGGCCGCCATCTGCTGCAGGCCGTCGCGGACCGGGTCGACCCGGTTGGGGAGCGTCTCACCGAGGATGATGCTCAAGGCGTTGGCCAGCTGGGGCAGCAGGTGTCGCTGGACGCCCCAGGGCCGGAAGCGCATGGCCATGCACTCGAGCCCGGCCTCGTGGGCGAGGCGCAACGCCATCCGCGCCACGCGCCCGGTGCCCGCGCCGATCTCACCGACGATGTGCACCACGCCGGCACCGTCGATCACAGCCTCGATGGCGCCCTGGGCCGCCCAGCGCCCCACCAGCGGTGGCGCGCGCAGCTCGTTGTGGCCGCTCTCGCGCCCGGTGAGCAGCGCCGCCGCGATCCCCGCCGAGGACGGACGGGCCGACGGGTCGCGGGCCATCAGCTGGTGGATGAAGTCCATCAGCCGGATGGGGGCCTCGCGCACGCGCTCGGCGAGGGGCTGGGCCCCGCCAGCCCGGTGGGCGCGGAGATAGCCCGCGGTGCCCCGGGCGGAGTAGGGCCGACGGCCGCAGAGGGCCTCGTACAGGGTGATGCCCAGGGAGTACAGGTCGCTGCGGGGGTCCACCTCGGCGCCCGCGATCTGCTCCGGCGCCATGTAGGCGTAGGTGCCCATGACGTCGCCGAGGGTGGTGGTGAAGGGGTCCTCGGGATCCATGGCGAGGCCCAGATCCATGAGGATGACCCGCTTGTCCTGGCACAGGTAGATGTTCGAGGCCTTGACGTCGCGGTGGATCACCCCGCGGTGGTGCAGGAAGCCCAGCACCCGGAGCATGGCCAGGGCCACGCTGAAGACCTCGTCGGAGGACAGGGGGCCCGACTGCGACAGCCGCTCGCTCAGGGTGCGGCCCTCGAGGATCTCCAGCACCAGGGTGGGACGGGCTCCGTCGACGACCTGGTAGCACAGGGGCAGCCCGGGATGCTGCAGGCGCTGCAGCAGGTAGCCTTCGCGCAGGAAGCGGCGCACGTTGGCTCGGGAACGCTCGGGCTCCCGCAGGATCTTGAGGGCCACCACACCGCCATCGACTTCGCGCTTGGCGCGGTACACATCGGCGATCCCTCCGGAACCGAGGAACTCGTCGATAGCGAAGCCGGCGACCTCTGTGGACACGCCCAGGGCATATCCCGGCGCATCGACCCCCGCCCTGGCTGCTCGAAGGGTTCACCGCGCGCGGGACGGCATCAGAACACGCCGAGCACCCCGGGGAAGCCCAGGTCCACGCCCAGCAGCCCGGTCCAGCCTTCGTCGCCGTGGACCACAAGCACCCGCAGGCTGCTGCCCCCCATGCCCACGGACACCACCCCGCCAGGGCGCAGCTCGGTGGGGGCGGTCCAGAGCAACACGCTGTCGTCCTGGACCTCGGCGCGCACCCCTTCGACGAGCAGGCAGGTGCCGCCCAGGTCGACGGTGGTGCTCCAGCGCCCCCGGCCCGCCCGCAGGCGCAGGCTGCTGGAGAGCTCACCGGCCGCCCAGCTCGAGCTGCCCAGGGAGAGGGCCGTCCAGCGCTGGCTGATGGGGAACAGCAACCCCGCGCGCACCAGCCAGCGATCCCGCAGGCTCAGATCGGCCGTGGCACCGAGGGAGGGCGCCTCGCGGACCGCGAGGCCCTGCATCGCTGAGATGGACAGGCCCCAGGTCCCGCCGAGCACCCGCTTCTCGGGCTCGTCCAGCAGCTCGATGAGCCCGCTGGAGGGCGAGATGAACGCGACGTTGTCGCCGGACAGCCGCCGGCTCGCCACACCGACGATGCGGCCATCATCGTCCACCACCGGGCCGCCGGAGTTGCCCGGGTTCAGGGCGGCGTCCACCTGCACCAGGCGGGTGCCCACCGCGGAGACCACGCCGCGGCTGACGCTCCACTGCAGCGTGCCGGCCAGGAGAGGGCTGGACTCCGCCTGAGGCGCGAAGGGGTGCCCCAGGGCCCAGACCGTCTCGCCGGGGCGGGCGCCGAGCTCCCGTGGCTCGAGGGCCGGCCGCCCGGCCAGCTCCGGAGCCTCGAGCAAGGCGAGGTCCTGGCGAGGGGCGGTCGCGACGACCCTGGCCACGGTCTTCAGGCCGTCGCGGGTGGTGAGCTGCGGGCGCCGCCCGTTGGCGATGCAGTGGTAGGCCGTGGCCACCGTGCCCTGCTCGTCGATGATGGCGGCCGAGCACCAGGCCGAGCCGGCCACGAGCAGCAGCACGCTGTCCAGCCACGCCTCGGACGGGTGGGCGCCGGCGTCCTCGGCGGACGCCTCGGACGGCGCGAGGAGCGACAGGAGCGCGACGACGAGGGTGAGTCGTGAGGTCATACCCCTCCCTATCACCGGCCCAGGGGCCGCTTCATGGATATGGCTGTCATGCCCCCAAGGAGCCTCGACCATGCCCCGCATCCTGTCCGCGCTGGCCGCCGTGACGCTGCTCGCCCTCGCGTGCAGCCAGGAGCCGGAGCCCACCGCGCCGGAGCCCGAGGCGGCCCCGCGCACCGCGGCCCAGGTGGACGACGATGCGGCGGACACCCCGAGCATCGCCGTCGGCGAGCAGGCCGACCACCCCGACGCCAGCCGCATCGCCGCCCGCCACATCCTCGTGGCCCACGAAGGCGCCGCGCGCCGGCCTCCCCACGTGCAGCGCGACATCGCAGCCGCGCGTTCCCGGGCCGAAGACCTGCGCGAGCGCCTGGAGGCCGGCGAGAGCTTCGAGGAGCTGGCCAGCGACGAGTCCGACTGCAGCAGCGCCGACGAAGGCGGCTTCCTCGGGGCCTTCGGGCAGGGTGCCATGCACCCGGACTTCGAGACCGCGGCCTTCGCCCTGCCCGTCGGTGACGTCAGCGGCGTGGTCGAGACCCCCTTCGGCTTCCACCTCATCCTCCGCGAGCCCCTCGAGGAAGCGCACATCCTGCAGATCGTGTTGCAGACCCGCGCCAAGCCTGGCCGGCCGGCTCCCCACACCCCCGAAGAGGCCTGGGCGCTCGGGACCACCGCCCGGGAGCGCCTCGACGCCGGTGAGCACTTCGAGCTGGTGGCCCGTGAGCTGTCCGACGGCCCCACCGGCATCCGCGGCGGCGATCTCGGGGTGATCACCCGCGGGCGCTACCTCGAGGACTGGGAGCAGCGGGCCTTCGGCCTGGCGCCCGGCGAGACCACCGGCCCCTTCGAGACCGAGCTGGGCGTGCACGTCCTGCGGAGGCTCGAGTAGGACCCTAGAGAGCCGCCTCGACCTCGGCGCGGATCTGGGCGTCGGAGGTGGGCACGATCTGGTCGTTGATCATGCGCATGTCGCGGCCGATGAGCTGCAGGCGCGGGAAGCCCTCGGCGCCCACCACGATGTCGGCGATGCCGGCGTCGTCGGCGAGCACCGGCGCGGTGATGCCGAAGTAGTCGGCCCAGCTCTCCAGGACGTCGACGGTGGGAAGATCGCCCTCGTTGTCCTGGGACAGCAGGGTGATGTACATGAAGTCGTCTTCGCCGAAGTGATGCCAGGTCTCCTCGGTGTCGGCCGCGAGGGTCTGACAGACCGCGCACCAATAGGTGGAGTGGTCGAGCACGATCACCTTGCCGTAGAACTGCCACAGCGAGACCTCGGCTCCGTGTTGGTCCACCAGCCGGAAGTCCGGCACCACGTCGCCGACATGCCAGCCGTCGGCCTCGAGACCATGGGGGGGCTCGCCCATCGGCCAGGAGTTCTCCGGGGCCTCCCAGCTCCATTCGCCGCTCCCGGTGTCCGGGGGGCTGTAGAGGTGGGGGGTGCAGGCCACCAGCAAGGCGAGGATGGGGAACGTCATCGGAACCTCCGAGGGGTCACTCTAACCCCAAATCGCTCCGCTCGTGCCAGGGCCGCGGCCCTCGCAAGCAGCGCCCCCGGGGGGCCGGAGCCTGCGCCACCGCAGCACTCCACCACTTCCTTTCCGTGGCAGCGTGGATAGCTTCCGCGCCATGAGCCCGACCCCTCCCCTCACCCGCGACGCCCTCCTGGAGCAGTTTCACGCCTACGGCCAGCCCCGCGAGCGCTGGCGCGTAGGCGGCGAGTTCGAGCGCCAGGCCCTCCGCCCCGACGGGGGCCCGGTGGGCTTCTTCGAACCCCACGGCATCCAGGACATCCTGGGCGTGCTGGCCGTCCGAAACGGCTGGCGCACCATCTACGAAGGGGAGCACCTCATCGGCCTGTGCGGCAAGCCCAGCTGCGGCAACGCGGGCCCCTGTCTCACCCTGGAGCCGGGGGGCCAGGTGGAGCTGTCCGGCTCCCCCCACCGCAGCCTCCTCGAGCTCCAGCGGGAGTTCCTCGGCTTCCAGGATGATCTGCGCGCCGTGGCCGAGGGCCGCCCGCTGCGCTGGATCGCCTGCGGCTACAGCCCCTTCGCCGAGCTGGACGCCATCTCCTGGGTCCCCAAGAGCCGCTACGACGTGATGAAGGTCTACCTGCCTCTGCAGGGCGACCTGGCCCACCACATGATGAAGGCCACCTGCGCAGTGCAGGTGAACTACGACTACGCCGACGAGGCCGACTGCGCCCGCAAGGTCCAGGCCGTCGCCCGCATCGCGCCGCTGGTCACCGCCATGTTCGCCAACTCGCCCCTGCGCCAGGGCCGCGAGACCGGCTTCCAGTCCTACCGGGCGCACATCTGGACCCGCACGGATCCGGACCGCTGCGGCATCCCCCAGTGGTTGGTGGACGGCTACAGCCACGAACGCTGGCTCGAGTATCTGCTCCAGGTCCCGATGATGTTCGTGCGCATCGACGGGCAGCACCTGCCAGCCCACGGCATGCCCTTCGGCGCCTACATGGACCAGGGCGTCGACGGCCACTTCCCCACCATGGAGGACTGGGAGCTGCACCAGACCTCGGTGTTCCCCGAGCTGCGGGTCAAGCGCACCTTCGAGGTCCGGGGCATCGACTGCGTCACCCCCCCCCTGGCGATGGCCGCCTGCGCCCTGTACACGGGCCTGATCTACGACGACATCGCCCTGGACGGCTGCATCGCACTGGGGGGCGAGCTCTGCGCCCACGGCAGCGCCATGGAGCTGTTCGATCGCGCCGCCCGGGACGGCCTGCAGGCGCACGCCGGGCAGCCCTTCGCCCGCTGGGCGGAGCAGCTGGTGGAGCTGGCCTGGCAGGGCCTGGGGCGCCACGAGCCCGAGGCCCAGCACCTGCTCGAGCCCATCCGCGCCCAGGTCGCCACCGGGCGCAGCCCAGCCCGGGACCTGCTCGAGGCCTGGCGCCGGGATCCGCGGCCCGAGGCGCTACTCGACCGGATCTCCCTGTAGGACGCCCTCGGCGACCAGCCGCTCCCAGGCCCGCTCCGCCGCGATGGTCTGGGCCTGCTTCTTCTTGGCCGCGCGCCCCCTGCCCCACTCGCTGGCGGGCTCGCCCTGCTGGGTGGCGACCATCGCCGCCGCCTCGAACCACTTCTCGTGCGCGGGGCCCCCTTCGTCCACGATGGGGTAGGTCGGCGCCGGCAGCCCCAGCGCCTGCAGGCCTTCCTGAAGGCGGCTCTTGGGGGGCACCAGCTGCCCCGGGTCCGCGTCGGCCGCGACCATGAGGGGGGCGAGCACCCCGCGGGCCGCGTCCAGGCCCCCATCGAGGAAGACCGCGCCGAGCAGCGCCTCGAAGGCGTCCTCGAGGCGCGACGCCTCACCGCGGGCGGCCTCGTCGGCGGGCAGGCGCCCCCGAAGCAGCAGGCGGGGATCGTCGAGCCCGAGCGCGGCGCCCCAGGCGGTCTGCTGGGAGCCCTGGACCTGGTTCCGACGGCGCTTGGTGAGCAGGCCCTCGTCCGCCTCGGGGTGGGCGGCGTAGAGGAACTCGCTGAGCACCAGGTAGAGCACGCCGTCGCCCAGGAACTCGAGGCGCTCGAGATCCTCGAGCACGCCGTGCTCGTCCCGGCGCTGCCGCTCGTGGGCGTAGCTGCGATGGGTCAGGGCCCGCTCCAACAGAGAGAGGTCCTCGAAGCGGTAGCCGAGCGCTTCCTGCAGCCGGTCCATCAGCTCGCGGCGCACATCGCTCATGGGATCGCCTCCTGGTCGTCGTCGGGGGCTCCGCCTATCCCGTCGATGCCCAGGAAGGGCCGCAGGGACTCCAGCGTCGCCGGCCCGATGCCCCGCACGCGCTGCAGCTCGTCCACGTCCGTGAACGGGCCACGCGCCTGCCGGTCCTCGACGATGGCGCGGGCGATGGAGGGGCCGATGCCTGGGAGCTGCTCGAGCAGGGAGGTGTCGGCGGTGTTCGGGTCCACCGGCAGCCCCACGAGCAGGCGCTCGTCGGCCAGCCACACCCGGGTGGAGCCGTCGGGCAGCAGCACGACGCGGTAGCCGTTGTGCACGGGCAGATCGGCGAACGGGTCGAGCACCGCTCCGGGCTCGGCCCCCGCCGCCTCCAGGGCCTGGCGCACGCTGGCCCCGTCGGGGAGCGCGTGGATGCCGGGATCCGGGACCGCCCCCTGCACCTCGACCAGGGCGTCGGGGGGTCCGTCGGAGCGGGCCCGCCAGACCGAGCGCAGCAGGAGCCCGGAGATCACCAGCAGCAGCAGGACCGCGAGGGCCCGGATCCGCCGCAGGGTGTCAGCGCCCCCCCGCGGGCGCCGACCGAAGCCGCCGTCCGGGGCGCCGCCACCGGCGTCCGCGCCGAAGGGGCCCCGACCATCAACCATCGACGAGGACCTCGAGGGGTGCGTGCAGGGGGCCGGTGGCCTCGACGCGCAGCTCCCGGTGCTCGGGCCTCCCCGGCAGCCAGCGCAGCATGACGCGCAGGTGGTCCGCTGGCAGCAGGCCGGGGAGCTGGTCCGCCCACTCGACGAGGGCGACGCTGTCGGCCTCGAGGGCCTCGGGCAGGCCGATATGCTCGGCCTCGTCCTCGTCACAGAGCCGGTAGATGTCAGCGTGCACCAGGGGGAGGCGCCCACCCTCGTGCACGCGCATCAGGACGAAGGTGGGGCTGGTGACCAGCCCCGGGACTCCCAGCCCGCGGCCCACGCCCTGGGCGAAGAGGGTCTTGCCAACGCCCAGATCGCCGACCAGCGCCACGACGGTTCCCGGGGCTGCGGCCGCGCCCAGGCGCTCGCCGAGGGCGAAGGTCTGTTCCGGTGAGGTGAGGATGGCGGTGCGCATGCGCGCCCTCTACCCGAGCGGCGTCAGCGCTGCACGGGGAACCAGCGCGCGGGATCGCCACTGACGAGCACCCCGGCGCGCCCGCCGCGCTGCGCCACGACCGCGGATCCCGTCTCGCCCACCACCGCCACCGGCAGGTCCTGCCAGCCCAGACCATCGCGCGCCAGGACGTGAGCGGTGCTGGAGCCGGTCACCAACAACCAGGCGTCGGGGCCGCTGCCGGCGGCCTGGACCTCGCGCACGGTGAACTCGCCGTCGAAGCTGGCGATGGTGCGGGCCTGCTGCCAGCCGTCGCCGCCGTGCAGGCGCAGCCTCGCGACGGCTTCGGTGCCGTACTTGTAGTGCCAGCCGTCACCCACCAGCAGCTCGGGCTGGTCGTCGCCGCTAAGCTCCAGCGCGGCGAGGGCCCGCACACCGCGGAGGGTGGGGACCGCGGTGACCTGGTCGCCGACGCGGAAGCTCAGATCTCCGTCGGACCGAGGCTCGTCGCCATAGACGCGCCCCACCAGGACGCCGCCGTCGATGGGCAGCTGCCGCGTGGCGAGAGCGTCCCCGACCACAGGCTCGAAGCTCCAGCCATCGGGCGAGCCGGCGCTCAGCCAGCCGCCCTCGACGCGCTTGCCATCCGAGAAGGCCGCCATCCAGACCCGGCCGTCGATCACCCGCAGCTCGGAGATCTGGTTCCTCGCCCCACTCCGCTCCCAGACGAGCCGCGCGCCGGCGGCGTCGATCAGCCACAGCCGGGCGGGGGCCCGGGGCTGCCCGCGGCCCATGCCGCAGCCCAGGAGGATCTCGTCATCGCCGTCGCCGTCGGTGTCACCCCGGGCCACGACCTGCACCAGGGCGCCCAGTTCGGTCTCCCGGCCGTCCCAGCGCGCCGTGGTGTCCTGGATGAACACCAGGCTGTCCTCGCCGTCGCCGTCGAGATCACCGGCCGCCACCGCCGCGGCGGGCTCGAGCTCGACGGGCTCACCGAGGGTCAGCGGCGTCGCACGCTGGGCGGGGCCCTGACAGGCCAGGGCCAGGATGAGCAGGGGGCTCAGCACGGGATGCGCCTCACTCGACCAGAGACAGGACCTCGTCGAAGGCCGCGGTGTAGTTCTCGCGGTTGTAGAACACCACGTTCATGTCCTCGTCCAGCAGCAGCACGGAGGGGTAGCCGTAGACGTTGATGTGGTTGGGCATGACCTGGTCGAGGTCCGCGATGACCGGGATGAGCTCGTGGGGGTAGCGGGAGTCCCAGGTCTCCGCGACGGTCTGGCTGGGGGCGCCGCCCATGGCGTTCTCGGACAGCACGGTGATCCACTGGATGGTGCCGGCGTCGATGTGATCGACCAAGGCGTCCCAGCCGTAGCCGTCGAAGATGGAGGCCTGCCTGGTGAGGAACTTCGACAGCTCCATGCAGTAGCTGCACCAGCCGGTGGAGACGTCCAGCAGGATGTACTTGCCCTGGCCGGCGAAGTCGTAGATCTCCACCGTGTCGCCGAACTGATCGGGTCCGGTGAGCCGGCCCATGACGTCGCCGGCGGCGATGGTGCTGGACAGGTCGGCGCCTTCGATGGAGTCCTTGTCCGGGTTGTAGGGCCAGTTGCCGATGTAGATGCGCGACTCGGGGTCGGTGGGATCGGACTCCTCGAGCACCTCGTGGTAGTCGCTGTAGCCGTCGCCGTCCGTGTCGGGGTTGTTGCCGTCGGTGCCCGCCTCGTACTCCTCGAGATCGCCCAGGCCGTCGCCGTCGGTGTCGGCCACGTTCAGGTCGGTGCCAAAGTCGGCCTCTTCGGCGTTGGTGAGGCCGTCACCGTCGTTGTCGAGAGCGCCGGTGTCCACCGGCTCCTCGAAGCAGCCGGCGAGTGCGGTGAGTGCGGTCAGGGCCAGGACGGTGCGGTGCATGGGGGGACCTCGTGGTTCAGGTGCCTTAGACCCTTGCCATGGGAGTCCCGGGAGCGCAACCGGTTCGGGCGACCGTCGCCGGAGACCCTGTGCTCCCACAGGGCAGGCGTGGTAGCTTGAGACCTCGTGGAAGCAGGAGGAGAGAGCGTGTCCGCAGACGCCAGCGCAACCCTGGCCGAAGGTCGCTACCGCCTGATCGAGGTGATCGGTTCGGGTGGTATGGCCACGGTCTACCGCGCCTTCGACACCCGCCTGCAGGTGGCCCGCGCCATCAAGGTGCTCCTGCCCGCCCTCGCCAACCGCGAGCGCCTGCGGGCGCGCTTCGAGGCCGAGGCGCGCACCATGGCGCTGCTCGAGCACCGCAACATCGTGCGGGTCTACGACGTCGGCTCCGATGGCAACCGCGTCTACATCGTCATGGAGCTGGTCGAAGGGGGCAGCCTGGTCGACCGCCTCGAAGAGCGGGGTCCCCTGCCCTCGCGCCAGGCGGTGGACGTCTGCCTCCACGTGCTGGCCGGCCTCGCGGTCTCCCACAGCCGCTCCATCGTCCACCGCGACATCAAGCCCCACAACGTGCTGCTCACCTCCGACGGCGAGGTCCGGGTCACCGACTTCGGCATCGCCCGCCTGGCCGAGAGCAACGACAACCTCACCAAGACCGGCGCCATCATGGGCACCTGGGGCTTCATGGCCCCCGAGCAGCGCGCGGACTCCAAGGGTGTGGACGTCCGCGCCGACCTCTACTCGGTGGCGGCGACGCTCTACAGCTGCGTCACCAACGAGACCCCCATGGACCTGTTCGCCGCCGAGCTGGACTCGTCCATGCTCTCCCGCGTGCCGGAGCCCCTGGCCGAGGTGATCCGCAAGGCCACCCGCTACGACCGCGAAGAGCGCTACCCGGACACCGCCGCCATGGCCGCGGACCTCCGGCGCATCCGCGATCAGCTGCCGGCCAACCCCAGCGACGCGCCGCCCCTGGCGGTGCCGCCCGCGTGGAGCCAGCCCGAGGTGGCCAGCGCTCACAAGCCCCTGGCGGACTCCCCCTCCGATCGCGGCCCGGGCAGCCAGGACACCATCCAGCCGGCCACCCTGGAAGGCCACGACGGCGCGGCGATCGCCGACGGCGACCCCACGCCCACCATGGTGCCCCACCGCACCCCCCCCCCGCCCCCCCCCCACAAAAACCCCACCCCCCCCCCACGCCGCGCCCCCGACCAGAACGCGCGCCCACCATGGTGCCCCACGGAACCCCGCCGCGGCCCTCCCGCTATAACTACACCTTCGACGCGTTGGGGGGCGACACGTCCATGCAGGAGCTCGAGGATCGCGCGGTCGCGGCGGTCGACAAAGAGCCCGCCGGGGACCGCCCGCCGGTGCGAGAGGCGGTGGTGCCCGCGGAGCCCTCGTTCTACGACGAGCCCCGCAAGCGCAGCCGCCTCGGCCTGATCATCGCGGCCGCGGTCCTGCTGCTGGGCGTCCCGGGCCTCGTGCTCGCCGGCGGCACCGTCTTCCTCGGCTGGAGCCTGTGGCCCCAGGCTGTGGAAGACAGCCCGGACCCGATCCCCCAGCCGGACCCGGTGCCCGATCCCATCGAGCCCGATCCGGAGCCGGTGGAGCCCGATCCGGAGCCCGAGCTCCCCGAGGACCCGCCGGATGACGACGCCGTGGTCGAGCTGGCCCCACCCACCCCCGAACCCACACCCGAGCGCAGGCCGCCCCAGCCCGAGCCGGTGCGGCCGCAGCCTGTCCCGGAACCCGTCGTCACTCCCGATCCCGAGCCGGAGCCCGTGGTCGTGGCCCCCGATCCCGAGCCGGTGGTCGAGCCCACCCCCGAGCCCGTGGACGCCTCCCCCGCGCTCGTCCACACCCCGCTGTCCGGCGTGTCCATCGACAGCACGGTGGAGATCGGCGCCACGGTCACCACCGGCCGCTACAAGGTCACCCTCTACTTCCGCCCCGCCGAATCCGGCGAGGCCTACCGCGCCAAGGTCATGATGCTGCGGGGAGACCGCTACACCGCCTCGGTGCGCATCGACGCCAGCTACGAAAACGGCCTCGAGTACCACATCAAGGCCGTGGCCGAAGAGCCGGGGCTGTCGAACCTCAACAGCGGCTCGGGCTTCCGGCCCCACCGCGTCCCCGCCCAGTAGCGCCCGCGCCGTGCCCCACCCCCGCCAGCTGGTGGTCGCCGAGCTGTTCGCCTCCATCCAGGGCGAGAGCAGCTTCGCGGGCCTGCCCTGCACCTTCGTGCGCCTGGCCGGCTGCGATCTGCGCTGCCGCTGGTGCGACACCGCCTGGGCCTGGCCCCAGGACGCCGGCACGCCCATGACGATCCCCGCGATCGTGCGCGCGGCGCAGGATCACGGCATCCCCCTCGTCGAGCTCACCGGCGGTGAGCCCCTGCAGCACCCCGGCGCCGTGGAGCTGCTGCAGGCGCTGCTGGACGCGGGCTTGCAGGTGCTGCTGGAGACCAGCGGCGCCTGCGACATCGGCCCCGTGCCCGCCGGCGTCCACATCATCATGGACCTCAAGGCGCCCGCCTCGGGCATGAGCCCCCGCATGCGCTGGGACAACCTGCAGCAGCTGCCAGCCAGCGGCGAGATCAAGATCGTGCTCGCCGACCGCGGCGACTACGACTGGGCCCTCGCGCGCATGGCGGAGCACCGCCTCAGCGAGCGCTGGCCCGTGCTGCTCTCTCCCATCGCCGATCGCCTGCCGCCGGCGGACCTGGCCGCCTGGATGGTCGAGGATCGAGTGGACGCACGCCTCCAGCTCCAGCTGCACAAGAGCATCTGGAGCCCCGACGCGCGGGGCGTCTGACGAAGGCTAGATGCCGAGGCTGTTGTTCAGCGTGTCCACGTGGCCGGACAGCTCGCCCCAGAAGTGGCGCCAGGAGCCGACGTCGAGCAGGTCGCCGCCGAAGTAGCGCGGCGGACGGACCACCGGGTACAGCTCGGGCTTGACCTCCATCTGGACGCGACGCTCTTCGACCTTGTCCCGCAGCTCGCGCACGGTCTGGGCGTGGCCGGCGACGGTGGCGGCGAAGGGGGTGAGCTGCTCGATCACTTCCTCGCGGGCGTCGAGGCTGAACAGCGCGTCGACCCAGGGGCTGCAGACGATGGCCGAGGCCAGGCGCAGCTCGCGGTAGGCGCGGTTGAGCAGCTCGCGGGCGGCGCCCCACTCTTCGACCGTCAGGCGCTCCTTCGAGTGGAGCAGCGCGATGACGCGGTGGATGCGCAGCTCGGTCACGATGCCCATGGCCCGGAACAGGCGGACGCAGTTGGCGATGCCCTCGAGCGCGGGGTGGGCCGTGTGCCACTTGAGCTTGCGCATGTGGCGGTCCATGAACTTCTGGATGCCTTCGGCGGCTCCGACCTCGGCCTCGAAGGTGGTCACCACGAGGACCGACAGATCGCCCATGGACAGATCGTCGACGAGGGTGTCGTCGGCCTTGGTGGAGCGCGGGATGTTGAGCTTCCCGAAGAACTCCTCGATCCGCTCGGGCGTATCGGCGAGGATCTCATCGTTCAGGATGGCCTTGAACTTGGCCTCGGTCTTGGCTGCTTCCCGAATGAGGGTCGAGATGGTCTGCTTATCGTTGCTCAAGTCCGACTCCCTCTCCGCTGGTGCGGGGATCTGCGCGTGCTGCGGCTGACGTCGTTCGAAGGGGACGCTCCATGCGCCCGCCTCCGGACCGGCCCTTCTATCGCTCGGGGGCCCGCTCGGCAATCACCCCCAGGGTGCAATCCCGGATGCTCCTGTGCGCGCCGCGGGGCGGTAGGCTCCCTCACGGAAGGTGACGGGCTCCACAAGGCGGTCAGTCCGGGCTTGCGGGACACGATATGGCATGGAGCCATGTGCGCGAACGCGCACGCAACGGGTGCAGGGAGCGACCATGAGTTCATTCCTCGATCGTCTGGGTCAGCGGGTGCTGGTGTTCGACGGTGCCATGGGCACCCAGCTGCAGGCCAAGGCCACCTCCCCCGAGGACATCGCGGCGCTCGAGCGCTGCCCCGAGCTGCTCAACACGCAGAACCCCGACGCCGTGCGCAGCATCCACGAGGCCTACCTCGCGGCCGGCGCCGACGTGGTCGAGACCAACACCTTCGGGGCCACCCCCCTGCTGCTGCAGGAGTTCGACCTGGCCCCCCGCACGGTCGAGCTGAACCGCGCCGCCGCCGAGCTCGCCCGCGCCGCCTGCGACGCCTTCTCCACCCCGGAGCGTCCGCGCTTCGTCGCCGGCAGCATGGGCCCGGGCACGCGGCTGCCGAGCCTCGGCCAGATCAGCTGGGCCCAGCTCGAGGCCTCCTACCGGCTGCAGGCCGTCGGCCTGATCCAGGGCGGCGTCGACGTGCTGCTGCTCGAGACCGCCCAGGACGTCCTGCAGCTCAAGGCCGGGATCGCGGGCATCCGCGCCGCACAGGCCGAGCTCGGCAGCGACGTGCCGATCATGGCCCAGGTCACCGTCGAGACCACCGGCACGATGCTGGTGGGCACGGACATCGCCGCGGCCCTCACGGCCCTCGAGCCCATGGGCATCGCCGCCATCGGCCTCAACTGCGCCACGGGCCCACAGCAGATGGCCCCCTGGGCGGCCTACCTCTGCCGCCACGCGCGGGTGCCCGTGAGCGTACTGCCCAACGCCGGCCTGCCCGAGCTGCGCCACGGCAAGGCCCACTACCCCCTCGGCCCCGACGCCTTCGCCGACTGGGTCGAGCGCTTCGTGGTGGAGGACGGCGTGGCCGTCGTGGGCGGCTGCTGCGGCACCAGCCCTGACCACATCCGCGCCCTGGCCGGCCGCGTCGCCGGCCGCGCAGTGGAGCCCCGCGAGCCCCGGCACGAGCCCTCCATCTCCTCCCTGTACGGCGCGGTCCCCCTGGTGCAGGACGCCGACATCCTCGCCATCGGTGAGCGTGCCAACGCCAACGGCTCCAAGGCCTGCCGAAAGGCCCTCGAGAACGACAACTACAACCGCGTGGTCGAGCTGGGCCGGCTCCAGGTCGAGCGGGGCTCCCACGCCCTGGACCTGTGCACCGCCGTGGTGGGCCGCGACGAGATGACCGACATGACCGAGGTGGTCTCCCGCCTGCGCACCCAGGTCAAGGCGCCGCTGGTCATCGACTCCACCGATCCCGACGTGATGCGGGCGGCCCTCGAGCTGCTCGGCGGCCGCTCGGTCATCAACTCGATGAACCTCGAAGAGGGTGAGCCACGGGCCGATCTCATCTGCCGCATGGCCCGCGACCACGGCGCGGCGCTCATCGCGCTGGCCATCGACGAAGAGGGCATGGCCCGCTCCCCGGAGCGCAAGCTGGCCGTCACCGAGCGGCTGGTGGAGATCGCGGTGGAGCGCCACGGG
>CAYZVO010000140.1:0-24704 GCA_964481655.1 uncultured Enterobacterales bacterium | reverse complement strand
ATAGCTGACGGAACCGTTGGGCCGCCGGGCGGGTCTGAGCACACAGCAACGGAGCCGCCGCCATGATCCTGCTGCCGCTGATCCTTCTGGGCGCCTGCCTGGCGCAGGAGCCGACCCTGCCGGCCGCCGAGGCCTCCACCCCTGTAGAGCCGGCACCGCCCGCCGCTGTCACACCCGGCGACCGGGCCCTCGAGGCCGGCCGCGCCTACATCGGTGAGCCCTGGGCCTGGGGCGGGCGGGCCACGGACAGCCACCCGGGCATCGGCTGCATGGGCCTGGTCTTCCGGGCCTGGGGGGCGGTCCAGGGCCGCTCCTGGAAGAGCTACGAGGTCAACCCCTCGGAGCTGGTCGCCGGGGGCAAGCTCGGGGCGACGGTCCCCGGCCTGGGCGGCGTGCTGCGCACCGAGCTGGACCCCAGCCTGCTGCAGCCCGGCGACGTGTTGTACTTCCTGGTCCAGGACTACGAGATCCCCGATGCCCCCCTGTGGCACCACGACGGCCACGACTACTGGCCCTGGCACATGGGTCTGTACGCCGGTGAGGGCCGGGTGCTGCACGCCGACCCGTCGAGCCGGGTGCGCCACCAGCGCCTGGACGCCGTGATGTGGGACGCCCTGTACGCAACCCGCCCCGCGGGATGATGCAAAGAGCTGTATACTCATAGAACGACCGTTCTTCGCCCACTGTGGACGATCGAAAGGGAGGCTCGATGCGCACACTGCCCGCGGTGTTGTTGGCCCTGGGCGTCGCGGGCTGCGACCCCGAGCCGTTCGAGCCACCCGTCTTCTCCGACACCGGCCCCCACCCGCCGAGCTCGGCCGCCTGCGACGGCGAGGCCTCGACCACGGCCGCCACCGAGGGCGACGCGCCCGCGGTCCGCATCAACGAGCTGATGTGGTGGGACCAGGGCCCCTACGACTGGATCGAGCTGGTCAACGTCGGCGGCGCCCCTGCGGAGCTCGCCGGCTGGTGGCTCAACGACGACGACGAGCGCAACGACGAGGCCCTGGTCCTGGGCAGCACCATCACCATCGAGCCCGGTGCCTTCCTGGTCCTGCACCGCCACAACAGCGGCCAGCAGGGCGTGCGTGAGTACGAGTTCGGCCTGACCTGGCGCGACGAGCTGTACCTCTACGACGACCAGGGCACACTGGTGGACAGCCACAGCTGGGAGATGCTGCGGGACGACCAGGTCGTGGGTCGGCACCCCGACGGCGCGGGCGAGCAGAGCTACCTGCCGTGCTCCACCCAGGGCGCGGTCAACCACGCCCCCACGGCTCAGGCCGACTGCGAGGCCTCCTGGGGCTGCGAGACCCTGGGCATGTGCACCCTGTGGGAGGGCCGCTGCTGGAAGCAGGCCGACGGCGCCGAGCAGTGCAGCGAGCCGGTGGGCGACCACGACGAGAGCGTCTGCCAGGCCCACGCCCACTGCTCCATCGACGAGCGAGGGCTGTGCATGGCCCTGAGCACGGACGACTGCGACGAAGGCTACGGGTCCCGCTGCGACAGCCGCGACTGGGACTGCTGGGTGGTCGAGGGCGAGTGCCGCGCCGAGTACGACCCCCAAGACGACCCGGACTGATCCGGCGGCGACGGTTAGGCCAGCTTCGAGCGGCCTGACCGCTCCCCCACCGACCGACGCGAGTCGCCATGCTCCCCACCCCCCGCAAGCCCGCCCTCTGGGAGGCGCTGACCCCCATCGCCGTCGCCGCGATCATCATCTCCAGCGGCGTGCTGCTGCTGGATGGGGTGGTGTCGATCCCCATCCTGCTGGCCCTGGCCTGCGTCACGCCGTCCATCATGGCCGTCCGGCTTGGCTACCGCTGGAAGGACGTCGAGGGCGGCATGCTCGACGGCATGCGCCTGGCCCTGGGGGCCACCGTGATCCTGCTGGTGGTGGGCGCCACCATCGGCTCGTGGGTGCAGTGCGGCACCGTGGGGGCCATGGTCAGCTACGGCCTGCTGGTGCTGCAGCCCAGCTTCTTCCTGCCCGCCGCCTGCGTGCTGTGCGCCATCGTCTCCCTGTCCATCGGCTCGTCGTGGACCACCGCGGCCACCGTGGGCGTGGCCCTGATGGGCATCGGATCGGCCATCGGCGTGCCCGCCCCCATGTGCGCCGGGGCCGTGCTGTCCGGCTCCTACTTCGGCGACAAGATGTCGCCCCTGTCCGACACCACCAACCTGGCCCCGGGCATCGCCGGGGCGGGGCTGTTCGAGCACATCCAGGCGATGTTCTACACCACCCTGCCGGCCCTGCTCATCGCCCTGGTGCTCTACGGCGTCATCGGCCTGACCCTGGGCGCCGACACCACCGGCTACAGCCCGGAAGGCATCACCAGCCTGCGCGAGGCCCTGCACCAGGCCCAGCACATCTCTCCCTGGCTCTTCCTGCCCCCGGTGATCGTGATCGCCCTGGCCCTGCTGCGGATCCCCGCCGTGCCCGCCCTGGGTGTGGCCACCGTGGCGGGCTGGATCATGGCCGCCATCTTCCAGGGCGAGGGCCTGGGCTCCGTGCTGGCCTGCGCCTACGACGGCTTCACCATCGAGACCGGCACTGTGGCCGTGGACGAGCTGCTCTCCCGCGGCGGGATGTCGTCGATGCTCTACACCGTGGCCCTGGTCCTGGCGGCCACGGCGTTCGGCGGCATCATGGAGCGGGCGGGCTTCGTGCAGGTGATCCTCGAGGCCCTGATGACGCGGGTCAAGTCCGTGGGCGGGCTGATCACCGCCACCATCGCCAGCTCCATCGGCGTCAACGGCCTGCTGTGCGAGCAGTACCTGGCCATCGTGCTGCCCGGCCGCATGTACATGGACACCTACCCGAAGTTCGGCCTGCAGCCCCGCATGCTCTCCCGCACCATCGAGGACGGCGGCACCGTCACCTCCTGCCTGTTCCCCTGGAACTCCGGCGGCGCCTTCATGGCGGCCACCCTGGGCGTGGCCACCGTCAGCTACGTGCCGTTCGCGTTCCTGAACCTGCTGGTGCCCGTGATCGCCGTCGCCTACGCCTGGACCGGGACCTTCATCCTGCGGCTGCCCGAGGGTGAGGATGGGGCGCAGGAGCCAGCGTAGATCGTCGATGGTGATCGGTTTCGGGCGCTGGTCGCACACCAGAGGTGTGCGCCATCCCTGGGGGAAGCCCATGTCTCGTACGATCCCGGCACTCTGCATCCTGCTCGCGGCCTGCACCCCCGAGCCGGACGGCGGCCCCGGCGTGCCGCTCGACGAGGGTGAGCCCATGCTGGTCCTGGACCGCGGGCTGGTGGACTTCGGGACCGTGGACCTGGCGGACTCACCGCTGTACGAGCTGGTGAGCGTCCAGAACACCGGCGACGCCACCCTGTACATCTACGAGCTGACCCTCGAAGACGAGGACGCCCCCTTCGAGCTGGACGTGCTGGGACAGCCCATGGTCGAGCCCCAGCAGTGGATCAACCTCGAGATCACCCTGTTGGCCCAGGAGCTGGGGGAGCAGCGCACCTCGGTGCAGATCGACAGCAACGACCCCTTCGGGGTCCGCAGCTTCCTGCTGCGGGCCGACGCTGATGGGGGCGAGCTGACCCTCAGCCCCGAGGAGCAGGACCTCGGCGCCGTAGGCCTGGGCTGCCCGGTCTCCACCGACGTGCGGGTCTCGAACAGCGGCAGCGCCCCGCTGACCGTGTCGGGCATCGAGCTCGAGGGTGGCTGGGATGAGTTCTCCATGCCGGAGCCCCAGCTGCCCTTCACCCTGGAGCCGATCGACTACCAGGACTTCACGGTGACGCTCACACCGACGGGAGAGGGCCTCCCCAGCGTCACGTTCGTCGTCACCAGCGACGATCCCATCTCGCCCGAACGCAGCGCCACCATCCACGGCGCCACCTTGGACAACGAGTGGGCCGACGAGACCTTCCTGGTGCCGGTGGGCCCCAGCGCGGACCTGATCATCGCCGTGGACAAGAGCGGCAACATGCAAGAGCACCTCGAGCCGTTCTCGGCGGCCTTCGGGAGCTTCTACGAGACCCTGCTCGAGACGAACATCGACTTCCAGCTGGCGGTCACCCAGGCCGACGACGGCTGCATCAACGGCTCCCGCGTCTGGATCGACAACAGCTTCACCAGCAGCGAGGCCGAGGCCACCTTGGAGACCATGTTCAACTGGGGGGGCAGCGCCGCCAGCAACACCGAGCGGGCCTTCATGCTGCTCGAGGCGGCGCTGGCCGAGACGGGCAGCGGCGGGTGCAACGAGGGGCTGGTGCGCGAGGAGGCGAACCTGCACCTGATGGGCATCTCCGACGAACCCGAGCAGAGCGTCAACAGCTGGCCCTACTATCTGAAGCTGTTCCAGGACTACGACTCCAACGTGACGATGCACGCCATCGGCGGCCCGGTCCCCGACGGCTGCACCAGCGCCACCGGGTACACGAACATCGACGAGGCCGTCAGCGCCACCGGCGGGATGTTCATGTCTATCTGCGAGAAGGACTGGAGCGATGGGCTCGATGAGCTGGCGCTGTACCACTTGAACAGCCTGGGCAGCTTCCGCCTGGCCGACCCCGCCGTCGAGGACACCATCAGCGTGCGCATCGACGCCATCTCCACCACCGCGTTCCGCTACGAGAGCGCGTGGCAGGCGGTGGTCCTGGATGACTCCATCACCCTGCTCGGCGGCGAAGAGGTCGAGATCCGCTACGCGGTGCAGCCCAGCTGTCTCTGATCTGTTCCAGCGTGTCCCATCCCCAGTGACCGGGACACAGAGGGACACGGAGACGCCAGCACACGGCGACGACGATCCCGTCCATCACGGGATCCCTGCTGGATGCAAGCGTCCTGGCACGGCCCGTGCACAAGCACCGGGGGTCCCCCACCCGGAGCCTCCCGTGAACTGCCCCCGCGCCCGCGCCATCCTGCGCCCCCTCGTCCTGCTCACCTTCGCCGCCCTGCTGCTGGTCCACACTGAAGCCGAGGCCGCGAGCCCGCCCTCCTCGGCATCGGTCCAGGCGGACCAGGTGGAGCTCGACCTGGAGGTGCCGCCCATCCTCACCCAGCAGGCCCGGGTCAGGAGGGATCGTTTCAAGACCCACATGGCCACCGGCTGGACGGGCTACGGCATGAGCATCGTCGGCCCCTACGCCGCCCTGCTCCACCTCGCCACCGCGTACGGCACCGTCGGTGTGGTCGTGGGAGCGGCCCCCATGGCCGTCGGCGCATCCTCGCTGGTGTTCGCCCCCATCATGACCGTGACCAGCGGTCTGCTGGCGGCGCGCCAGATCCGGGCCGCCGGGGGCCGAGTCACCGTGATCCCCGGTGTGCTGTCGGGAGCCGGCACCGTGGCCGCCCTGGCCTGGGGTGTCTACCTGGCCGATCGAGGGGATCTCATGCAGACCTACTTCGACCACCCGCTGGCGAACCCCCTGCAGCTGTACGTCGTCGCCCAGGGACTGGGCGCCCTGCAGCTCGCCGCCAACCACTTCGGCTGGGGCTTCCGCCACCGTCACAACAGGCGCCTGGCGATGGCGCCCGTCGTGGGCGCCGACCGCGAGGCGGGCCTGGCCATGGACCTGTCCTTCTGACGCCCCAGCCACCCCGCCGGGCGCGCCCGGACCGGATGCCCAGCCTCCGCATCTTGCCCCGCAAGGTGCTGGGGTTGAGCCCCAGCAGGGCCGCCGCGCCATCCGGCCCGTGGACCCGGCCTCCGCAGTGCCCCAGCGCCCGCTGGCTGGCGGCGCGCACCGCGTCGTCGAGCTGGCGTCTCGACCTGGCCTGAGCTGCCCGTGCGTCGGGGAGATCAGCCCCGCAGCCAGCGCAGCACGCCCTGCCCCCAGCGGGGCAGCTGAGGAACCTCGATAGGCGGGGCGACGGACGCCAGGCTCGGGCCCTCGGGATCGTCCAGCAAGTCCGCAGGGTCGATGATCACGATCTCCGGCTCGTCGAGGAACGGCGCGCGATCGGGCGCCATGACCAGCTCTTCGAAGGGGGGCAGATCGGTGAGGACACGGGGGGTGAGGGACACGCAGACCTCCGGGAACGGTGCTTGGGGGATCACCGCCACCGAGTGGCTGGAGAGGACGACGAGAAATGCCAGGCGAACGGGGACCCACTGGACCCGTGGACAGCGTCACCCCCGGGGATCCCGCTGGAGACACCCAGCGACAGCCTCGGACAGGCCTAGACGATGGGCCCGGTGACGTCCTGGGGATCCGGCCCCAGGCCCATGGCCTGTTCGAAAACCTCGAGCTGCGGCCGCAGCAGGTTGCCCTTCAGCTTGCGCTCGGCCAGGCCCTGGTCGAGCTTGCCCCGCAGGCGCCCGGCCTCGGCGCCCCAGCCCCTGGAGCGCGCCGCCCGCAGCAGCACCGCGATGAGCAACGCGCCGTCCAGGCCTTCACCCGCCAGCTTGCCAAGGGGCAGATCCTGGAGCACCTCGGGGCCGCGCCCGGACAGGCTGGCCCAGGCGGCCTCGAGACCCGCCACGAAGTGGGCGAAGGGCTCCCAGAGAGGGTCGGCCTCACTCGCGATGGCGTCGAGCCGATCCCGCAGGGCGCCCATGCGCCCCTGCAGCAGCGCGCACAGCGCCAGGTTGAGATCGAAGACGTAGGTCCAGGAGCGCTGGCCCGTGGCCGCAGACCAGCCGCGACCCTCGCGGTACAGCTCGGTGGCCGCGGCCACGTCACCCTCGAAGCGCAGGCACTCAGCCCGGGAGTTGCGGAACAGGGGCACCTGCCAGTGGAAGCCGATGGCCAGCGCGTTGCGCTCAGCCTGCTCCGCCATCTTCTGGCCCCGGGTCCACTGCCCGCGCATCCCCAGGATGCGGGCCATGACCGCCCGGGCCTGGGACTGCAGGGCCACGTAGCCGACCCGTCCGGCCAGCTGGCTGGCCTCCTGCAGCAGGGTCAGGGCGCGGTCCAGATCGTGGGGCTCCACCGCCTTGCCCAGCTGGAACAGCACCTCTGCCCGCTGTGGATCTCGCTCCACCACGTCCAGGGCGTCCCGCAGCTCGCGCTCGGCGGGGCGGGCCCGGCCCAGGTGAAGCAGGCAGGCAGCCCGAGCCTGGTGCCAGCGGGCGCGGGCCGAGGGGGAGGCGATGCTCAGCATCGGCTCCACCAGCTCGAGGGCGGGCAGGCCCAGGTTGGCGCGGGGCTCGTAGTCCAGGGTGTTGACGTACTGGGCGGCCACCTCGATGGCGAGGTCCGCGTCGGTCAGCTCCCGCTCGAGCAGGGTCTGGATGCGCTTGAGCGCGTCGGGCACGGAGCCCGCGGCCCGATCGGCGGAGGCCAGGGCCAGCTGGGCGAGCACCCACGGGCGCTCGTCGGTGCCCACCGCCAGGGCGGCCCGGTTCAGCTCCTGGGCCGCGGCCCGCAGCTCGCCCACGTTGCCGGCGACCTCGAGCCACTCCACCGCCGCCATCAGCGGCTCCACCGCCTGCTCCGGCCGGCCGGCGGCCAGCTCGTGGTGACCCACGGCCACCTGGGCGCGGGGATGGCGGGCGGCGACCCGCCAGGCGTCCGCCAGCGCCAGGTGGGCCTTCACGGCGCCCTGGCCCTGCACCCGCTCCCGCAGCAGCTGGGCCAGCATGGCGTGCTCGATGACGCAGCTCCGATCCCGGCGGGACACCAGCCCACCCTCGACCAGATCGTGCAGCCCGGGGCCCGCGGCGCGGGACAGCACCGACCAGGGCAGGCCGCTGCCGGCTACGCCCACCACATCCAGTGCCCGCCCCACCACCGCGGCGTTGCGGGCCCGGAGGATCAGGGTGGACAGCCGCGCGGAGAGCAGGGAGCGGATGTCGTCCGGGATGGTCTCCATGCGGGGAGCAGCCAGCCGGTAGCGCAGGCCCTCGTGGGCGCTGCGGCCGATGCGGCCCAGGGGTCCGTAGTCGGCCACCAGGGCGTCCTCGCGGCACCACTGCCCGATGAGCTCCCGGGCGAAGAGGGGGTTGCCCTCGCTGCGGCGGGCCACCTCGGCGGCCAGGGCCGGCTCGAGGGGCAGGTACTCGTCCACCAGATCCGACATCGCCGTGGCCGGCAGGGGCTCGAGGGCGATGGAGGTCGCCCCCAGGTCCCGCAGGGCCCGCAGGGAGGACCGGGCGGAGGGGTGGATGTCCAGGGGGTTGGTGCGGGTGGTGACGATGGCCAGCACCGGCAGCCCCAGCTGCAGCACCGTGGCGGCCAGCTCGGCGCCGTCATCGTCCGCCTGGCACCAGTGGGCGTCCTCGATGATCAGCAGCCCCAGGCCGCGCCAGGCGTAGCGCTGCATGTGCTGGAAGAGGTACTCACGGGCGATGGCCGGGGTGACCGGCTCCTGGCCCTTGGCGGGCACGCCCCAGCGCTGGAGCAGCTCGGCCTCGAGCAGCACCTCGGAGGTGATGGCCTGGCAGTCCCGGGCGATCCAGCGCTCGAGCCGGGAGCGGGTGAGCTCCGGATCGTCGCCCACCAGGCGCAGGACCCGGCGCACCGCGGCCTGGTAGCCGTCGGCGGGGCCACCGTGCTGGGAGAACCCGACCTCGATGGCCACCGAGTGGCCGGTCTCCTCGAGGGATCGAGCGACCGCGCGGACCAGCCGGCTCTTGCCCACGCCGGCCTCGCCCTCGAGGATCACCGCCGCGGGCTTGCCCGACGCGGCCACCGCGCGGGCCTGGTCCCAGAGCTGCTGCAGGGCGTCCTCGCGGCTCACCAGGGGGATCTCCCGCAGCGCGAACAGCGGCAGCGAGGCGCGGGCCCGGGCGCCCAGGCCGGGCTCCGGCAGGGGGCGGAAGGGGACGGGCCCCAGGTTGGGCCGGTTCCAGCGCGGGGGCTCGCGGGGGTCGCCGAACACGGGATCGTCGCAGGACCAGCTCGATGAGCTGTGCTCCTCGCCGTGCACGTCGGTGGGCGGGGCCGAGGCCCGCTGCTGGGAGGCGTCGAAGGGGTGCTCGTCCTCGCGGTCGTCGTCCAGGCGCTGCAGCGACGCCAGCGCAGCGCGCAGGTCGGCGGCCAGGTCGAAGCGGGTGCGGGGATCCGGCTGCACCAGGGTGAGGACGATCTCCTCGAGCCCCGGCGGGATGGTCAACCCGCGCCGCACCGGCAGCCGCTTGGGGGGCCGGTAGCGCAGGTTGATGTGGGCCGGGACGCCCTGGTCCTTGAAGGGGTTGGTGCCCGAGACCAGGCGATAGATCAAGACACCCACGGCGAACAGATCCGCGGCCGGCCCGATCTCGCCGTAGCGCCGCAGCAGCACCTCGAGGGGCATGTAGGACAGGGTGCCCGCCAGGGTGCCCTGGAAGGCCTCGCGCTGCTCGAGGGCCTTGGCCAGCCCCAGATCCGACAGCCAGGCGTGCAGCTTGCCGTCGCGGCCGCGGTGCAGCAGCACGTTGGACAGCTTGACGTCCAGGTGCAGGATGCCTCGGGCGTGCAGGCAGGACAGGGCCGAGAGGGTCTCGTCCAGCAGGCGGCGCAGCAGGGGCCAGGGGGGGTTGGTGCGCCGCAGCTCGAGCAGCGAGCCGGAGTCCGCCAGGGCCAGGGCCAGGTAGGGGCGCCCGTCGGGCAGCTCACCCAGGTCGTGCAGGGGCACCAGGTGGGGGTGGACCACCCCCGCGGAGATGGCCACCTCGCGCTCGAAGCGCGGCCGGAACTCCGGGGCCTCCATCACGTCCTGGCGCACCACCTTGATGGCCACCTCGTCGCCCAGCAGACGATCGCGAGCCCGGAACACATCCGCCATGCCACCGGATCCCAGCAGCGCCGCCTCGGCGGTGGGCAGCGGGGAGTAGCGTTCCGGCAGCGTCGGGCAGGCCGGGGGTGGCTTGTCTTTGGACATGGGCCGCGGATCAGGCTCCGGGGATCAGGGGGTGGACCCGCTCCCGCAGGGAGGGAGGGAGACGTTCCGACAGTATCGCCCGAATCTCCGCCAGAGCATACCGCGCGGAGAAGTGTGTCAGCAGAATGGCCTGGTTCTCGAATCGATCGGCGCGCGCCAGGATCTCGTCCAGGTGCACGTGACCCTTGCTCCGACAGGCCTCCACGTCCACACGATCGTCCAGGAAGGTGGCCTCGAGGATCAGCAGGCGGGCCCGGTACAGCCAGGGCTGCTCGTCGAGCGCGTCGATGCTCGTGTCCCCTGGGACCGCCACATCGCAGGACTCCACGGACCGGGTGATGGCCTCGCCCGCTTCCCGCAGCCGCCGCAGCTCCTGGCCGGGCAGCCCGTGGAACTCGGGCCGGAGCTTGTCCCGGCTCGAGTACACCGCGTACCCCACCGAGGGCACCGTGTGCCGGGTCGCGAAGGCCCGCAGCTCCTGGCGCTCGCTCAGGGCGAAGGTGGAGCCGGGCTCCATGGGCACGATGTGGCAGGGCAGCCGGGAGCGATCGAGCCGGCGCCAGGCGTTGAGCATGGCCCGGAAGGGCTCCTCGGCCTTGGCCGGCATCAGGTAGGTGGGCGGCTCGAGGCTGGTCAGCGCCCGGGTGGCCACGTGCATGGCCACGCCCCCCATGTGGTCCAGGTGAGCGTGGGTGAAGGCGACCCGCGAGCGGTGCACCGCCGAGCGGGGTGCCCGCCCGATGTCGAAGCACAGATCGAGCCCCGGCAGCTGGATGCAGGTCTCCACGCCGCCGATGCTGATCCCGCGTACCGCTGTTCCGGCCAGGTTGAGCATGGGGCCCCTTATTGGGGACCGAGCCTGCTGACCGTCAAAGGTGCGTTGAGAACTCCGCGTTCAGCGGCTCAATTCACCGGCTCGAGCTTCGCCAGATCCGCGAACAGGTCCTCGAGGGCCGGGCGGCCGCGGAAGCCGACCATCTGGCCGAGGCTCTTGCCGCGGTGGAGCACCGTGAGGGTGGGGATGCCGCGCACGCCGAAGGCCTGGGCCAGGGCGGGCTCTTCGTCCACGTTGACCTTGGCGACCTTGACCTGGCCGGCGTAGGTCGAGGCGAGCTCGTCGAGCACGGGGCCGATCTGCTTGCACGGACCGCACCAGGGGGCCCAGAAGTCCACGACCACAGGCTCGCTGGCGCCATTGACCTCGGTCTCGAAGGAAGCGGTGGTGACGGTGATGGGCTGGCTGTTCATGGGATCCTCCAGGGGGGACGGTGTCGTTCGTGTTCACCCAGGATGAGTCGCCAAGGGGCGCGGGTGTTTCGTCACTCATCCCTGACAGGCAGCCCTGGTACCGCACTCTGTGAGGATCTATAAAGAATGCTCCCCGCCCCATCGGAGCCCTCAGTGGCCGACGAGCACCGCCTCGAGCCCCAGGACAGCGCCAGCGACACAGCCCCCGAGCTGCGCGCGCTGCGGGAGCGGCGCTTCATCACCGTGGTCTCCCACCAGCTCAAGTCCCCCCTGGTCGCAGTGCGCCAGTACCTGGACCTGCTCCAGGAAGACGCCGACGCCCGGCCCGAGGCCGCCCACACCAAGCCCTGGCTGGACCGCTCCGTGGTGCGGCTCGAGGAAGCCCTGGCCATCGTGGACGACTGGCTGGCCCTGGCGCGCATCGACGCGGGCGCCCTGATCCAGCCCGACGCCAGCTGCGAGCTGGGCAGCCTGCTCGAGGGCCTGGCCGCCGACGCCCGCGAGGACGCCCGCTCGACGCAGGTCTCGGTGCATCTCGAGCTGCCCCCCGAGCCCCTGGTGGTGCGAGGCGACCGCTTCAGCCTCCTGGCCGCCCTGTCCCACATCACCGAAAACGCCATTCATTACAACAAAAACGGCGGATCGGTGTTCATCCGGACCACCGCGCCTGGCGACGACACAGCCATGGCCTGTGTCGAGGTCCAGGACACCGGCATCGGCATCCCCGAGGCCTTCCTGCCCCAGCTCTTCCAGGAGTTCGAGCGCGCCCAGAGCAAGGCCGCCCGCGGGATCCCAGGCACCGGCCTGGGGCTGGCGATCTCTGCCCGCATCGTCAAGGAGCTGGGCGGCCGCATCAGCGTCGACAGCGTCGAGGGCGAAGGATCGAGCTTCCGGATCTACCTGCCGCTGGCGTAGCGCCGCCGCACCACCGTCCCGATCAACAACGCCACCAGCCCGAGGCTGGGCAGGGCGCCGCCGGTGGTGCAGCCGCAGCCGTCGGTGGTCTCGAGGCCAGGCTCGGTGGGGCCGTCACTGTCCCCGGTCTCGCCCGAGTCCAGGGGTGGGTCGCTCTCTCCCGGCGGGTCGCTGTCCTGGGGCGGGTCGCTGTCCGGCGGCGCCGTGTCCGCGTAGGCGGTGTCCTCCGGCGGAGTCCAGCCGGACTCGTCGTCGTCCGAGGGGCCGTCGCAGCCACCGTCCTCGTCGTGGTCCACGTAGCCGTTGCCGTCGTTGTCCACGCCGTCATCGCAGGCCGTGACCGCGGTGGTCACCTCGACGAAGTGGGCGTCGGAGCCCGACGAGGTGACCGCGACCACGCTGATCTCGTGCAGGCCCTCCTCGTAGAGCGTCGCGTCCCACGCCCCCTGCCAGACCGCGGGGCCGATGCGCTCCATGCTCTGGGCCTCGCCGCCGTCCACCGAGAAGCTCACCGAGAGGGGCTCCTCCGGGTCGAAGATCAAGGCCCGCACGGGGTTCTCCTCGTGGTTGCGGGAGACCGGGTAGGCGTGGGGGTTCTCGCCCCCCAGCGCGCCGTCCACCGGGGCCGTGATCAGCACATAGGGCCAGTTATCGATGTCGTAGGCCCGGGTGGACACGCCGTTGCCGTCCACCGCGAAGAGGCCCAGGTTGTGCTCGCTGCCCTTGCCCGCCGAGTCGAGCACCTGGTGTAGGGTGCCGTCCCGCTGCTGGGCCGAGTGGGCGTGCACGTGGCCCGAGGCCCAGACCGACACCCCGTGCTCGGCCAGGATCGCGGCCGCCTCGTCGCCGCCGCCCTCGAGGTCCCACTGGGGGTGGTGGGAGAAGACGAAGGCCAGGCTGGCGTCGCTGTAGGCGTCCAGGGACTCGCTCACGAAGGCCAGCTCATCGTCGGTCAGCTCCGGGGTGTCGAAGCCGGCCCACGAGCCGGTGGTGTCGGCGCTGTTCATACCCACGAAGACGTACTCGCCGTAGTCGAAGGCGTGGGACCAGGCCTCGTGCCAGACCCCGTAGGCCGTGCCGATCAGGGCGTTGCCGATGTAGTAGGTGGCGCCCTCGTCGAAGTAGGTGTCGTGGTTGCCGGGCAGATCGTGGAAGAAGGTGACCGTCTGCTCGGCGAGCACCTCGTTGTACTCGTCCCATTCGTCCTGGTACTGGGCCGTGGGCACCAGGTAGCCGTTGGTGGCGTCCACCAGATCGCCGGTGTTCACGATGAACTCCGGCCGGATGACCTCATCCGCCGCCGTGAGCACCCAGGCCAGGTTGTCGGTGTCCTGGGTCCCGTACCCGAGGTTGGCGCCCACGTGGGTGTCGGTGATCTGCAGGAACCAGAACAGCTCCGAGGCGTCGTCCAGGTAGCGGGTGGCGCCGGGATCGATGGCCTGGGCCGGGGTGGAGGCCAGGGTGAGGGTGGCGAGCAGGAGCGGGGCGAGGGTGCGGGTCATGGGAACCGGAATCATACCGCCTCCACAGGGGGCCCCGCAGTTCCACGTGGAACCGATCTGAACGATGGCGGAGGGATCGCCACCGCCCGGTCCTGCCACTGTGCACTCGAGGGAGCGAACTCGGAGCTGGCACCAACCTGGACCATGATCGTGGCGACCGCGCTGCTGGCCAGCGCCTGTGGTCCCGTGCGCGACGGCGACGTGGACCTGGATCAGGACGGCTGGACCACCACCGACGGCGACTGTGACGACCACAACCACCGGGCACACCCCGGCGCCGACGAGACCTGCGACGGCCAGGACACCGACTGCGCCGGCGAGGGCGACGTCGACGCCATCGACGCCATCATCGCCTACCCCGACGCCGACGGTGACGGCTTCGGGGCCACCTCCCACCCCACCGCCGTCTGCCCCTGGACCCCTGGCTACGTGGATCGCGAAGGCGACTGCGACGACCGGGATCCCGAAGTGCACGAGGGCGCAGCGGAGCGCTGCAACGGCAAGAACGACGACTGCGACGCCTCCACCGACGAGGACGCCATCGACGGGGCGGTCTGGTACCGAGACGCCGACGGCGACGGCTGGGGTGACGCGGAGGACTCCTGGCGTGCCTGCGGCAACGCGTCCTACGGTGGCGTGTCTCGCGCAGGAGACTGCGACGACGCGGAGCGTGGCACCTACCCAGGGGCCCCGGAGTACTGCAACGGCGTCGACGAGGACTGCGACGGGCTCATCGACGAGGACGCATGGGGCGCCGATGTCTGGTATCGAGACGCCGACGGTGACGGCTGGGGCGGGGAGCCCCTCGCCCCGAGCTCCTGCGAGCAGCCCAGCGGGACCGAGGCGCAAGGCGGCGACTGCGACGACGGCGATCCCGCCGTCCACCCCGACGCCACCGAGGACTGCAACGGCATCGACGACGACTGTGACGGCGAGGTCGACGAGTCGGGGCTGGTGGGCACCACCTGGTACGCAGATGCCGACGGCGACGGCTACGGCGACCCGGACGCAGGGCTCGTGCCGTGCGGGAGCACCGACGGCCTGGTGCTGGACGCCAGCGACTGTGACGATGGCGACCCCGCCATCCACCCGGAGGCCGAAGATCTCTGCGACGGCGTGGATGACGACTGTGACGGCGCCGACGAAGGCTGCGAGATCTGCGACAACGGCCTGGACGACGACGGCAATGGCCTGCTGGACTGCGAGGATGCCCGCTGCGCCGAGGACGCCGCCTGCCTCGAGCTGATCTGCGACGACGGCGTGGACGACGACGGCGACGGGCTGGTGGACTGCGCAGACGACGACTGCTGGGGGCCCAGCTGTCACCCGGCGGGGGCCCGCAGCCGCGTGCACGACGCGTCTGCTGTGAGCTGGTACCGGGCGACTACGCGCCGCGAGGGCTCCACCTGCTGGGACTACGGCGGCGGCGGCCGGGAGTCCTACCAGGCCCGCCTGTACGGGATCGCGGGCACAGTGCAGGTCCTCCCCAGCGGTGCGGGTTCCTGGAGCGCCACCACCGCCCGCACCACCTGCTCCTGGCGCATCGCCACCGCCTCGGTGGCCCTCGAAGAGTGGCACGCGCGGAGTTCCCACGGCGCCATGTGGGGGTTCTCCTTTTCCATCCCCATCCAACGGGCCGGGCTCGAGGTCGAGCCGGGCTGCCGGCTGGGCACCGAGGGCTGGTTCCTGCCTGGTGCGGTGTGGCTCGGCGCGAGCCGCGGCTACGCCGGCTACAGCGTGCACACCACCTACATCTGGCCCAGCGCCCGGTGGGGCGTGCCGGGCGCCCCCTGGTACCGGCCCGACAGCCCGCTGGCCTCATCCAGGGGTCGCAGCAGCTACGAGGCCCACTCGGTCGCCTGCTGGAACCAGGAGCGCTCCCGCCACTGGACCTGGATCTCCTACGCCGGGCTCGAGTCCGGCAGCAGCTACCAGGTGTCCCCATGAGCCGCGTCTTCCCCGGCCTCGTGGCCGTGTTCCTGATCGGGCTGAGCTGGACGCCGGGCTGCGGGCCGACCCAGGACCTCGACGACCGAGACGGTGACGGCTGGACGGGGGTCGCGGGGGACTGCGACGACCTGGACGCGACCGTCCACCCCGGTCAGGCCGAGATCTGCAACGGCCGGGATGACGACTGCGACGGCGCCATCGACGGAGACGCCGTGGACGCCGTGCCCTGGTTCACCGACGCCGACGACGACGGCTACGGCGCCGCGGCGCTGGGTGCTGCCTGCACCCGGCCAGAGGGCGCGAGCTCCCTGGCGGGCGACTGCGACGACAGCGACCCCGACATCCACCCCGACGCCACCGAGCACTGCGACGGCGTGGACGAAGACTGCGACGGCACCATCGACGAACAGGCCGCAGACGCCGAGGCCTGGCACCTGGACATGGACGGTGACGGCTGGGCCAGCCCCGACCGCTGGCTCGCCTCCTGCGAGGCCCCGGAGGGCTTGCTGGACGCCACCCTCGCCCGGGACTGCGACGACCACGACCCCGAAGTCCACCCCGAGGCCAAGGAGCGCTGCAACGACATAGACAACGACTGCGATGGCGCCACCGATGACGGGGACGACCCCGTGGACCCGACCACCTGGTACGACGACGACGACGGCGACGGCTGGGGGGACGACGAGGACACCCGGGTACGCTGCGACGCCCCCCCTGGCCACCGCGACATCGGCGGGGACTGCGACGACCGCGACGCCGCCGTCAACCCCGGGGCCACCGAGGTCTGCAACACCCTCGACGACGACTGCGACGGCGACATCGACGAGGACGACGCCCCCTGGGTCACCTGGTACATCGACGCCGACGGAGACGGTCGCGGCGATCCGGCCACCGGCGAGCAGCGCTGCGACCTGCCCAGCGGGATGGTCCAGGACGACACCGACTGCGACGACACCGACTTCGACACCCACCCCGGCGCCGTGGATCTCTGCGACGGCGTGGACCAGGACTGCGACGGCGCGGACGATTGCGAAGACTGCTCCAACGGCATCGACGACGACGGCGACGGGCTGGTGGACTGCGAGGACGCCACCTGCGCCGAGGACGGTGCCTGCATCGAGCTGGCCTGCGACGACGGCCTGGACGGGGACAACGACGGCCTGACCGACTGCGAGGACGAGGACTGCTGGGGGCCCGCCTGCCACCCCGCCGGTGTCCGGTCCTGGGCGATGAGGGGCAGGTACGTCTACTGGAACGCCGCCACCTCGACCCACACCACCGGGCTGGGCTCGAGCTGCGATAGCGCCTGGGAGCGCCACTGGCAGGCGTCCATCCGGGCGTCGGGCCTCGTGGGCAGGGTGCAGGTGCTGCCACCGGGCGTGGACAATTGGAGCGCCACCACCGCCCGCACCACCTGCATCTGGGAGGCGGACGCCGCCTTCGTGTCGGCTGCGGGTTGGTCCAGCTCGACCGAGTCCGGGTACGCACGGGGTCTGTCCAGCGACACGCTCATCGAACGCAGCGAGGCGGCCGTGAGAGACGGCTGCCGGCTGGCGGACGATCTCTGGTTCCTGCCCCAGCAGCTCTGGCTGCAGGCCGGGCAGGCCTACACCGTCAGCGCGAGCGGCGGGCCTGGCGCCCTGTGGTACGACCCCTCGGTCCAATGGCGCTCGGGCCACCACACCGTCAGCACCACCGTGGCGGGCACGGACTGCGGCTCGACCCGCAGCGTGTGGCGCCAGAGCTCGAGCATGAACACTCAGCTGCAGACCGGGGACACCTACCTGGCGTTGCCGTAGCGCCCGGACTTGTCACCCCTGCCTCCCACCGCATACGGTGTGTGCCCCCCCGGGACCCACCGAATGCCCCCTCGCCACCTGCTCATCGCCGCGACCCTGCTGCTGGCCGCCCCGGTCCAGGCCGACGAGGCGGAGCCCACGGTGAGCGAGCCCCTCGAGGACCCCGCCGCCGAGTCCGTCATCACAGACGAGCACGGCATCCCGATCCTCGAGGGCGACGTCCCCCTCGAGTGCCCCACCGACGCCGACGACGGCCGCTACGCCACCCAGTACGCCGACTCGGGCAAGCGCCACGAGAAGGGCGTGTGCCGCAACGGCCTGGCGGTGCGCACCTGGAACAGCTGGTACGACAACGGCGTCAAAGCCTGGAAGGGCTTCATGGAGCAGGGCCTGCTCGCGGGGCAGTTCGAGTCCTGGTACGACACCGGCCAGCGCCGGGCCCGGGCCCAGTATGTGGACGGCCTGCTGCACGGCGACGTGACCCTGTGGTGGCCCGACGGCACCATCCGCGGCCTGGGCGCCTACGAAGAGGGGCTGGCCCAGGGCTGCCACGCCCGCTGGCACGACAACGGCAAGCGGGCCTCCCGCGGCGCCTACCTCGACGGCGAGAAGGTGGGACGCTGGTACTACTGGGACGGCGACGGAACCCGCAGCAAGGATCACCACGGAGGCATCCCCATCAAGGGCCGCTGCTGGATACCGGTGCTGCTGCCCTGAGACGAGGACACCCCATGCGCACCGCCCTCCCCTGCATCCTCCTGCTGGCCGCCGGCTGCGACCCCGTCCTCGACGCCAGCGTGAAGACCAACCCCGTCTGCGACATCTCCGCGGTCGTCACCTGGACCACAGACGATCCCGCCAGCTCCTGGGTCGAGGTCAGCCAGGACGGCGCGGGCCTGTTCCGGGTGGGCGACGAGGCCCTGAGCACCGAGCACGAGGTCATCGTGGTGGGCATGCACGCCGAGGGCGCCTACCAGCTCGAGGCCGTCTCCACCGACGAAGGGGGCAAGGAGCGCCGCTCGGATCCCCTGGACTTCGAGGCCGGCCCCCTGCCGGAGATCTACCTGCAGGGCACCCTGCACAGCTCCATCCCCGACAGCCTGGAGCCCGGCTGGGTGCTCACCAACGTCATGACCGGCTCCCGGGGCCCCGCCATCGTCGAGCTGCTCGACGAAGACGGCATCGTGGTCTGGTACTACATCCGCGACGGCGACTCCGCCGGGGCCGACATCCAGGCCAGCTGGATCCCCGAGTCCCGCGAGGTGCTGGTGGGCCCCAACGTGGAGCCCGGCGACCACGCCTTCCAGATCGACCTGATGGGCCGGGAGTCCTGGGCCGGCCCCGAGCAGCCCGGCGATCCCGACCTGGTCAACATCACCGACGGCCAGCTGCACCACGTGCTGCACATGCTCGACAACGGCGACCGCGTCGCCGTGGAGTCCCAGTACGAGACCATCGAGGACGAGCAGGTCCAGGGCGACCGGGTCGTGCAGCTGGACCAGGACAACGTCGAGGTCTGGTCCTGGTCGGCCTTCGACCACATCCCCTACGCCTTCGAGGACGTCTACCTGGGCCTGTGGTGGACCCACATGAACAGCGTCGAGGTGGACCTGGACGAGGACGTGGTCTGGATCAACTCCTGGGTCCACGGCCAGGTCTGGAAGGTGGACCGGGCCACCGGCGACATCATCTGGACCCTGGGCGAGGGCGGCGACTTCGCCCCGGACCCCGAGCACCCCGAGCCATGGTTCGCCTACAGCCACGCCTTCGAGCCCATGGGCGACGGCCACTTCCTGATCCACGACAACGGCAGCTCCCAGCGCGGCTACACCCGCATCCTCGAGTACGTCCTGGACGAGGACGCCATGACCGCCGAGATCGTCTGGGAGTACCCGGGCCAGCTGGCCGACGACTGGTGGTACGTGGCCTCCGCCGGCGACGTGGACCTGCAGCCCAACGGCAACCGCCTGGTGGTGGCCTACCGCCGCATCCTCGAGATCACCGAGGCCGGCGAGCTGGCCTGGGAGTACGAGTGGTCCCACGCCGATCTGGTCAACGATCTGAGGTCGTACCAGGTGGAGAAGATCCCGTCGCTGGTGGAGGCGATGTAGCGTCCATCGCGTCCGGGAGGGAGGGAACCCCTCCCCTACGGATTGTGCAACCCCATCGGGCACCAGGGCGCCTCGAAGCTCGCCTGCACATCCCCCGGTGAGAACAGCAGGTCCAGCTCGCCGTCGAGCTGATCGATGCTGTAGGCGTCGATCTCGAGATCGCCCACGCTGGCCACCACCTGCTCGACCATCAGGAAGCCGTAGTCGGCGCTGCAGGTGTCGAAGCAGCCCTGCTGATCCAGCTCGGCCAGGGGGCTGATGTCGAAGGAGCGGTAGGTGGCCGTGAACAGCCCAGGCCCCTCGTCGCGGGCCAGCTGGTAGGCGGCCTCGACCTCGCCATCCACCACCGCGTCCACCCAGACCGTGCGCAGCTCGCCCGACGGCCACAGCGCCTGTCCGGCGTACAGCCCCTCGCAGGCCGACTCGCAGCGCAGCCAGCTGTAGTGGAACAGGGGGCCCAGCAGCGGGCAGATCTCCGGGCCGTCGGCCAGCACGAGCATCAGCTCCTGCTGCTCGGGGCTGGCCGTGTCCCCGGGGCCGGCGCCGAACTCGTCGAAGACCACCGTGCCGGGCAGGAAGGCCTCGCCACCCAGCTCGCCGGTGACCCGGGTGCCGTCGCCGTCGGGTCGCGGGCAGCCGATGAGGGCGGCGAGGATGAGCGGGCAGATGCGCATGGATGAGCTCGGGCGCTGGAGGCCCCCCATGCTACCTCGAGCATCCAGGGATCGGGGTCGGGTGGCGCGGCCGGGTGAAAACGGGTGAAGAGAACGCGGTGCATCGCCGTCGGAGGCGCGCTGGAAGAACCAGCGTGCTTTCGAGGTGACAGCATTTTCTACCCCCCGTGTAAAAAGGGGCGAGGTCAGACAGGGAGTCCCCCTTGGCCGTAGACGTAGAGGAATTCTATCGAAGGTATGGACCCATGGTGCTGCGCCGCTGCCGGTCGCTGCTCCATGACGAGGAGCTCGCAGTGGACGCGATGCACGATGTCTTTGTCGAGGTCTTGCGCAGACGCGCAAAGCTCAACTTGGACCATCCTTCCTCGTTCCTGTACCGCACGGCCACCAACGTCTGCCTCAACAAGCTGCGCACGAAACGGCGCAAGCCCGCCCACTACGACAACGATCTGCTCGAGCGGATTGCCTGCGCGCCCGACAGCGAAGAACGGACGGGCGCCAAGCAGTGGCTGGAACGCATCTTCGAGCGAGAGCAACCCTCCACCCGCACCATGGCCGTCATGCATCTGCTCGACGGCATGACGCTGGAGGAGGTCGCCCGCGAGCACGGCCTCTCCGTCTCTGGTGTGCGCAAGCGTCTGCGGACCCTGCGCGCCCACGTGGCCGAGCTGGAAGGAAGCCTGGCATGACCGAAGCGCCCCCCCCTGTCCCCGACTGGAAGCTCGAGCGCTACGCGCTCGGCGAGCTCCCCCCCGACGAGAGCGAGGCCATCCGCGCCCGGCTCAAGGCCGAGGCCGAGGCCGTCCGCGCTGGGCTCACCCCCCGGGGTGATCTGACCGCGCGCCTCGAGGCCCTGCAGCAGAGCGACGAGGAGATCCTCGCCGCCCACACGCCGCGGCAGGTCGCCGCCGAGCTGCGCCGCAGGCAGCACCTGCGCCGGGCCGAGGCCGATCAGGCCGCCCGCGAAGGCGGCGGCCGCCGCCGCTGGCTGCTGGGCATCGCCGGCCCCATCGCCGCCGCCGCTATCGCCCTGGTGGTCGTGCTGCCCATGCTCGACACCGAGCCCACCGGTCCCATCGACGACGGCTTCACCGTCACCACCGCCAAGGGCCTGGACACCCGCCTGCTGGTCTACCGCGACGTCGGTGACGAGCAGGGCGAGCTGATGAAGGAGGGCACCGCCGCCCGCGCCGGTGAGAAGCTCCAGCTGGCCTACATCGCCGGCGGCCAGCAGCACGGCGTCATCGTCTCCATCGACGGCCGCGGCGCCGTCACCCTGCACTTCCCCGCCGAGCCCGGCGGCTCGACCCGGCTGGCCGTGGACGGCGAGCGCAAGCTGCCCTTCTCCGGAGAGCTGGACGATGCTCCGAACTACGAGCGATACTTCATGGTGAGCTCGGAACAGCCCATCGACGTCCAGGCCGTGATCGACGCTGCCGCGCGGCTGGCCAGCACCGGCCAGGCTGGTGAGCGGGATCTGCCGCTGCCGGCCAACCTCGAGCAGCTCTCAGTGAGGATCGACAAGGAACAGCGATGAACCAAAGCCTTGTTTCCTCCGCCATCCTGGCGCTGGGGCTCGCAGGCCCCGGCGTCGCTGTTGCGTCCGAAGGCGCGCCCATCGCGGTCCAGCGCTACGCCATGGTCGTGGGCTCCAACGACGGTGGCCCCGATCGGGTCCAGCTGCGCTACGCCCACTCCGACGCGGTGGCCATGGGCGATGTGCTCGTGGATCTGGGCGGCGTGGCCCCCCAGAACCGGATCATGCTCTCCGACCCCGACCGGGCCGAGCTGACCCGGGCCTTCACGGTGATGCAGCAGCGCCTCGAGGCCTCCACCGCCCCCCGCACCGAGGTCGTCTTCTACTACTCGGGCCACTCCGACGAGACCGGCCTGCTGCTGGGCGGCGAGCACTACGAGTACAAGGACCTGCGCTCCGACGTGGGCGATCTGCCCGCAGATGTGCGCATCGGGATCCTCGACTCCTGCTCGAGCGGCGCCATGGTGCGCGGCAAAGGCTCGGTGCGCCGGGCCCCGTTCCTGGTGGACTCATCCAACGAGGTCAAGGGCTACGCCTACCTGACCTCCAGCTCAGCCGACGAGGCCGCCCAGGAGGCCGACCGCATCGAGGGCTCGTTCTTCACCCACGCGCTGGTCACCGGCCTGCGCGGCGCCGCCGACATGAGCCGCGACGGCAAGGTCACCTTCAACGAGGCCTACCAGTACGCCTTCCACGCCACCCTGCGGGGCACCGAGCGCACCAGCTACGGCCCCCAGCACCCCGGCTACGACATCCAGATGGCCGGCAGCGGCGACCTGGTGCTCACCGACCTGCGCACCACCACCGCGGCCTTGACCCTGGCGGACAACCTCCGCGGCCGCACCAGCATCCGCGACGCCGAGGGTCGCCTGGTGGTCGAGCTCGAGAAGCCCGAAGGCTCCCCCGTGGAGCTGGGCCTCGCCCCCGGTGAGTACACCCTGATCGTGCGTCAGGAAGAGCGCTTCGCCGAGGAAGCCTTCACCCTGCGCACCGGCAACAGCACCGCGCTGGGCGCCGAGGATCTCTCCTGGAGCCGGGGCGAGCTGGCCCGGGCCCGCGGTGGCCCGACCATCACCCGCGACCCGGATCTGCCCGAGTCCTGGTTCCGCATGACCTTCCTGCCCTCCATCCCCACCAGCGACGAGGTCAACGACCACCTGGTGCTGAACTGGCTGGTGGGTCGCTCCGCCGAGCTCGAGGGCCTCGAGATCAGCCTGGGGGCCTACCGGGTCACCGGCGACGCCACCGGGGCCATGGCCACCATCGGCGGCAACTTCGTGGGCGGCGACATGGCCGGCGCCATGGGCGCGGTGGGCGTGAACCAGGTCAGCGGTGACGCCGGCTTCTTCCAGGCCGCCGTGGGCGCGAACATCGCCAACCAGCGCATGACCGGCTTCCAGGGTGCCGTGGGCCTGAACTACGCCCGCCAGCTCGACGGCGTGCAGGTCTCCCAGGGCGTCAACGTGGCCCAGGAGATCGACGGCACCCAGCTGGGCATCGTCAACGTCGGCCTCAAGACCAAGGGCGCGCAGCTGGGCATCGTCAACGTGGCCAAGGAAGTCCAGGGCACCCAGCTGGGCATCATCAACATCGCCGAGCGCTCCGAGGCCCCCATCGGCCTGCTGTCCTTCGTCGAAGACGGCCGCCACAGCATCGGCATCTCCGCGGGCAGCGACGTGCCCTTCAACGCCGAGCTGAAGCTGGGTGGGACCCGGCTGTACAACGTCTTCGGCGCCGGCAGCGACGGCTTCTGCAGCGATCCCGCCCAGCCGGGCTGCCCGCAGGCCAGCAAGATGTACATCCACTATGGCCTGGGGGGGCAGCTCACCCAGGGCGCGCGGGCCTGGTTCGATCTGGACGTGGGCGCCGCCAGCTACATGCCAGTCACCGAGTCCATCGGCCCCGAGTGGAACCGCATGACCCTGGTGCCCCGGGCCCGCATCAGCTTCGAGCTGCTGCTCTTCGGCCACATCGCCCCCTACGTGGGCGCCGCCTTCAACGTGCAGGTCCCCCTCTCCGAGCTGGCCGTCGCGGCCGTGCCCAGCGACATGGACCAGTGCCTCGACGGCACCTGCTCCATGTTCTGGCCCTCGGGGTTCGCGGGGATCGCGGTCGAGTTCTAGCGTCGCCACTTCGGCAGTTGGGTTCACCACAGAGAACACCGAGGACACAGAGTGCTCCGCTCCTTTCGAGCAAGGGGTGGAGATGGGTGACGAGGGGGAGCGGCGCTCGGCGCAGGTCCGGATGGCGCTGCCGTTCCGTACGCATGTCGTCTCGCCAACCCATGCCCCGAGACACCGAGCAGCGGAGGCGCTCCGAAAGCACGGGGTCAATCCGCGCAGGTTGCGGCTGCTCCCAAGGGGCATCGCGAGGACCACCACTCCCATCTCGACGCCCAGCGCCACACGTCGCTACCCTGCAGGCGGCAGCCTCTGTGTCCTCTGTGGTGAGTCCCGGACGTGGTTAGATAGAGGCGTCGCAGCCCGGAGGGAACCCATGTCCGACCGCTTCAACACCGCCTGGCGGAAGATGGCCACGGTCATCTACGACCGCCCCACCGACGCCCGGGTGCTCGGGTCCCTGGCCATCGAGGCCGACGCCTGCGTCGAGTACATCGCCAAGCGCCGGGCCGAGGGCACCAAGCTCACCATCACCCACCTCTTCACCGCGGCGGTGGCGCGCACCTTCGCCGACGAGGCCGCCATCCTCAACTGCTTCGTGCGACGAGGCCGCATCTACCCCCGGGACGATGTGTCCATCTTCCTGGCGGTGGACGTCGGCGGCAAGGACATGTCCGGCGTGCGCATCAAGAACGCGCACCTCAAGACCGCCACCGAGATCCACGACGAGATGGCTGCTCGGGTGCGCAAGCACGAGGGCAAGGACAAGAGCAAGCTGGTCCGCAAGAAGGACTCCATGGCCAAGCTTCCCTACGCCGTGCGCAAGCGCCTGTTCACCGCCATGCGCTGGGCGGTCTACGAAGGCGGCATGAACCTGCGCTTCACCGGCCTGCACGAGAACATGTTCGGCTCGGCCATGATCACCAACATCGGCAGCTTCGGGCTGGACATCGGCTACCCGGCGCTGATGCCCGCGGGCAACGTGCCGGTGGTCATCGCCATGGGCACCGTCGAGAAGCGCCCCGTGGTGCGCGACGACGAGATCGTCATCCGCAACATGCTGCCCCTGAGCGGCAC
>CAYZVO010000139.1:16613-24714 GCA_964481655.1 uncultured Enterobacterales bacterium | reverse complement strand
GTTGGGTTGTTCGTTCTTGGCGTTGGGGCGTTCGCCCGCGTCGGTGTTCTTGTCCGGGTCTTTGGACTTCTCGATCTCCGGCTCCTCGAGCAGCAGCTCGACGAAGCGGTCGGGGATCTCCATGACCTCGTTGTCGGGGGGAGGCGGCATGGTGGCCAGGATGACACCGAACATGACGCCGAGGAACATCATGAAGATGGTGATGGCCAGGAAGGGGTAGTCCAGGGTGTCGGTGAGCTTCGAGATGACCTTGCGGCCCGGATGGACCATCTGGCCGAAGAAGATCACGTGGCCGATGTCGGCGATGACGCGGGTGTCATCTTCGACGGGCAGGGTGTACATGCCGCCGCCGATCGAGGTGACCTTGCCGGACTCGATGAGCTCCTGGAAGGTGCGACGATCCTCGCCGATATCGACGAAGCCGGCCCACTTGTCGGAGATGGTGCAGGTGTAGCTGCCGCCGTCCCACTTGAAGAGCTTGAAGTCATCGTTGGGGAGGGACTCGGGCGGGCAGTAGAAGTCGTTCTTCCACTCTTCCGGGGCTTCCGAGAGCATCGGGCCGAACATCCAGGCGATCTTGGCGAAGGTGCCAGGGACCCAGGCGATGGGGATGCCGAGCCAGCGCCAGCGGTTGCCGACGGAGGAGCCCAGGGTGACGGGCTTGCTGCCCTTGGGGAAGTGCTTGACGTCCAGGATGACGTCGCCCCAGATCTCGGCGACCTCGAGGACCTTGGCCTTGCTGCGATCGATGCCCTGGTCACCGGTGGCGGTGCCCGAGCGCATGATGAAGGCCATGACGTCTTCGGAGATGTCCTCCTGGAGGATCTCCTGCTGGGACTTGTGCTCGAGATCGAGGTTGCCGGTGGCGACGACGCCGTCGGCGGTGACCTCTTCCTCGATGTGCCCGAGGTCGGCGGGCTCGGCGGGCTTCTGCGCCAGGGGCTGGTCGATGCCAACCACGACGCGGATCTCGCCGATCTCGATGGTGTCGCCCGCGGTGAGCGTCACGTTGGAGACGGGCTCGCCGTTGACCGAGGTGCCGCTGGCGGAGCCGAGGTCGAGCAGCTGCACGGAGCCGTCGTCGTTGACGTTGATGACGGCGTGCAGATCGGCCACGGACTCGCTCTCGACGCGCAGCATCGCAGCGGGACCCTTACCGATGGTGACGCTCTCGGCCTTGAACTCTTCCTTGTGGAGGAGCGCGTCGGCCTTGAAGACCTCGAAGGTGAGGACCAAGTCGGACATGTGAAAACCTTCCTTTTTCGCGGCGGAGGGTGTTTCGCGAGGGAGGGAAAAAAGGCGGGAGCTGCTACTTGATCTCGTCCACCGACGAGTCCATCTCGTCGTTGAAGTCGGCGCGCAGCTTGATCAGGGGGTTGAAGGAACCGCGCTTGCGGTCCAGGAGGAGGGCGCCCTGGGGCTTGACCAGCTCACCAGCGACCTCGACCGCTTCGAAGTCGATCTCGGTCTTGGACTTGTAGGTGACCCGGCGGCCGGCATCGTCGTCGTCCTGAGCCAGGGCGGGCGTAGCGGTGAGGGCCAGCAGGGTGAGGGGGAGGATGAGACGCTTCATGGTACGACCTCTCCGATGTTCGGGGCGATCTCTTGCCGTTGGACGGATGGGTGAACAACGGCTTGGAAAGATGGTCCGAAGCGTGCGCAGCACGCCTCGTTGACGGGGAATTTTGCTTGGCTGGGGCCGTTTTGACAACGCTGAGGCTGTCACTTTACGGTCAAAGTGCCAAACACGCGGATGACCGCGGGATTCTGACACCTGAAAGAACGGTAGAACGCTGGTTTTCGCGGACGACCCTGACGGAGGTCGGGCGGCGGGTTGGAGGCCCCGGATGGGGCCTGGGGACACAGACAGTGGAACGGTCGAGCGGTTCCGCGGGGCCCCGGAACGACCGACTCCCGGGGCGCTCGCGTGAACGAACGCACCGGGAGTGGGTTTGGTCGGCGAGGCGCCGACGGCGCAAGGCTACTCGGTCTCCGCAGCGGCCTCTTCGGCGGGGGCTTCCTCAGCCGGGGCCTCTTCGGCCGGGGCCTCTTCGGCCGGGGCCTCTTCGACCTTGGCTTCCTCGGCCGGGGCCTCTTCGACCTTGGCTTCCTCGGCCGGGGCCTCCTCGGCCGGGGCTTCTTCGGCCGGAGCCTCTGCCGGGGCGGCGTCCTCGGCCGGGGCGTCCTCGGCCGGGGCCTCTTCCGGGGCGGGGGCAGGGGCCGGCGCAGGCTCGGGGGCGCAGGACGGGATGATGGCGTCGATCTCGGGCTCGACCTGGTCGAAGAACATCATCATGTCCGCGGCCATGGAGAACTCGTTGGTCTCGATGACCATCTTGGCCTGCTCGACGACGGTCATGCCCATCTCGGCCATGCCCATCTCGACCATGGCCGCGCAGTCGCCGTACTTGGCCATGGTGGCCTCGAGCTTGCTGGTGCGCTCGGCCAGGACCTTGAGCTGCTCCTTCTGGCGCTCCTCGCGCTCCTTGCGCTCCTGCTCCAGACGCTTGCGCTCGGCTTCCTTGGCCTCTTCGGCTTCCTGGGACTTACGCACGCGCTCCATGCGCTCGTAGACCTCGTGGTCCGGCCCGATCTTGCCCACGTTGCGGTCCACGAAGGACTGCAGGTAGGACATCGCCTTCTTGTAGTTCTTGGTGTACTTCTCGTGCAGGGTGGCCGCGTTGAAGTAGACCAGCTCGTTGTTGGGATCGAGCTCGATGATCTTGTCGTAGGTCTTGGAGGCTTCGTCGAGCTCCTTGACGCCACGCTGGGACACCGCCAGACCGAGCAGCGCGTCCACGTTGCCCGGGTACTGGGTGATGATCGCCTCGAAGCAGCGCTTGGCCAGCACGTAGTCGCCGGAGTCCAGGGCGGTCCAGCCCAGGTTCATGTTGGCGTCGAGGTGGTTGGGCTGCAGCTTGATGGCGGTCTTGAACTGCTCGATGGCCGCGGGCTCGTTGTTGAGCTCGAGGTGGGTCACGCCGGTGGCGTTGTAGATGGACGGGTCCTTGTCGGTGAGCGTGAGCGCCTTCTGGGCGCACAGCAGGCTCATCTCGAACTCACCACGGGCGTGGTAGACCCGCGCCAGCGAGGTGTAGGCCACGATGCTGTCCTTGTTGCGCGCCAGGATCTGGCGGGCCTCGAGGATGGCGTCGTCGTGGAGGTCGGCGTTGATCAGCGCGTCGGTCAGGCTGGCCCGGACCTCGATGTTGTCCGGGTTGGCGTTGACGAAGTCCCGGTACAGGCCGATGGCCTCGTCGTTCTTCTCACGGCTGGACAGCACCGACGCCAGGGCGAGCAGGGCTTCGGTGTAGCCGTCGGCGTTGTCGAGGGCCTGACGGAAGTGGTCCTCGGCCTCGCCCAGGCGGCCCAGACGCTCGGCACAGAGGCCGGCGTTGTAGTGGGCCTTGGCGAAGGACGCGTCACCCATGGTGGCGTTGTAGAAGTGCGTGTAGGCGCCTTCGTAGTCCACCTTGCCAGCGGTCTGGCCGGCGGCGATGAGGTAGACACCCAGGCGGAAGTTCTGCTTGGGGTTGCCGTAGTCCACGACCTGGTCACCGACATCGTCGGGGGGCGGCTTGTCGCCGCAGCCGACGGTGAGGGTGAGGCCTGCGGCCAGGATGAGCAGGGAGATGATCTTGGTGGTGTTCATGGTACTGCTCCCTTCGCCTACAGCTCGGTCTCGAAGTCAGCGGAGAAGGTCTGGGTGGAGACGTAGCCCGGGTCGAGCAAGCCCTCCTCGAGGCCTGGGAAGTCGTCTGGGCGGAGCTCACCGAGGCGCCGGATGGCGTAGGCGGTGTTCTCGTTGTAGAGCGACAGCTCGAAGGACTTCTCGAGGGCCAGCTTGTAGGACTCCACAGCCTTTTCTTCCTGCGGATAGATCTTGTCCTCGAGGGCCATCTTGTAGAACTCCACCTGATCCTCGGAGAGGTAGGAGGGGATGTAGGAGTTCTCGAGGGACTCGCCCATGTTCTCGTAGGCCTGGCCGACGCGCACCAGCGCGGCGACACCCCACTCACCAGCACCGGTGTTGATGATGTTGGCGTAGGTGGTCTCCATGGCCTGCAGGGACTGGGCCTTCTCCTTGAGCTGCTTGGCGAGCAGCTTGTCGGTGGCGCGGCGGCCCAGCTTCTGGGTGCCGGGGCCGTCGATCTGCTTGGCGGCGTACTTGGCGTACTCGGCCTCGGCGACCTCGAAGAGGATCTGCGCGATGATCTCGACGCCGGTGCCGAGCTCGGTGCCCTCGGGGATCTTGCCGATCTCCTTGACGCAGGCGGCCCAGTGCTTGTCCAGCGCGCTGGTCTGCTCCATGGCCTGCAGGGCCATGCCGTAGCGCAGGCGGGCGTAGAAGACCTGGGCGACCGGGGTCTCGGCGTCAGCGTCCTTGTAGAAGCGCTGGTAGACCTTGGAGGCCTCCGACCATTTCTCGTTGTCTTCGTAGATCTTGGCGATCTCGAGCTTGACTTCCTTGACGTTGTCGCGGTCGGGGTAGGCCGAGATGTACTTCTCGTAGTTCTTGATGGCCAGCTGCCACTCGCCCATGGCGCGACGGAAGAGCGCGGAGCTGTACAGGGCGTCCGGGGAGCTCTCGTGGTCGGCGTCGAGGGTGAAGAGCTTCTCGTACCACATCGCCGCGTTGTCGAAGTCGGCGATGGACTCGTAGTCGAAGCCCAGGGAGGCGACCTGGTCCTTGTAGAAGTCGGACTTGGGGAAGTTGTCCACCAGCAGGTGGCGGGTCTCCATGGCCGAGGCCAGGTTGCCCTCCTGGTGGTAGTAGACGGCCGCGTTGTTCAGGGCCAGGTCGGCGACCTCGCTCTCGGGGAACTCGGCGTAGAAGTCGCGGTACGAGGCCGCGGCGACCTTCTTGTCCTGGTCCTTGGCGAAGGTGATCTCGATGAGCTTGAAGGAGGCGCGTTCGTAGATGTTGAACACTTCCTGCTTGAACTTCGAGGACCCCAGGCCGTCCTGGTCGTAGAAGGCCTTGGAGACGTCCTTGAGGTTCTTCCAGTCTTCGACCAGCGCGAAGGAGTCGAGGATGAGGTTGGCGGCCTGCTCGGCTTCCTTGGACGAGGGGTCCATGCCGATGACCACGCGGAAGCGGTCGGACGCCTCCTTGAAGTGGTTCTTGTTGTAGAGCAGGTAGGCCGACTTGTAGATGATGTTCTTGGTCTTGTCCGAGGCCGGGAAGAGCTTGGAGTACTGGTCCAGGGCGGCCAGCAGCTTGCCTTCCCACTCGGTCAGGTCGATGGCCTCGGTGGCCTTGCCCGGGTTGGGGGCGTTGCCGCCGGCCTTCTTCTCGCGCTTGATCATCTCGTCAGCGGCGAAGATGGCGGACTCGGAGCAGAACTCGGAGTGCTTGCCCTTCGGGTCGGTGTCGACGACCTTCATGTACTGGGTGTAGGCCTCGTCGTACTTCTTGATCTTGTAGAGCAGCTCGCCGAAGGCGTAGCGCACATCGTAGGAGTACTGGGAGTCGGGGAACTCGCTGAGGTAGACCGAGTAGGCCTTGTAGGCCAGGGCGTAGCTCTCGCGAGCGGCGGGGCCCTTGCCCAGCTTCTTGGCCTCGTCGTGGTAGTTGATGGCCACCTTGCGGAGGTTCTTCTCGATGTAGTTCGCGGCCTGCTTGAGCGCGTCCTGGTTGGAGGCGTTGGCGCGGGCCCAGGCGCTGTTCTTGCCGTAGGTCTTGAGCAGGCGATCGATCTCGGCGACCGTCTCCTGCTTCTTGCCCATCTTCATGTAGGCGCCGATGATCTCGTTCTGGTAGTCCGGGGCGTCCTTGGACTGCGGGTCCTCGGCGATGAGGCGCCGGTAGGTCTGGACGCACTGCTCGAACTTGCCCTGCTCGAAGTAGGTGGTGGCCAGCCGCTTGAGCATGGAGCGGATGAGGTCCTTCTTGCCCAGCTTGTTGAAGTAGGCGTAGGCCTCGTCCATCTCGCCGGCGTCGGCGAAGAACCGGACCAGGTCCTTGAGGGCCTCGTCCTGCAGCTGGATCTTGGACTTCTTGGCGGGGTCGTTGGACTCGCTGGTGGACATGGCGTGGGCGACGACGGTCTTCATCGTGTCGATGCCCTTGCCGTACTCACCGACGTTGTAGTAGCACCACGCCAGCTTGTAGAGCGCGAAGGCGTACTTCGACGAGTCGCGGTAGGTCGCGGCCTTCTGGTAGGCGACCAGCGCCTTGTAGGCGTTGTTCTTCTCGAAGTAGTACTCGCCGATCAGCACGTAGGCGTCGGGGACCCACTTGGACTCGGGGTAGGTCCGGACCAGGCGGGTGAACTCCTTGACCGCGGCGTCCTGCTGCCCGGTGTCGAGCAGGGCGGAGGCCAGGTAGAAGGTCGCCTCGTCGGCGCGCTGGTACTGGGGATAGTTCGCCAGGATCTGCCGGTAGAGCTTGATGGACTTGCTCTGCCAGTCGCGGGACTCGGTGGTGTAGTCTTCCTGGTCGATGCTGTTGGTGTCACAGCGCTCGTCGTTGAAGCAGGCGTCGAACACCTCTTCGTACTTCTTCATCTCGTCCAGGTAGATGTCGCGGCCCTCTTCGAAGTAGAGGTCGGCGAGACGGAGGATCATCTCGGCCTTCTGCTCGCCCTGGGCGGTACCCTGGGAGAGGATCTCCTTGAGGAAGCGCATGGACTCGTGGCGCTTCTGGCGCGCGAGCTTGCGGTACTCTTCGGAGAGGTTGACCTCGGTGACGTCGCGAGCGCGGAGCACGCGGCGGCCTTCTTCCTTGGCCTCGCGGTCCTCATCGTCCTGAGCCCAGGCCGAGTTGAACAGCGAGAAGCTGCCGTCACCCTGCCAAGTCGGCGAGGTGGCGGCCAGCAGCAGCGCCAGGGGGATGAGGGTAGTGGCGCGGATCTTCATGGGGTTCACTCCCGGTTTTGATTCCGAAAGAAAGGGCTGCGACGCCTGAAAGGGACGGGTTCGGCGATGCGGAGAGGCTCTACTTGCAGGAGCCCTGCTCGGTGTAGTGGTAGTAGCCCAGCTCGTCGGCCCAGAACTCGCCGTTGAACGGCCAGAACACCTTGTCGACGGAGGTGGCGAAGTCGATGTCCCGCGTGCTCGAGGTGTCCATGATGTCGATGTTGTTCATCCGGTACTCGTAGTCCACGCGCTGGGCGTCCACGACCTCGAAGCGGATGATCTCGGACTGGGCCAGCAGGTCGCCCATGTAGGCGGTGAGCTGGGCCATCTCGGACAGGAAGAGCAGGCCGGCGCGACGCTTGTAGCGCTGGCGGTCGGACTCGAGGACCTTCTTGAGGTGGTTGCCCAGGCTGTCGCGCCAGCGCGCCTTCTGAGCGTCGATGAGAGCCTTCTCGGACTCCATCATCTCGAGGTGGCGGACCAGGGCGGCCAGGTCGCGGTTGCGCAGGACCTTGTTGAACACCGACTTGGGGAGCACCGACTCGCGGGGGAAGCTGGTGAAGTAGGTGTCGTAGGCCTGGTCGGCGAGCTTCTTGCCCTCACGCGAAGCGTAGGACTGCACGAACGCCTTCATCTCCTTGTACATCGGGCGGTAGGTCTCTTCGAACCCGATGAGCAGACGCTCGACCTCGTTGTACTCGCAGAGGTTGAAGTAGGTCAGCGCGCGGAGGATGGTGGCCTCGGGCTGGAACTCGTCGTGGGAGAAGTACGGGCTCTGGACCGTGAGGACCTGGCCGAGGGTCAGGTTCAGGTCGTTGCGCATGAAGTTGGACCACGACGCCTCGAACAGCGAGGTGGGCCAGTACATGGAGTCGCGCTCGACCAGGGCGTAGTACTTGGAGGCTTCGTCGAAGCGCTGGATGCTGTAGTAGATGCGCGCGACGTTCACCAGGGAGAGGTTCTTGAGGTCCTTGACCTCCTGAAGCTCGCGGGGGCTGCCGACCTCGACGTCCTCGCGGACGACGTCGCGGAAGGAGCGCACCGCGGACTTGAGGCGGCCCTGGCGGTTGTAGATGACGCCCTCGAAGTACTTGGCGCGGAGGTAGAGGTCCGACCGGGTGGAGATCTGACCGAAGTACTTGCGCGCGCGAGAGAGATCGTCTTCCTCGTACAGCCGAACGCCCATCAGGTAGAACAGATGGTTGCGGGCGGAGCGGGGGAAGGCCTCGAGCATGTCGAG
>CAYZVO010000139.1:0-16603 GCA_964481655.1 uncultured Enterobacterales bacterium | reverse complement strand
CCGCCCCGCCGCCCCCCCCCCCCCCCCCCCCCCTGCCCGCGCGCCCCGCCGCCCCACCCCCCCCCCGCCATCTTCGCGACGACGCGGATGAGCTCGGAGTTGTCGCCGGTGTAGCGGGCGATGGAGACGAGCTTGGGCAGCGCGTGCTTGAAGTACGGGTTGTCAGGACCCTTCCGCAGCACCTCGAGGAAGTAGTACTGCGAGGTGTGGTACATCTCGAGCTCGTAGAGGCAGCGGGCCAGGTAGTACTGGATCTGGGCCTCGCGCTCGGGGAAGGTGTTGTCCTCGAGCATCTCGTAGAGCATCAGAGAGGCGGTCAGGGGCTTCTTGGCCCGGAAGAGCTTGATGGCCTGCTTGACCTGCTCGGGATCGGGGCCGCCCGAGGCGCCCTCGTCCGTGAGCTCGCGGCTGCCTTCGCGGCCCGAGCCGAGCATGTTCTCTTCTTCCTCGCGGGCCTGGCGCTCGCGCTCGCGCTCGCGCTGGCGATCCAGCTCGGCGTCGCCGCGCTCGACCGGGGTGGGCTCGGAGCCGGCCATCAGCGCCTTGGCGGCGTCGACGACTTCGGAGGGGGCGCCTTCGTTCTGCAGACAGCGGACTTCGTCCACTGAGAACTGCTCACCCGAGTCCTCGATGGTCTGAACCACGATGGGGACGGGCACGTTGACGTTCACCATGTTCATGATCTCCTCGCAGGACAGCGCGTGGGCGTCCGTGGCGAAGGAGAGTCCGAGCAGCGTAGCGAGGCTGACGGTGGCGATGCGTGTGAACTTCATGGCTGGCTCCTAGTCCATGCCCGGGATGAAGAAGGAGACACCGGCCTGGAGGATGAAGTTGTTCTTCATCTCGAGGGTGGTGGAGGAGACGGTCTCGATGTAGACCAGCGAGCGGCCTTCGATGCGCAGGGCCAGGGACTCACCCAGGATGACCCGCAGGCCGCCACCGAAGTTGGTGGTCGGGTGGGTCTGGTTGGCCGTGGCTTCCGCGTACTCCTCGCCTTCCTGCTGCAGGGCCTCGAGGTCGTCACTGGTCATGACGAAGCCCATGCCGAACGCGCCGAAGATGTCGAACGGGATGATGCGCTGGCCCACGGCGACCTTGCCGTAGATGGGCGAGTACAGGAACATCGCGTTGCCGAACACGGTGAGCGGCGAGAGGTCCGGGGAGACGTGGTTGTTGTTGACCAGCTGGCTGGTCAGGGGCTTCCAGTCGGCCTCGCCCAGGTTGGGCGAGAAGCCGAAGTTGCCCTCGATCTCGAAGATCTCGGTGGCGTGGTAGCCGAAGCCCGCGCCCCCGATGTAGCGGTTGAGGAACGGGTCGTTGGTCACGAACGCCACGTTCGGCGTGAGCTCGAAGCGGCCCAGCTTGAGGAAGTTCTTCTGCTGGATGGTCTTGATGATGCGCTTGTTGCGCACCTGATCCGGCAGCAGGACCTCTTCGGCGTTGGCGCCGACGATGTCGTCGACGTCGCCGGACTGCACCGCCGCGATCTCGTCTTCGATGGAGTCGGGGGTGTCCTGGGAACCCAGGATGTCGTCGAGGACGTCGTCCAGGGACTCTTCCTCGTCACCGCCGTCGTCATCCTGGACGAGGCCGTCCATGGGAGCGAGGGTGGTGTCGTCGGCGGCCAGCGCGGTGCTGGTGGTGCAGAGCGTCAGGGTGAGTACGGTAAGGAGGGAGCGCTTCATCTCGGTGGCCTCGCGGGGCAGAAAGGCAGGTGGCCCAGGCTAGAAGTCGTACAGGCGCGGCTTCATCTTGGGGACGAAGATGCTGACGCCGGCCGAGGCGATGAAGTTGTTGTAGAGCCGCTTGCCCAGCTCCGTGTCGTCGTTGGGGTCGTAGTCGGGCTGGTTCCCGACGTAGAGGTACGACCTCGCGTCCAGCTTGAGAGCCACGGACTGCGACAGGAAGAAGTCGAAGCCGATTCCGATGTTCGCGGGCACCGTGTAGGTGCTGATCGCGGGGGAGAGCGTCACCGGCGAGCCCGAACCATCCGTGAGGTGGGAGTCGTTGTAGGTGGCGTAGTACTCCGCGCGCGACAGCAGGCCGAGGCCGATGGTGCCGTAGAAGTCGAAGTTCAGGACCTGCTCGCCGAGCAGGTTGATCTTGCCGTAGACCGGCGCCCAGCGCAGCGCGAAGGTGGCCCCGAGGGTCATCTTGTCGACCGGCTGCTGGAAGCCCGCGTCCGATCCGCCCTGATGGGCGATCTGCACCAGGGTGCTGGTGAGGCCCTTCAGATCGTCCTGGCCGAGGTCCGGCGAGTACAGGATCGCACCCTCGGCCGCGATGGACTCGGAGATGTGGTAGGCCAACAGCGCCCCGCCCACGTAGCGGCGGGCGAAGGGATTGTTGGGCACATACCCGAGCACCGGCGCGATCTCGAAGCGGTTCGCCTTGAGGAAGAACCGGTTCTCGATGGGCGAGGGGGTGTGGTCCGACTCCACCAGACGTTCCACCGCTTCATCAGCGGGGCTGTCTGCGGCGAGGGCGGACGGGGTTGTGAGGAGGCCGACGCCAAAGGCAGCGACCATGGAAAGCGTGATTACGCTCGGGAACTTCGACATCCGCTCGACTCCGGAGATTGCAGATATCCTCATGGGACCACACACGGGTCCCCACAGGTCGGCGGACCATATCACGAGAGTTGCGACCGTGCTGCCGCCCTGAGGCGGGGTCGGGCGCGCCACTCGCCGTCCGGCGCCGAGGGGCGGTGGGTCGATGCTGGGGTCGCGGGACCTCCTGCGGGAGAATGCTTGTAGAACCTGTGCCGATGACAACAGGTGGCCGGAGCGGTTCCCTCGAATCGGGCCCGGTTTTGTCTGTCAAGAAATGGTAAGGCAGTTTCGAGCAGGCACAGACGGGATTTTCGCCGCTGTTCGCGGCGGTGCGTGCGCGCCGTGGAGCCTCTGGCGGTCCCGGGGGTGTCCCTCGGCCACGCGCGGGGTCGCGTCGTCGGCGTCTGGCGGACGGTCAAGGGAGGGGAAGAGCACGCGAGACGGGCCGCTGCTGCCGTCGGGGGCTTGACGTGAGGGGATTTTTGCAGTTTTTTTATCCCTCGAGCGCTCTCTGACGGCGTCCCCGCCAGAGCCGCTCCGCGAGGCCCCTCCATGCTCCTGCCGCTCCTGCTCGCCGTCCCCCTCCTGCACGCCGATCCGACCGTCACCATCGAGGTCGGCCGGTCGCGCTTCCCCTCGGGGGCGGAGATCGTCGCCTCGGTGACCAACGCCATGGGCGAGACCATCTTCGTGCCCGCCTGCGAGACGATGCAGGTGGAGGTCTTCGACGCCGATCAGGGCCGCTGGCTGCCGGCCTCATCCGGCGGCTGCAAGGAGACCAAACCGGCGGTCGGCCTGACCGAGGGGACCCACAGCCTGACGGCCTCCCACGACACCGACCGCTTCACCGTCGTCCGCCTGGTCCTGGTCTTCGGGATGCGGTGCCGCGAGGGCTACTCGATGGAGATGGCGGGCTGCGAGGAGTTCAGGGCGGCGACCTCGCCCAACATCACGGTGGCGCCGGTCGAGGAATAGCGGAGCGGAGCAGCTCCTCGAACGAGCGCGTCGCGCTCAGCGCACCAGGATCTCCTGGCTCCACCAGCTCATCCCGCCCCGCCGGTCCTGGACGATGATCCAGACGGTCATCTCGGGATCCTCGGGGGCCGCCGGGGCCGTCCAGTCGAAGTCAGAGTGGGGGTAGAGGGTGTTCACGGCGTCGGTGTCGCCCTGCTCGATGTAGATGGAGAAGTAGGGCTCCTCGACCCGGTCCTCCCAGCTGCCGTCGATCATCTGGTAGCTGTAGGTCTCGATGGCGTCGTCGGCGAGCACGGGGTCGAAGGTGTAGGGCTGGCCGGCCTCGACCTCGAGGACGGTGCCGGCGGCGATCTCGACGCCGTCGATCAGCAGGTGGTCGATGACCGGGTTGTGGTTGGGGGTGGCCGCGTCGCTGACGGGGACCCGCTTGAGGCCCAGCTCCACGTCGTCTTCGCCCCCAGAGCCCTGGGGGATGGCGGTGACCTGCACGAAGAGGGACAGGCCCTCGTTGCGCTCTTCCTCGCTCAGATCGTCGAGGATGTCGTCGGGGACGACGAAGCTGGGGGGCAGGTAGGGCTCCACGCCCATCAGGCCGGCCTCTTGCAGGGTCTGGTAGAGCTCGAAGAGCTCCTCGGCGGTCATCTCCTCGGGGTCCAGGCCCTCGAGGTCGCCCAGGATGGAGGCGTCGATCTCGCAGCCGAAGACGTCCAGATCGGAGCCCAGGCAGCCGATCCACATGACCATCTCCAGCTCGGCCTTGGGGGAGACCACCAGGCCCTCGAAGGTGACGGTGTCGCCCGGGCCGGGCTCCGCGGGCTCGGCCTTCACGGCCAGGATGCGCAGGCGATCGATCTCCCAGGACCGGGACAGCTGCTGGACGTCGCAGCTCGCCAGCAAGGGGGCGATCAGGAGCAGGGGGAGGAGGGCGCGCATCTCAGAACCGCACGTTGGCGTCGAAGCCGAGGTTGGGGATGAAGGGCAGGGAGCGGACGTAGGCCCACTCGGTGTAGTCGTAGTTGTACCGCACGAACTCGGGGTTGGTGCCCCGGATGACGTTGAGCAGGTCCACGTAGGCGGCCAGCTGCCAGCGGCGGAAGGTGAAGAGCTTCTCGAGGCGCATGTCGGTGGCGAAGTAGTCCGGCATGCGCTCGGAGTTGTAGGCGGCGGTGGAGTAGGACCAGTAGTAGCCCTGGTCGATGTCGTAGATGCCACCGGCCGCGGGGGTCCAGGGGTTGCCGCTGACGTATTGGACGCGGGTGGAGATCTCGAAGTCGTAGGGGAGCTGCACGCCGGCGACCAGCACCAGGATGTGGGTCTGGTCGAAGTCGAAGTCGTACCACTCGTCGTCGGGATCGTCGGGGTAGTCGATGCGCTCCGACTTCGACAGCGTGTAGCTGATCCAGCCGAACCAACGGTCGATGGCGGCGCGCTTGAGCATCAGCTCCATGCCGTAGATGCGGCCGAGCCCCCCGTTGATGAAGTAGGGGTCATCGAGGCTGGTGAACTGGTCGTTCATGACCAGCAGGCGGTCCAGGTGCTTGTAGAAGAGCTCGACATCGCCCGTCCACGCCTGGCCCACGCTCTGCTCCCAGCCGATGGTGGCGCTGGTGGCTCGCTCGGGGAACAGGTGGATGACGGTGTCGTCGGGCCGGTACATCTCGAAGGGCAGCGGGGTCTGGTGGTAGATGCCCAGGGAGCTCTTGAGCACCGAGCGCTCCATGGGGAGCCAGCGGAACGCGAGGCGTGGGTCCCAGCCGCCACCGTAGTACTCGCCCGGAATCCAGGCGTAGGTGTAGCGGATGCCGGGGGTGATGAGCAGGCGGTCGGGATCGTCCAGGGGCCTGATGTCGGCGTCGAGGTAGACGTCGGGCCCCCAGGCCCAGCCGCTGTCCTCGATGGACCAGTCCTCGCGCTCCCCGATGGGGTCGTAGGACGCCGCCACCTCGGGGTTGAACGGGAGCTTCACATCGAAGCCCCACGGCCCGGCGATGAGGTCGATGCCCGGGGTGATCGTGAGCTGCTCGGAGAGCTCCCAGGGAAGCTCGTTGCGCAGCTCGAAGATGACGGTGTACTGGCCGCCGGTGAGGGAGCCGCCAAAATCGCCCTGGTTGATGTCCAGGCCGATGCTGGGGGTGAAGCGCAGGTCGACCTTCTCGCCCAGGGGGCGCTCCCAGTCCAGCAGCATGCGGTGGGTGGAGTACAGGATGTCCACGTCGCCCTGGGTGTCCTGGTCGGTGCCCTGGGCCACGTCGCTGGGCGTGGAGACCCGCATGATGTCCTGGAAGCCGAAGACGAAGACGCCCAGGCGCCCGCCGTTGGGGGTCTTCAGCCGATCGGCCTTGAGCTGGTAGTCGAACCAGCGGGGCTTGATGACGAAGCCGGAGTCCTTGGTGAAGAACGGGATGACCAGATCGAGGTAGCTGCGGCGAGCCCCCAGGGCGTAGCCCCACTGCGTCTCGGGCTCCTCGCCCAGGCGGCCGCTGAGCAGCCCGCCGGAGTGAAGCACGTCGGTGGTCCACTTCAGCTCGTGGGCGTCCTCGGGGTAGTCCCGCTTGGTGCGCACGTCGATGGCGCCGCCGAGGCTGCGGCCGTAGCGCACGCCGTAGCCGCCGGGCAGGTAGTCCACCGCCTCGATCAGGTTGCTGTTGATGACCGAGCGGATGCCGTCGAGGTGGTAGATGAGGGGGATCCGGATGCCGTCGACATAGACCGCGGAGTCCTCGGGGTTCGAGCCGCGGATCACGAGCAGGCCCAGGCCGAAGGGGGCGCGGGCGGCGCCGGGCAGGGACTGGATGACCCGGACGGGGTCGCCGAAGGTGCCCGGCACCCGCCGGACCTCCTGCACGCTCAGGGTGCGGCGGGTCACCTCTTCTTTCTCGCGGCGGTACACGCCGACCAGCTCGTCCTCGCGGTAGCTCTGGTTGCGGACCCACAGCTTCAGGGTGGTGACCTCGCCCTCGACCACCTCGACCTGTCGCTCGACGGCGTCGAAGCCGGTGAGGACGGCCTTGAAGGCGTGGACGCCGGGGGGCACGCCCCGCAGCTCGAACCAGCCCTCGTCGTTGGTCTCGACCATCATGTCGAGCTCGGGCAGCAGGACCGGGAACTGGGGCAGGGGGCGCCGGGTGCCCATCTCGACGAGCTGACCCTCGAGGGTCACGGGGAGCTCCACCGGGGGGAGCTCTTCGTCGGGCTCCTCGGCCACGGCGCCCTCGACGCTGTCGGCGTCGAGCACGAAGCCGTAGGCGAACTCGATGATCACGGGCACGGGGCCCTGCTCGTCCTCGGCGGGGCTGAAGAGGAACTGCTGCACGGCCTCGACCGCGGCCTCGTCGAAGCCGTGACCAGCGGGCTCGGCGACCTCGGCGTAGACCACGGCGCCCGTCTCGTCGATCTCGATGACCAGGATGACGGTGCCCTCGACCCCGGCGTCCTTGGCCTCCTGGGGGTAGGGCGCCTGGACGAACTCGAGCAGCGCCGGATCCTTGACCAGGGGCGGGAGCTCGTCCTCGGCGGGCGGGGCGGTGTCGTCCGGCGGCGGCGCCTCCTGGGCGAAGGACGGCCCGATGACGAGCAGCAGCAGTGCGAGGGCGGTGGCGAGCATCAGTCCAGGGCCTTGATGGTGCAGCGGTGGGGCATGCCGGTGACCGAGACGGGGGTGCCGTCCTTCTTGGCCGGCTTGCAGCGCATGGCCATGGCGGCCGCGCGGCAGGCGTCCTCGACGCCGTACTCGGCTCGATCGATGAAGTAGACCTTGATCACCCGGCCGCCGTCGTCAAGGTCGAGGGTCATGCGCAGGGTGCCCTCGTACTCGGCCTCGATGGCCTCTTTGGGCACATCGACGGGGGGCCGGGTGCAGTTCTTGGGCTGGGTGGTCACGGAGGCCACCGGCATCAGCACGAAGGCGTCCTCGTCCTCGAGGTCGAGGGTCTCGTCGGTGGCGGCGGTCGCGGTGGTGTTGCCGCGGCGCGCGCCGAGGCTGGTGCCGCTGCCTTCGGCGAAGGAGTTGGCCGACAGGCCCTGGATCTTGCGCACCACCCGCCGACGCTGGGGCTGGGGGTCCTCCGGGGCTTCGTCCTGGGGCACGGTGTCCTCGAACTCCACCGGCTCCAGATCGGGCTCGGGCTCGGGCTTGGGCTCGGGCTTGGGCTCGGGTGTCTCTTCGGGCTCCGGCGGAGCCTCCGGCTCGGGCGGCGGGGCCTCCGGGGCTTCCATCACGGCCATCTCGACCCAGACCGACTCCGCGGCGGCGGCGGGGGGACGGCTGACGATCCACAGGGCCAGGCCGATGTGCAGCACGACGCTCGCTGGCAACGCCACCACCTGGATCCACCGCTGCCACAGCGGGGTGGGGGCCAGCAGATCGTCGTAGGCGCTCATTCGTCCTGGACCGGGATGCTCTCGCCGGGCACGTCCATCGGCTCGATGTTGATGGCGAAGCGGGCCACGCCTTCCTGCTTGACCAGATCGATGAGGCCGACGACCTCGCCGTGCATGACGGTCTTGTCGGCGGCGATGAGGCAGACCACGTCCTTGTTGCGGGCCTTCTCGGCGCGGATGACCTCGCGCAGCTTCAGCTCGCTGACCTCTTCACCGTTGAGGTACAGCGAGCCGTCGGCGGCCAGGGTGAGGCCAAGGGAGGACTCTTCGGTGCCGTCGCCGGTGGCGGCGTCGGGCAGGGTGACCTTGATGGACGGGGCGACGATGTAGGTGGCGGTGACCATGAAGATGATCAGCACCACCAGGATGATGTCCACGAAGGGGGTGATGTTGATGTCGCTGATGACGTCGTCGTCGCCGCCGTCGAGTCGGACACCCATGGCGCCCCCTACTTCCGCGAGAGGGGCTTGCCCTCGGCCTTGAGCTGCGCCAGCAGCACGTGGGCCATGGCGTCGATGTTGGACAGGACCCGCTTGTTGTAGCGCAGGAAGATGTTGTAGAGCACCACCGCGGGGATGGCGACCATCAGGCCGATGGCGGTGGCCACCAGAGCCTCGGAGATGCCGGCCATGACGGCGGAGGCGGCCTCGGCCTGGTTCTCGGCGAGGTCGTGGAAGGCCTTGATGATGCCCAGCACGGTGCCGAACAGGCCGATGAACGGCGCGTTGGAGCCGGTGGTGCCCAGGATGGCGAGCAGCCGCTCCATGCGGATGCGCTCGCGGGTGGTGGCCGCCATCAGGCCCTCTTCGACCGACCCGATGCCCTGCTCGGCGCGGGAGGCGCCGGCCAGCAGGACGCGGGCCGCGGCACCCCGGAGCTCACCGAGATCCTTCCGGAGCTTCATCAGGTTGTCGGTGGCGCCGAAGCTGCGCAGCGCCTCGTGGAGCGGGGCGGTGGGCGTGTGGTGGATGATGGCCCCGATGAGGCGCTCGATGGAGACCGCGAGGCAGGCCACGGACATGATGACGAGGAGCCACAGGACCCACTCGACACCACCCAGGGCGAAGGACAGAAGGCTTTCTTCGAGCATGCGTGGGCCTCAGCGGCAGCGTTCGGAGGCGGAAGTATAGCCACCCGACAGGCCACCGACAGGGGAGGGGACACCCCCCGCGGACGCACTCATCCCACCGCGGTGGTCATCCTGCGCGGTGAAAGGGAGGAAAGGGGTGGAGGCGGCGACCAGATTCGAACTGGTGAATGGTGGTTTTGCAAACCACTGCCTTGGACCTCTTGGCTACGCCGCCACACCAGTGCCAATGGCGCCCCCCTGTTTATTCGATGGCGTGAGGGTGTCAAGGCCGCTGGCGCAACCTCTCCACGCCGTCGGGATATGAGCCTCGAGACCCACAGCCGTGCCATGCTCCCCCTCTCTGTCGTCATCATCGCCCGGGACGAGGCGGACCGCCTCCCCGATGCCATCCGCTCCGTCGGCTTCGCCGCGGAGATCCTGGTGCTGGACTCCGGCAGCCGGGACGACACGGTGGCCCTCGCGCGCGCGGCGGGCGCGCGTGTGATCGAGACGGACTGGCCCGGCCACGTGGCCCAGAAGAACCGCGGGCTGCAGGAGGCCCGCAATCCCTGGGTGCTGTCCATCGACGCCGACGAGCGAGTGAGCCCGGCCCTGGCGGAGTCCGTGCGCGCGGCGCTGACCGGGGAGCCCGCGGTGGTCGGCTACGAGCTGGCCCGCCGCAACCACTACCTGGGCAAGCCCCTGCGGGCGGGGGGCTGGTACCCGGACCGGCGCCTGAGGCTGGTGCGCCGGGACGCGGCCCGCTGGGTCGGCACGGATCCCCACGATCGGCTCAGCGTCGACGGCCCGGTGGGGCGCCTGCTGGGCGACCTGGATCACCACCCCTACCGAACGCCCCAGGAGCACGAGGACACCCTGGACCGCTACACCGCCCGCTTCGTGGAGGTCACCGACGCCACGGCCCGCTGGTGGGACGTCGCCTTCCGGCCGCCGTGGCGGTTCCTCCGGGGCTACCTGCTGCAGGCGGGCTTCGTGGACGGCGCCGCGGGGCTGCGGGTGGCCTGGATGGGGGCCCGCTACACCGCCATGAAGTGGAGCCGCCTGCGGGCCGCCCAGCGCGATGGATCGCAGCGGAGCCGCGATGGATCGTAGCGGCACCAGCACGGCGCGCCTCCGGGGGGTGATCCCGTGAAGATCGCCTTCGCCCTGCGCAGGTTCGCCGCCGACGGGGGCACGGGGCGCTACGGCCACGCCCTGGCCCGATCCTTGCTCCAGGCTGGCCACGAGGTGTGCGTGGTCTGCATGGAACACAGCGTGGCGTCCGAGCTCGAGCCCTGGCTCGAGGGTCCCCTGCGCATGGAGACGGTCTCCGTGGCGCGCCTGGGCAGCTGGCACACCATGCCGGCCTTCGCCCGCGCGGCCCGTCAGGCGGTGGTCCGGTCCGGCGCCGACGCATCCCTGGCCCTGGGCCGGGTGCCCGGGCTGGACGTCTTCCGCGCCGGGGGCGGCTGCCACGCGGCCTACCTCGACACGGTGCCCCGCTGGCGGCTGTCCCTGCGTCACCACCGGGAGCTGGCCCTGGATCGCCAGGCGACCACGGGCGCCCGCTGGGTGGTGGCCAACGCGCCCTTGCCCGGAGAGCAGCTGGTGGAGCGCTACGGGCTGTCCCGGGAGCGCCTGCAGGTGGTGCCCAACGGGGTGGACTGCGGGCGGTTTCGGCCGGACGCGGACGCCCGCGCGGCGCTGCGGGCCGAGCTGGGCCTGGCCGCAGACCAGCGGCTGGTGCTGTTCCTGGGCGCAGGCTTCGCCCGCAAGGGGTTGGACACGGCCATCCGCGCCAGCGCGGCGCTGGAGCGCACCACCTTCGCCGTGATCGGTGGTGATCGGGGCACGGGGCCCTACCGACGCCTCGCGGCGTCCCTCGAGCTCGACCTGGTCCTGCTCGGCCAGCGCCCCGATCCCGAGCGCTGGCTGGCGGCGGCGGACGCCATGCTCCTGCCCACCCGCTACGACAGCGCGGCCAACGCCGTGCTCGAGGCCATGGCGGCCGGCGCCCCTCCCCTGAGCAGCGGGACCAACGGCGCGTCGGCCTTCCTCCCGGAGCCCTGGATGTGTGTGGCCGACCCCGACGATCACGCCGGCTTCTCCCGCGCGCTCGCGCGCGCTTTGGAAGACGAGGCCCTGCCGGGGCGTTGCCGGGATGCTGCTGCTGCGATGACCTGGCGGAAGAGCTGTGACGCCATGACCGCCCTGCTGCTGGAGGCGGCCGACGCACGTCGCCGTCACGGAGGCTCCCGATGAAGCGCTGGCTGCTGAGACTCTCGCTGACGGCCCTGGCCCTGGGGCTGATCGGGCTGGTGGTCGCGGCCTGGTTCTACCGCCAGCACGTGGTGGTGGAGGCCGGGGAGCACCTCTCCCGCGAGTACATCATGGCGGTCATCTCCGAGGAGAGCCCGGTGTACTACAGCGACGGACGCACCCGCGCGGGCGTGTTCTTCGCGCAGGAGCACCGGGAGTACGTGCCCTACGACGCCATCCCCGAGGCCTGCGTCGCCGCCATCGTGGCGTCGGAGGACAAGCGCTACTTCGACCACTACGGCGTGGACGTGATGGGCATCACCCGCGCGATGATCCAGAACGTGCAGGCGGGCACCGTGGTGGCCGGGGGCTCCACCCTGACCCAGCAGACGGCCAAGAACCTCTACTACCGGCCCGACCGCTCCCTGCGCAGCAAGTCCGGGGAGCTGGTGAACGCCCTGAGGCTCGAGCACCACTACAGCAAGGAAGAGATCCTCGAGTTCTACTTCAACCAGTTCCACGTCTCGGGCAACGGGCGGGGCCTGGGCATCGCGTCGCGCTACTTCTTCGACCGCGAGGTCTCGCAGCTGGGCCTGCAGGAGTGCGCCTTCCTGGCGGGCATGGTCAAGGCCCCGGGGCGCTACAACCCCTTCCTCGGCTCGAGCCAGGAGGCCCGCGACAAGGCCATCGAGAAGGCCCAGGTGCGCACCGCGTACGTGCTGGGCCGCATGGTCGAGACCGGGGCCATCACCCAGCAGCGCTACGACGAGCTGGCGGAGCGCCCCATCCCCTTCGAGCGGGGCACCTTCCGCTACGAGCGCTCGGTGCTGCTGGACGCCGTGGAGACGGCGCTGGCCCAGCACCCCTTCCCCGAGGTCTTCGAGAAGGCCGGCATCGACAACCCCTCCAGCGCCGGCCTGCAGATCGTCACCACCGTCGACGCCGACGCTCAGCGCGCGGCCGTGTACGGGCTGTGGCACCACCTGAGCGAGCTGGGCCCCTACCTCGACGAGCAGGGGGCCTCGGCCTTCGTGCTGCCCGACGAGCGGGCCACGGCTGGGCCGCTCCCGGAACGACCCGCGCCGCGCAGCTTCCTCTCGGGTGTGGTCCGCGGGAGCGATGGCGAGGGCCGGAGCCGCTCGATGACCCTCGACCTGGGGGGCGTCCCCCTGACCCGCGGCTCCGAGCCGGGCGCCGATCGCGTGCTCTGCACGGTGGATCGCACCGGGCTGGAGCGGGTCGCGGCGGTGACCCGCTGCTCAGCGGAGGCCAACCACCGGCGGAGCGCCCGGGACAAGGACGTGGAGGCCCTCATCGCCGCCCTGCCCACCGGCACCGTGGTGCGGGCCTCGGTGCGCGAGGACGGTGACGCGCGGCTGATCTGCGACCTCGAGGCCACCACCGAGCTGCAGGGGGCCGTGGTGCTGCTGCGCCAGGGACGGATCGAGGCCATGGTGGGCGGGAACGACAACCGCAACTTCAACCGGGCCAGCCAGGCGCAGCGTCAGCTGGGCTCGACCTGGAAGCCGCTGGTCTACCACGCGGCCCTGCAGCTGGGCTGGGAGCCCGACGACATCCTGGACAACCGGCGCAACGTCTTCCCCTTCGAGGGCACCTGGTACTACCCTCGGCCCGACCACGATCCGGATCCCGCGGTGACCCTGAGCTGGGCGGGCACCCGCTCGGAGAACCTGGCCAGCATATGGCTGCTGTACCACCTCATCGACCGGCTCAACCCCGAGCAGGTGCGCCGACTGGCCGAGATCACGGGCCTGAACCAGCAGAAGGGCGAGGACCGCAAGGACTACATCGTCCGCATCCGCGACCAGTACGGCGTGATCGCCCTGGACAGCCGGGTCCCCGAGGCCCTCTTCGACGAGGCGCAGGACGTGGCCCTGGGTGACCTGGCCTTCAGCGGGCACCCGGAGGACGCCTTCGAGCTGCGCACCCTGCACTACGGGCGGGGCTTCGAGTCCGAGCGCAAGCGGGTGATCCGCGGCACGGGCGGCGCCGAGCGCAAGGCCCGGCTGCAGGCCCTGGACCGCAACTTCCTGCGCCTCGAGGCCCACGCCGAGCTGTGCGCCGAGCAGCTCGAGCGCCTCGGCACCCCCATCGATCTCGCCCTGGACGACTACGTGGTCGACGGGGTCGCCCCCGATGAGCTGAGCTGGCTGCACCTGCGGGACCGCGACGGCGCGGTGCTGTGCGCACCCGAGGCCCCCGCCGAGACCATCGCGCTGTCCGCCGTCGTGGGCGAGCCCGAGCTGCTCGAGGCCTGGCTCGACCGCGCCGGCCTGCGGGGCTCGGGGGATCTGCTCGTGGACGACGTGCTGCACGCCAGCACCATCGAGTCCCTGCGCTCGGCCCTGGACGCGGTGGTGGCCGAGCACGAGGGCGTGGACCCCTGGGATCCCGAGCTGCTCTACCGCCACGTGGACTTCGAGCGCATGGTCGCCATGCGCTACCTCGCGCTGCTCGCCCGCTCCATGGGGGTGCAGGCCGAGCTGCCCCCGGTGCTGTCCATGCCCCTGGGGGCCACCGAGATCTCCCTCGTGGAGGCCGCCGGCCTGTACCAGGGCTTCCTGGGCGGTTCGACCTGGCGGTTCCCGGGCAAGGTCTTCACCGAGGGCACCGTGCCGGGCCTGCGCGCGTCGGAGACCCTCGACGAGAGCGCGAGCGCGACCCTGCTCATCCGGGAGATCCGGGATCGTGACGGCGCGGTGATCTACCGGGCCGAGGCGGACGAGCGTGTCGTGGTGGGCCCGGTCCCGGGGCTGCTGGTGACCGACGTGCTCGCGAACGTGGTCCAGTGGGGCACCGGGCGCCGCGCGGCCAACGCCGTGAAGGTCGGCGGGCGGAGCTGGCCGCTGATGGGCAAGACCGGCACCACCAACGAGTACCGCAACGCGGCGTTCGTGGGCATCGTCCCCGTGGCCGGCGAGGACGGGCTCGATCCGGCCGACAGCTACACCCTGGCCGCCTACGTGGGCTTCGACGACAACCGCCCCATGCGCCGCGGATCCATGCGGGTCTCGGGCTCCAGCGGCGCGCTGCCGGCCTGGATCGGCACGGCCCAGGGCCTGGCCGCCGCCGGGCTGCTCGACGCCGGCCACGAGCTGCCGGAGGAGCTCCGCTTCCCGTCCCCCGACGACATGGTGCGCATCACGGTCGAGGCCGGCTCGGGCCTGCCCGTGGACGACCCCGACGAAGAGCGCTCCATCCTGGCTCCGGACCCGGTGGATCGGCCCGCCCGGCGCTTCGAGCCCGTGGAGCCGCCCTCCGACGTCACCTGGAGCGAGCTGGCGGCCTGGACCCAGCCCGAGCCCGAGGACGACGCCCAGAGCGAGACCCCCGAAGTCCCCCAGGAGCCCGCGCCGGACGGCGGGAGCATCTGGGACGAGATCGAGTAGCTGGCGCCTCGCCCTTGTGGTGGTCGCGTCCCGGAGGATACACAGGCGGCATGAAGCACCTCCTGCTCATCGCGGTCCTCACAGGATGCGTCGTTCCCTACGGTGAGACGCCGGAAACCAGCGTGGTCGAGACGGCCCAGGCCTCCACCGCCATGGGCGACCTGACCGGGCTCGAGGCCCGCCTGCTGCTGCTCATGGACGAGAACCAGGACGCCGATCGGGCGGCCCGCCTCGAGGCCCTCAGGTCGCTGCTCCGCCGCAGCCGCACCTGGGAGCCCCGCGCGCAGCAGGACCTGGTGGTCTACGTCCGCTCCCTGCTGCAGGTCGAGGAGCGCTGGCGCAGCGACCAGGGCCTCGAGGGCTTCGGGCCCATCGCTCCGGTCTCCCCCGCCGACGCCCCGATCGAAGAGTTCATCGAGGGCAGCGCCGTGGCCGTCCCGGTGGTCGAGGAGACCCTCGGCGATGACACGGACACCCGGCCTCCCGCCGAGCTCCCCGTGGTGGACGATCCCGACACCGTGACGCCGGATCGCAGCGCGGAGGCCATGCGCGAGGAAGGCCTTCAGGCCGCCCGGGAGGCGCTCTCCAAGGGGGCCTATCTCGAGGCCATCGAGCAGCTCGACGCCCTGCAGGCCGACACCGCCGGGGGCGACGACGAGCCCGACGAACAGCTGGCGACCCTCCGCAGCGAGGCCGTGGACGGCTGGGTGCACACCGAGCGCGAGCGGGCCGGGCGCCTGTTCCTCGAGGCGCGCGAGATCAGCGACGCCGAGGCCCGCAGCGAGGCCCTCAGCGAGGTGGTGGCCATCCTCGAGGGCCTGCTCGGCGACTACCCCGAGTCGAGCTACGCCGAGGCCATCAACCGCAACCTGCAGCTCGTGAAGCGCGAGCTGGGCGACGGGTAGCCGCCGCCGTGGCTGGGCTCCTTCAGGGCCTGCTCATCGCCCTGGACATGGGCTGCGCCCTGGCCGTCTTCATCCTGTTCTGCAAGCCGGACTTCGTGGTGGGCCTGCTGGCCTGGGGGTGGTTCCCGTCGAAGTGGGACAGCGCCTCGCCCCTGGACGAGGACGAGGTGGAGCTGATGCGCGCGGCGGTGGGGCGACTGCGTGTCCCGGCCTTGATCGCGCTGGTGGGTGTGGGGTTCGCGAGCGGTGCCCTGATTACTTTTTTGAGGTATGCGGGCTAGGCGTTGACAGCATCGGCGGGCGCGTTAGATGCGCGGCGCTCGTGGCTTGGTAGCTCAGTTGGTTAGAGCACATGGTTCATACCCGTGGTGTCGGCGGTTCAAGTCCGCCCCAAGCCACCATGTCATCCAGAAACACCCGGCATCGCCGGGTGTTTCTTCGTTTGGGGTGGTGGAAGGGGCGTCTCGCGGTCGGTACGGATGGGCTGTGGGCCCCAACCACCAACGCCGCAGGGCGGCGGAACCCTTCTACTCGGAATCGCCGTGCTCCTCGTACCACTCCAGCCACCTGCGCAGGTGGTCCTCGAGGTGGGCGGGCTTGCGGCCGACGCCGTGCCCCTCGTGGGGGTAGATGATCAGCTCGGTCTCGGTGCCCTTGGCCACCAGCGCTCGGTACAGCTGCTTGGCCTGGGCCACGTCCACCCGGCCGTCGTCTTCGCCGTGCATGATCAGGGTGGGGGTGGTGGCGACCGCGAGGTTGCGGATGGCGCTGGCCCTGACGAAGTGCTCGGGCTGATGGACCGGGTCCCCCAGGAACTCCCAGCGTGCCGCGATGCCGTGGTTGACGTCGGAGAGGCGGTAGTTGCTGACCGCGTCGGACACGCCGGCCACCGCCACGATGGCGCGGAAGCGGTCGGTGGTGGCCAGGACGTGGCCGCCCATGGAGCCTCCGTAGGAGATGCCGCCCACGACCAGCCGCTCGGGATCGGCCACCCCGGCCTGGACCATGGCCTCCACCCCGGTCAGGACGTCGTCGAGATCCACCTCGCCCAGC
>CAYZVO010000138.1:18798-24976 GCA_964481655.1 uncultured Enterobacterales bacterium | reverse complement strand
CCCCCCCCCCCCCCCCCCCCCCCCCCCCCCCCCCCCCCCCCCCCCCCCCGCGACGGTCGCCTACTCCCGCGCCGCCAGCACCCGATTCCGCACCACGTCGAAGTGCTCGCCTTCGACCCCCCAGTGGAAGGTCTGCAGGCCCGCGCCCTGGCCGCCCTCGATGTCGTCGTTCAGGCTGTCGCCCACGTGCAGGGTGTGCTTGGGGGGCACGTCCAGCAGCTGGCAGGCTTCGTGGAAGATGCGGGGGTCGGGCTTGTCCCAGGCCAGCTCGCCGGACAGCAGGATCTCATCGACCAGCTGGCTCAAGCCCAGCCCCTCGAGGACCCGGTGGGTGCGGGTGTCGGCGTTCGAGATGATGCCCAGCTTGACCCCGGCCTCGGTCAGCTCGAGGCAGCAGTCCTCGAGGCCGTCGGCCAGGCGGTAGGCCCGGGGGCTGCCGAAGTACACGAACAGGCCCTCGAAGTAGCCGGGGTCGTCGCAGCCGGTGGCCCGGGCGACCACGTCCTGCCAGAACTCGCGGCCGTCGCCCAGCATGCGCTGCTCGCGCATGGTCTGCCGCAGGGCGACGTGGAAGGCGGCCATCAGCCGCTCGGCGTCCTGCTCCACACCCCAGGCCTGGCCGTGCTCGGCGTAGGTCACGGCCACCGGTCGGCGGGGCTGCAGGGCCGTGCCGTACAGATCCAGGGTGAGGGCGTGGATCACGGGGTCTCCCAGCGGGAGGGCTAGTACTCGATGTAGCCCTGGTCCCACATGTAGCTGAACTCGCCGGTGGACTCGTTCCAGACGGCGAAGTCGGCCACGAACCAGCCCTCGCCCATGTCGCGGTACATCACCGCGGCGTGGCCGTAGTAGTCCGGGTTGTAGCCGATCGCGAAGGTCGTGCCGTTGAGGTCGGCGACGGTGTCGGCGGTGAGGCCGAAGGCCCCGTCGCAGCCCATGCCCGACTCGGCGAGGATCTCTGCGGCCGCGATGCCGAGGTCCCAGGACCAGATGCAGGTGCTGTGACCACCGGCGGGGCAGTCGTCGCGGGGCCCGACGTCCTTGACCTCGTAGCGGATGCGGCAGATGTCGTCGCCGTCGCCTTCGTCCGCGACGAAGAACCACTCCTCGAAGCCCTCGTAGCCCTCGTAGCCACCGATGGCCTCACCGGAGTAGCCCACCATCCCGAGCACCGGGTCGGTGTCGGTGTCGGTGTCGGTGTCGGTGTCCGCGTCGGTGTCGGAGTCGGTGTCCGTGTCGGCGTCGGTGTCCGTGTCGGTGTCACCCTCGGGGGCTTGGGTGTCGTCCTTGTCGCCGCAGGCGATCAAGAGGGGGAGGGCGATCAGGGAGAGGGCCAGGGGGCGCAGCATGGGGGTCTCCTCCGTGGGGGGGGATCGACAGCCTAGCGCGATCCGCGGCGGTCGCCACTGGTTAATGGCCGTCCTTGTCAGGAGTGCGTCATGCCCTACGAGTGCCTCCACGACCGCGACGAGCTCGAAGCCTTCTTCCTCCGGGACCCGGTGCTGCACCTGTACAGCCTGGGGGATCTCGACCCGGCCTTCTGGCCCCACACCTGCTGGTTCGGCCGCCGGGAAGGCGGTGATCTGGCCGACGTGGTGCTGCTCTATCTGGGCCTGGCCCTGCCCACGGTGCAGGCCTTCGCCAGCGGCGAGCACGGCCCGGCGGCGGATCTGCTGGTGGAGCTGCTGCCCGCGCTGCCCGCCCGCTTTCACGCCCACTTGGGCCCCCCGGCCCTCGAGGACACCCTGCGGGAGCACCGGGCCTTCGCGCCCTACGGCCTGTCCCTGCGCATGTTCCTGGACGACCCGTTGAAGGTCGAGCTGCCCGAGCCTGACGGCCTGGTGGTGCTCGATCGGGGCGACGAGGGGGCCATCCGGGCCCTGCTGGCCGAGGCCTACCCCCACAACTTCTTCGAGCCTCGCATGCTGGACTCCGGGCTGTACCTGGGGGTCCGCCGCGACGGCCAGCTGCTGGCCATGGCCGGCCTGCACGTGCGCTCCGAGCGCTACCGAGCCGCGGCCCTGGGCAACGTGGCCACCCACCCCGACGCCCGGGGCTACGGCCTGGCCCGGGGCCTGACCGCCGCGGTCTGCCGCCGCCTGCTGGACCGCGGCGTGGCCCGCATCGGGCTGAACGTGCGCGAGGCCAACACCGCGGGTCGTGCCCTGTACGAGGGGCTGGGCTTCGCCACCCGCCTGCAGTACCAGGAGGGGGTGGCGAGTTTGCCCTGACCCTCGCACCCTCTCCCCTCTGGGGGGGAGGGTGGGGGAGAGGGGCCAGCGGCCCTCGTTCGAGGCGATGGAGCCTCCATCGGCGCCCTCGAGAGGCGAGAAACCGCGCCTGGAGGCGCCGGTGACGGCCTGGTGCCGAGAGGGGTGCCGGGGCTATTTCGATAGGGGTGACGGGATCGACGGCCCCTGGTGCCACCTGGGAGCTCGTGGCCGATGGCTCCATGCGTCAGGGTCCGGGGTTGCAGGCGGTCCTGGGCCCGTTTGCGCTCGTAAGTGGTGACCCTGCGCGGCAGGGTCCGGGGTTGCAGGCGGTTTTGGGCCTGTTGGCGCTCGTAAGTGGTGACCCTGCGCGGCAGGGTCCGGGGTTGCAGGCGGTCTTGGGCTTCGCCACCCGCCGGCAGGACCAGGAGGGGGTGGCGAGCTTGCCCTGACCCTCGCTCCCTCTCCCCTCTGGGGGGAGGGCTGGGGAGGGGGGCTATCGTCCCTCGTTCGACGCCATGGTCCAGCCCAGGCGCTGGACGTAGTGGCGCAGGTCCATCAGCTCGCGCTCGACCTCGGCCAGGCGGGACGCCTCGCCGGGGTCGATGGTGCCGCAGGCGGCGCGGTAGCCGGCGCCGTGGGCGCCGTGGGCGTGTCCGTCGCTGGCCTCTGCGTGCAGGACCACGGCGCGGCCCAGGACCTCGTCGATGGTCAGGTCGTACTTCTGCACCCGCAGCTCGCCCCGGCCGTCGCTGGCCACCCTCAGCACGCCGATGTCGCCGGCGTGGTGGCCGTGCTCATCGACGTCGGTGCCCTCCCGGTCGTAGTGCACGCCAGCCCGCATGAAGTCCCGGTCGCTGCAGTCGCCGTACTCGTGGACGCACAGGTCCGCCAGGCCCGGTACGGCGCCGTCGACGATCACGTCGATCTCGAGGTGGTCGGTGTGCTGGGTGAAGCGGGCGTAGCCCTGGCCCATGTGGCTGCGGAAGTCCAGCTCGAGGCTGACGGTGTCCACGAAGGGCTCGGGGGCCGGCTCGGCGGCGACCTCGGGCGCGACCTGCGCGTTGGGGACACAGGCGATGGCGATGAAGGCACAGGCGAGGACGGTCGTGCGCGGCATGGGTGCTCCGGATGCTGGGGGTGCATCCACAGCGTTGCAGCGGACGAATCACACCACACCCAGCGCCGCGCGCAGCGGTCGCCGTTCCCACAGGGTTCCCATATCCTGCGTTCCGCTGGGGTGATGGTGTCTGTGCTCACCCCGTGGCGCGCGCCAGCCGCTCCTTCAGCTCCTCGCGGAAGGCGGGGACGTCGTCGTGGTCGGGGGTGACCAGGATGAAGCGGGTCTTGCCCTGCAGGTGGTTGTGGCCCCGGGGCAGGGCCCCGTAGCGGTGGGCGCAGACGTAGTCGGGGTCGGTGTAGGGGTGCAGCAACGTCTCGACCGCATCCCAGGCCATGCCCGGCACGCCGGCCTCGAGCCAGCGCTCCATGCTGACCGCCGCGTACTGCCCGGTGGCTTCTTCCACCCAGCGCTTGACCATGGCGGCGCCGGTGTTGCCCGAGGGTCGCAGGCCCGGGTCGTAGACGGCGATGGAGCCGTCGGGGGCCTCGAAGTAGTCGCACATCAAGAAGCCCACCGCGCCGGGGCACAGGGCCCGGAGGCGGTCGACCATGTCGATGATGGCCGGTCCCACCACCGCGAGGCGCTCTGCGGTGATGTGGTGGTTGATGCTGCCGGCGTACTTCTTGCCGTCGGCGCCGATGAGCTGATCGGTCAGGGCCACCACCGGGATCTCCGCGCGCTTGTCGGGGTGCAGGAAGACCTGGAAGCTCTTGTTGGTGCCGATGAGCTCGGGCTGCAGCACGACGGTGCGGCTCAAGCCGAACTGCTCGGTCTTGGCGCGGATCCCGGCCATGGCCTCGCGGAAGGCGGCCAGGTCTTCCACCGGGTGGATGCCCTCACCGGCGCTCTCGGTGTTGCAGGTCTTGATGAAGACCCGGCGGCCGGGGGTGTGGGTGGCCTCGAAGTCGGCGTCGGTCACCTCGAACATGTCCTTGCGCAATTCGGGGGCGGCGAAGGCGGACAGGTCGGCCACCCGGTCCTTGGCGTTGCCGATGGTCATGTCCCGCAGGGAGTTGGCGGCCACGTCGTCGCCGTCGGGCCCCATGTCGTCGATGGAGTAGGTGCGCTGCCCCGCGGCTCGCTGCCCGAGCACGGTCTCCTCGTTGCCCTCGTAGTAGACGACCTCGCCCAGGAAGCCCACCCGCTGCATGTAGGAGACGATGGTGGGATCGGTGCGCGGCGGCAGGACCACCCGGTTGCGCCCCGGGGTGCAGAGGTAGGCCGCGGCGGTGGGCATGAGCAGGTCCATGCCGGGTCCCAGCAGGGCCGCGTAGTCCAGCCGGAACTGGGAGCGGGGATCGTTGGGATCCGAGCTCTGGTTGAACTGCATGTTGATGTCGTAGATGGACAGGGCCTCGCACAGCTCGGTCCAGCGGGCGGGCACCAGCCGCGCCAGGGGGTGGCCCGCCGGGAAGAAGGGGGCCAGCGGGCCGGTGTGGGTGTTCAGGGCCGCGACGCGCTCAACCTGGGTCGTTCCGCTCATGGGGTCTCCGGGGCTGGGTCCACCAAGCCTATACTAGGAGCCCCCGGGAGAGCTCATGTCTACTGCGAACCGCCAGTGCCTACTGCGACGGGCCCTGCTCGCCGCGCCCGACTGTCAGCGTGTGGCAAACACGCCTTCGCCGGTCACGACTTCGCAGAGCCCGTCTCGCTACGGCCCTGACGGCTCTCGCGACGACATGAGACGGCTCCCTGACGGTCGCCTCTCTCCCGAGGGCTCCTAGGCAGCCCATCCCCGATCGAACTGGAGCCCCATGGTCCAATCCGAACCCCAGCAGGCCCCCGTCCAGCGGCGCTGGGGCCTCGCCGTCGGGTTGGCGCTGGTGGCCATCGCCGCGCTGGGGGCCCGCCTGTGGCTGCTGCACCACAGCACCGGCGGGGAGCTCCCCATGGGCCCCGATGTCGAGGACTGGGTGCTCTCCGCCCGCCGGCTGGCCTCCGGTGATCCGGGCGGGCTGCAGTACCACCGCTACCCCCTGGTGCCCTGGCTCGCGGGCTGGCTCGCGGGCGTGGCGTCCCTGCCGGTGGTGACGGTGCTGGCCTGGCTGTCGCTGTCGAGCGGCAGCCTCGCCGCGGTGCTCACCGCGCTGCTGGGGCGGGCTGTCGCGGGGCCACGCTTGGGCTTGCTGGCGGGGCTGTGGGTGGCCCTCGCGCCGGGGCTGGTGCTGGCGAGCCTGCACACCACCGCCTACCCGCTGTTCGCGTTGGCCTTCCTCGCGGTGCTGGTGGCTCTCGTGCGTCCAGCGGGCGTGCTCTCTGGTCTGATGATGGCCTTCGGCGCCCTGGTGATGGTGGCCAGCCTGGCCCAGGGGGCCCTGTGCTTGATCGCGGTGCTGCCCGCGGCCCTGCTGCTGCGCCGCTGGTGGGATGCCGTCTTCGGCGCCGTCGGTGGCGGAGCGGGGCTGCTGGTGGTCTACCTGCTGCACCCCGAGCCCTACGATCCGGTCCGCTGGATGGGGGCCGAGGCCTGGCAGTACCTGAGCGGCAACGTGGCCGAGGAGCGGGCGATGGCGGGCTTGGGCTATGCCCAAGCATGGTGGTCCTGGGTCCAGAGTGCCCTGGAGCAGCCCGGCTGGCTGACCCTCGGGCTGCTGGTGCTTGCCGTGGTCGGGCTGGTGTTCACGACGCGACGCCGGTGGGGGCTGGCCCTGGCCTGGGCCCTGGGCCCCATTGTCGTGCTGCTGGCCGTGATGGGCAGCGCCCACCACCTGCTGCACCTGCTGCCGGTGTTGGTGGTGGCGGCGGCGCTCGGGCAGCGGGCCCGGGATACCAGGGCCCCCACCCAGGCCGTGGTGCAGGTGGCCCCCCGGGGCCAGGTTGCCAGGAGCCCGGTCGGCCGGCCCCC
>CAYZVO010000138.1:0-18788 GCA_964481655.1 uncultured Enterobacterales bacterium | reverse complement strand
AGAATCGTTAAAATCCCGCGGGGGGGGGGGGGCGGGCCCGCGGGGGCCCCCCCCCCTGCCGGTGGTCCTGGTGGCCGCCGGGGGCCTGGTGGCCTGGAGCGCGGTCGGCCTGCCCGAGCTGGTCCGGGGGCTGGGGATGCAGCTGGAAGAAGAGCGCAGCGTGGCCGCGCTCTGCGACCACGTCGAGGCCCTGGGGCCCTCGCCCGTGGTGATCACGGCCATGGGCCCCGGGGAGATCGATCCGGTGTCCCGCGCCCAGTGGGCCTGCCCGCCTCACATGACGGTCCTCGAGGCCGGGCGCCCCTGGCGGGGTGGCCCCGCCCTGTTGGTGGCCTGGCGCGAGGCGGCGCTGCGGCAGCCGGGGCTCACCTGGGCCGGTGAGCCGACCGAGCTGACCCTGGACCCCAGCCGCTCGCTGTGGCTGGTGCCGGTCAGGGCCGGGTCCGCCGCTCCCAGTCCGCCAGTGCCTGCGCCAGGGCTTCCCCCAGCAGCCGGTGGCCCCTGACGCTGGGGTGGATGTTGTCGAGGAACAGGTCCTCGGCGTCCAGGTTCGGGTTGGTGGTCGCGGCGTCGGCGAAGACGGTGGGCCCGTCGACGAGGGGCGCGCCGTGGGCTTCCGCGAGCCCCCGCAGCGCGCGGCGGTGGCCGTCGTAGCGGTCCTCGGGGCCACCACCGCCGTCGAGATCGTCGGGGTGGGGCAGCACGAGCACAGCGATGTCGGCGTCGTGGTGGGCCGCCAGGGCTGCGAGGGCCTCGAGGTTGGCGCGGTAGTCGGGCACGGGGACCCGGGTCACGCCGTGGTGGGGGTAGTGGTCCTCCGGGCTGTAGTCCGCCCGGTGTGTGGCCTGGCTGCCGCGCCGCACGTCCAGCTCCCAGCGCAGCAGCCGGGTGATGGCGCTGGCGGCCAGGGCGCCGCCGGCCCCCTGCGCCCAGCGCTGGTAGCGATCCAGCAGGGCGGCGTCTTCCATCCGTGCGGTGGCGTGGTCCGACCATAGGCAGGCCAGCACCAGCAGGTCTGGCTCCAGGAGGTGGCCTCGCAGCTCGAGCAGGTTGCGCAGCTGCAGGGTGGAGTAGCCGGGCACCGCGGCGGCCCAGGCTTCGAGGCCCGGCCCGCCGATGCGGTCGATCGCGACGTCCACGAAGCGGGCGTGCTCGGGCACCCCGAAGCCGTAGACGCTCGAGTCACCCACGGCGACCACGCGGCGCAGTTCAGCGGGCTTGGGGACGGCGGGCTCCGGCCCGCGGATGCCCAGGCTGTTGATGCGCACCGGCACCCCGAGCTCGTCGCCGGTCCCGGGCGTGCGCTCCCACAGCAGGTAGGGGTGGGGCGGCATCACCGCGGGCTCGACCCCGGTGGCGGTCTCGTAGCTGGGCACCCGCTGGGCCTCGAGGACCCGGGCCCCAAGCTCCAACGCCAACAACCCACCGCCGGCCAGCAGCACCCCCAGGCCGAGGGCCAGCAGGCGGCGGCGGGTGGTGCTCATGTGCTGATGGCGGGGATGTGGTGCAGCACGGTGCGGCCGTGGCGGCGCTCGAGGGTCTGCAGCAGCTGCCGGTAGTCCTTGGGCAGCTTGGCCTCGAAGACCACGGGCTTGTGGGTGCGGGGGTGGTCGAGCTCGAGGGACAGGGCGTGCAGGGCCTGGCGCTGGATCATCGGGCGCGTCGGGGCGCGGTAGTCTTCCGGCAGGTAGAGCTTCTCCCCCAGCAGGGGGTGGCCGCGCAGCTGGGCCTGCAGGCGGATCTGGTTGCGCCGCCCGGTGTGCAGGCGCAGCTCGATGAGCGAAGCGTAGCGCCCGAACTGGGCGATGGTGCGGTGCTTCAGGCTGGCCTTCACAGCGCCCTCGGTCTCCGGCGGCGTGGCGCGCTGGATGCGCGTGGAGGGCTCCCAGGCCATCCAGTCGGCCCACTCGCCCTCGCGCTGCTCGGGGATGCCGCGGACCACGGCCAGGTAGCAGCGCACCGGCCTGTGGTTGCGGAACTGGCGGCGCAGGTGCCGGGAGGCGGGCTCGGTGCGGGCGGCCAGCACCACGCCGCTGGTGTCGCGATCGATGCGGTGCACGATGAAGGTGGCGTCGCCCTGGGTGCGCAGGTAGCGCTGCAGCCGCACCCGCATGGAGTCGGAGTGCATGGACTGCTGGCGGTTGGCGGTGTCGGTCAGCAGGCCCGCGGGCTTGTTCACGGCCACCAGCCACTCGTCCTCGTACAGCACCTTCAGCTTCGCTTCCTTCAGCCCCTTGCGCGCCTGGTGCTTGGCGCGGCCCGTGCCGGGCTTGCCCCAGGCGATGGCGATGTGGGCGCCCGCCTCGATCTTGCGACCGGCGTCGTCGGCCCCGCAGGTGCGGCCGTCGACGGTGACCTTGCCGGTCTCGATGGCCTGGCGGGCGCGCTTGCGGCTGCCCACGTCGTGCAGATCGACGACGAGACGGTCGAGCCGCTCTCCCGCGCGCTCGGGGGGGACGATCAGCTCGTGGGTGTTGGATGACTGTGGCATGGCCGCCCCCTATCGCGGCCCGATGCTCTCCTGGTACTCGAGGAAGCCGATGGGGAAGACATTGTCACCGCGTCCGATGGTCATCCGGGTCAGCAAGGTGCCGTCGGCGTCGAGCTCATCGATGGTCCCGGCCTCACCCCAGGCCACGATGGTGCGGCCGCTGTCCAGGCGCGCGACGTCCCCGAGGATGAGGGTGGTCTTGCCGATGCTGTGCTCCCAGACCGTCTCGGAGCTGGTGGACTCGGGGTCCAGGGTCAGCTCGAGCACCCGGGAGCCCTCGATGGAGCCGTGGTTGTCGAACAGCAGCACCGTGTCCTCGAGCACGGTGAAGCCGTGCTGCCCGGAGAAGTGGGTGTCGGGGTCGATGGCGGGCTCCTCGTGGCCCAGGCGCCAGCGCTCCTGCCCCGTGGCGCCGTCCACGGCGATGAGCGTGTCGAGGTTCTTGAAGGACAGCACCCAGGCGTCCTCGCCCGCGGCCAGATCCCGCTCGAGGTGATTGCCCAGGGTCCAGTGGGCTGGCGGGAAGGGCGCGTGCTCGTCGGGGTCGTACTCGAGGGTGTCCCAGCCGTTCCACAGCTCCCGCTCGTTCCCGTCGGCGTCCCGCTCCACGAGTCGATCCCCGCGCAGGAACTCGCCGTCCACGGTCCGGTCGTCGAAGCCCATCCAGACCAGGCGGCCGTCGTCGTGCAGGTAGAAGTCGTGGTGGTTGTCGGGGATGGGGTGCAGCGTGAGCTCGCTGCCGTCCAGGGACACCTGGATCAGCTGGGCGGGGCTGTCGACGATGGGGTCGGTGGAGCCCAGGTCGAACTGATTGAACCAGATGGAGCTCCCGTCGGGGTCCAGCGCCGCGCGGGTGGACAGGCCCCCGTCGCTGATGTCCAGCATGGCGTACCACCACACCGGGCGGCCCTGCATGTCGAGCACCAGCGCCCCGCGGCGGTCGGCCAGGGCGGTGGTCAGCACGAAGCCGCCGCTCTCCTCGCCGGTGGGCTCGCCGCTGAACTCGGCCCAGTCGGGACCCTCGCCGGTGGTGATGCTGCCGGTGCTGCCCTCGTCCTCCCCGCGGCCGGGGGTGTAGCTGCAGCGGGTCTCGGGGGGACAGCCCACCAGCACCGCCCGCCAGTTGCCGTCGCCCTGGTCTGTGGCCTTCACCCGGTAGCGGCGGTCCTCGTCGCTGGGCCCGAAGCGCACCCAGGCCTCGCCCGCGCCGCCCTCGAGCTCGAAGTCCACGGTGAGCACCGCGGGGATCCACTCGCTCACGGTGGCGGTGACGGCGCCGAAGACCGCGGGTTCCGCAGGGGCGCTGTCGTCGGTGTCCGTGGGCGGGACGCTGTCGGCGGTGTCCTCGCCGGGCTCGGTGTCGTCGACGGCGGGGTCGGTCGTGCAGGCTGCGAGCAGCAGCAAGGGGAGCAGGCGCATGGGTACCTCCGCCCAGTGGCTAGGCTCCCTCCGCCCGGAGACAAGGCCGCGCTGGCCTGGCCGTCCGCTGGACTACGGGGTCTGGACCGTCGTGACCGCCGTGAAGGCCGAGGTGCCGATGTACATGTCCACGGCCTCGGCGTTGAGGGTGTCCGACCAGCCGCTGTCGCCGAGCTGATCGAGGCCGATCAGGCCGATGGCGTACAGCCCGCCTGCGGCGGTGAAGACCGAGCCGGGCACGATCAGGGTCTCGCCCCCGGCGGTGCCCTCGTCGCCCGTGAAGACGTCAGCAGCCGTCTCGGCGGTGGGCAGGTCGTCCCAGACGATGGCGCCGTCGCCGTCCAGCACCGCCACGAAGCACAGGTCCTTGCCCCCGGGGCAGTTCAGCTCGAGGGTGGTGCCCGGGGCGTGGTAGCTCATGGGCTCGGGGCTGTTGAGGGTCGGGGCCTCGGGCGCGGTCATGGTCAGCCGGTAGACCTCGTCGCCGTCGGTGAGCGCGAACGCGTAGTCCAGGCCCGCGTGGTAGGCCAAGCCCGGGTGTGTGTCGGTGGTGGCCTCGTACAGGCCGTCGGTGTCGGCGGACTCGGTGAGATCGACCTCGCCCGCGCCCCAGGACAGGGCGGCGTCACCGCCGGTGATGGGCTGCTCTTCGAGCCCGGCGGTCAGGTCCACCTGGATGCCGTAGAGCATGGCCTGGACCTGGTCGGGGATCTCGATGCCGTAGGGCTCGAGATCGTCGCCCTGGATGGCCATGACGATGCCGGCCATGCCCTCGAGGGGCATGGTGGAGACGGCCACGGCGTCCAGGCTGCCCGAGGCGAAGACCGACAGGCTCTCGGCCAGGTTGTCGGAGTGATCCTGCCACTCGGCGCGCTCGATGCCGGCAGCGCCCACCAGGAACACGCCCTCGCCGGCCAGGGCCTGGCCGTCGATCTCCACCGCGCGCACACCCTCGCCGTCCACCAGCTCGAGCAGGTCCTCGGCGGAGCTGGGCAGGGTGTCGTAGACCTGGTTGCCCTCGTCGTCGACCACCACGGCGACCATGGCCTCGGCCGGCGACGCCATGGTCACGGTCAGGGGGGCGCCGGCCTCGATCTCGGAGCCGTCCTCGGGGGCGGTGATCTCGGTGGCCACAAACGCCAGGGCGGAGCCGGACCAGGTCTGATCGTCCAGCGAGGCGATCACCTCGTAGCTGCCGCGCTCCTCGAAGTACAGGCCGGGCTTGTCGATGGAGCTGACCTGGTAGTGGCCGGGCTCGATCTCATCGAGGCCCACCTGGTTGCCGTTGGGCATCAGCGCCCGCACCGCGGCGCCGGAGACCTGGGTGTTCCCGCCGGTGTCCAGGGGCTTGTACAGGTAGACGTCCAGCAAGGTCACCGAGCCCACGTCCGACTCGATGCCGTACTCGGCGGCCACGTCGGGGGTGTGCAGCAGAAAGACCTCCAGCGCGGCCTTGTCGAGGATGGGCAGATCCTCGGCGATCTGACGGCACTGAGCGCCGGTGAGCAGGGGCAGGCCGAGGATGGCGAGCAGGGGGAGGTGGCGGTGCATGGGGTCTCCGGTGCGGTGGCTGCAGGGACTCTACCAGCTCCGCCGGGCGTGTTCTTCGAGGCCCCAGTCCCCGAGGGCGGCGACCATGGCCGCGTCGAAGACCTCGAGGGTGGCTGCGTCCTGCCAGCGCTGCTCCTCGAGGCGATCCATGGCGTTGTGGGTCTCGATGATGACCGAGGGGATCGCCGGGCGGCGGAGCATGGTGATGATGCGCTCCGGCTGGCGGTCCACGAACACGCCGGGGTGGTCAGGGTCCCCTTCGTACAAGCCGCTGTAGACGTCGCCGTCGTAGGGGAGGAAGCCGGCCTCGTCCATCCGGGCGGCGATGGCACGGGCCAGGGCCAGGCGGGCCGCCGCGAGCTCGTCCGGGCCGTGGTCGGACCACAGGATGGCGAAACCCGGGTGGCCATCGTTCCAGGAGCAGTCCAGGCCGGGTTCAGGGCTCCAGCTGTGGATGGCGCCGCGGGCGTCGGAGTGCAGGCTGATGAGGGCGGCGGCGTCCGCGGCCTGGGCGCGGGCGACCCGGGTCCGGTAGCGGGGGCCGGCGTTGGAGTCGCGGGTGAGCAGGGGAGGGGGGTGGCCGGCAGCCTCCAGGCTGGCCGCCAGGTGGCGGCCGACGCGCAGGTTGTGGTCCTGCTCGTCGATGCAGAGGCTCGAGTGGTTGCCCGAGTTGCTGCCGGAGCCGTGGCCGGGGTCCAGCGCGATGAGCAGGGGGTGGGTGGGGGCCTCGTTGGTGATGATCCGCAGCTCGGCCTGGGGGCTCGGCCACTGGGCGGGGAGGGGGATGGCCAGATCCGCGGCCGGCTCCGGTGGGGGAGGTGGTGGAACGGGCGGGGCGCTGCAGGCGGCGAGGAGGGCGAGCAGAGGGAGCATCGTGGTGGGGGACACGTGGTGGTGGGTGGGTGTTCCGGGGGGCCTATCGCGTCGTTCTTGGGACCCTGGTGGCAGAGTGTGGAGTTTGACGCGCTCGGGTGGGCCGGTGGCTGCCGGGTGGCAGCGGTGGCCTGTCACCCACGCGCCGAGCGCGTTGTTGGCTGCCGATGAAGGTCGGTGGGCGCTCGGGAACGAACGAGGGCGTTTGTTGATAGGGGGGGGGCCATGACATCCGGCCCCGACACTCCGCCTGTGCTCCCACCCGACGCCGGGCTGCGGCCCACGTCGCTGGTGGGCCAGGCCACCTCCGAGGCCAAGCTGCGGGGCGAGGTGTACACACCCCTCGAGGTGGCCATGGGCATGGTGCGCCGGATGCGCTGGCCGCTGGATGGGCCGCGCCTGCTGGACCCCGCCTGCGGTGACGGGGTGTTCCTCGAGGCGGCCATGCGGCGGCTGGTGGAGCTGGGGCTGCCCCGTGAGCAGATCCTGGCCATCCTCGACCAGGTCCAGGGCTGGGACGTGCACCCCCCCGCGGTGGCCGGCTGCCGGGCGCGGTTGGCCCGGGTGAGCGCCGAATTGGGCCTGGGAGGGGCGGTGCCCCGGGTGGTGGGCCGCGACGCCATCGCCGATCGGGGAGAACGCTTCGACGCGGTGCTGGGCAACCCCCCCTACCTCGAGGCCAAGCGCATGCCGGCGGCCATGAAGGCCCACGTGCGGCGCTGCTGCCCGACGGCCGCCACCGGGGCCTTCGACTTGTACGGGGCCTTCGTGGAGCGGGCCTTCGCCAGCCTGGTGGACGGCGGCGAGCTGTGCCTCATCATCCCCAACCGCTTCCTGGTCACCGCCTACGCCCGCAAGCTGCGGCGCCTGCTGTTGGGCGAGTCCGCGGTTCGGGTGGTGGATCTGAGCACCAGCCGGGTCTTCCGGGACGCGGCGGTCTACCCGGTGGTGGTGCTGGCCCGGCGCGGCGCTGCGCCCAGCTACCGGGTCGAGGCCTGGGACGAGGGCGACGACGGCGTGGCCCTGCCCGCCGGGGTGCTGCGGGAGCGGCTCGAGGGCCTGATGCCCCTGCCCCCGGCCAGCCGCGGCGGCCGCAGCCTGCTGGCCCGTAGCCTGGCGGACCCTGCGATGGTCCCCATGGGCCAACACCTGGATCTGCGCTGGTGTGTCTCCTTCCACAAGGCCGGCCTGCGGGACGGCTTCGTCTTCCCCGAGCGGCCCGCCCCGGCGGTGGACCCCCGGCGTTTCCTGGGGGGCGGCCGCTTCCAGGGCAACCGCGAGGTGGAGCCCTACCGCATCGGCTGGGCCGGCTGGTGGATCGACTACGACCAGCCCCGGGCCCGGGCGGCCAAGAACCCCCTGCCGCCCACCGAGGTCCACTCCTCCCCCAAGGTGGTGCTCTGCCAGAACGCCCGCCGGGGCCGCGCGGCCCTCGATCGCGAGGGCTTCGTGCTCAAGGACACCTTCCTGTCCCTGCGGGCCCGGGAGCCCGCCGATCTCGACGCCGCCTGGCTCGAGTGGGTGGTCATCGTGCTGAACTCCCGGCTGTTCCACTTCCTCTACGAGCACCTCTACGGCGGCACGCGCAAGGGTGGCGGCTACCTGCACTTCCTCACCCGCTACCTGACCCCCCTGCCCGTGCCACCGCCACCGGACCCCGCCAGGGTTCGCGCGGTGCACGACGCCCTCGAGGCCGGGGAGGGGAGCCTGGACGAGGCGGAAGCCCTGGTGCGGGAGGCCTGGGGGGTCACGGCGGACGAGGTCTCGGCGCTCGACGCCTACGCCTACCCGGAGTTCTGAGGGCCCACCTACTGGAACTGGCTCGTCGGCGGTGGGGCGTCTGTGTCGAGGTCGAACTCGAGCTCCTCGGTCTCATCGACCACGTCCAGCCCGGCCCCCGACACGGTCACCGTGACGGTCTCATCACCCGCCACGGTGCCCACGCAGGCGTAGGCCTCGGCCTTCAAGCGCTGGAACTTGCCTCGGGCGATGGTGATCTTGCGGAGCTCGTGGGCGGCCTGATCCGAGGCCCCGGCGGCCAGGGCGTGCTTCATGGTGTCCACGGCGGTGGCGGTGACCTCCGCCAGCGCCCGCATGGTGGTGAGGCTCTTCGACAGGCACTGGATACGCGCCATCTCGGCGTTGCGCTCCGAGGCCGCCAGCAGCTGGGTGATCTCACCCACCGCGAGGTCCATCTCCACCAGGATGGCGTCGGCGGCCTGGATCATCTCCTCGGGGCTCAGCTCACTGGTCAGCTCGATCTGGCCGACGATGGACGGGTCCTCGGCGCTGGCGGCGGGGGGCAGGAGGGTGGCGAGCAGACACAGGACGACGACGCGCGGACGGATCATGGCGCAGACCTCTGACGGTTCATCAGCGTGGCGACGATGGCCACGCGAGCTTGGATCGGTGCTGAACCCCCCGGTCGAATGGGAGATATCGACCGAATGGCTCTCAGCTCTTCAGTGGGAGGTGCCGCCTCCTGTGATCCGTTCGGCTGATGGCTCACCCCAAAACGTAGGGGAGGGGTTTATCCCCTCCCGCGGACGTCAATGCACGGCGGGAGCAGGTGAACTGCTCCCCTACGTTTCGGGTAGAGCCAGTCTAGGCCACCAGCGATACGCCGCTGCCCGCCGCCACCTCGTCGGCCGGCTGGTGCTGCTGCGCGTACTGGTCCCAGGGGGTGCCGTTGCCTCCGCTGGCTTGCTCGCGCTGCTCGGTGGCGATGTCCATCATGGCCTGGGCCTCCATCTGGGAGGCGGAGGCGGCGATGGCGCGGTCGGCGCCGGAGGGGTTGGCCGGGGCCAGGGCCGCGGCGCGGATGGTGCGGGCCTTCGCCGCGGTGGCCTCGGGGTCGCCGGCGACCGGAGAGGTGTCGATGCCCACCTCGCCCCCGGTGGCGTACTGCTTGCCGTCCGGCCCGGTGGTGAAGGTGAAGCTGGCCCCGCCCCGGGTGTGGGCGCCCCCGGCCGCCAGGTGGGCGGCCTCGTGGGCCCGGACCTCGGCGTCCCGGGACTGCAGCTCTTGCACCTGCTGCTTCTCCTCGAGGCTCAGCTCCTGCTCACCGGCGGCCGAGCTGGCCTCGCCGTCTTCGGTCTCGCCGCTCTCTTCGGCTTCACCGGTGGCCTGGATGGGGCTCGCGTCTTCGCCCTCGGCGGGCGCCGCCCCCTCGACCCGGCGGCCGTCGGGGCCGTACAGCTCGATGGGCGCGGGCAGCGGCGTGTGCTCGAAGATCACGCCCGCGCTGCTGCCGGCGCGCTCCTCGTCCGCTCGGTCCCCGTTGCCGTCCACCGCGCGCACACCGGCCAGGGCACCCACTTCGGCGGGTGCCACCTCGGCGGCCAGGGACTGGACGACCCCGGCGGGATGGCTCGGAGGAATGATCATGGACCACCAGTGGAGGTCTACAGGCAGTATCGGATCGGATCCGGCGAGCGTGAAGCCCGGAGCGCTACATCATCGAATCCCAGACGCTGTGGTTGTCCAGCAGGGGGGCGGGCACACCGGGCGCCAGGCTGTTCGGATCCACCCTCTCGAAGGCCTCGCCGTTCCAGCTGATCAGCAGCAGGCGGGGATCGTCGAGGTTCATGGCGAAGTCGAAGCGCACGGCCAGCACGTCGCGGCGGTCGTCGGTGAGCTCCAGCAGCACGGCGTCGAAGACGGGGCCGGGGATGGTGCGGCCCTGGACCAGCTCGGGCTCGCTGCGCATCATCAGGGTGAACATGTTGGTCAGCCAGCCCGCGCGGTCGGTGCGGATCACGATGGAGTCCGCGTCCAGCCGCTCCACACTCCAGACCCCGTGCCCCGACGACAGCGGCCAGGCCTCCACGGGGTGCTCAGAGGCGAAGTCCACCATGTCGGCGGTGTACAGGGTGGCCATCATGCCCGAGGTGGTCAGCACGGCCACGATCTCCGGCTGGTGCTCGGCGATGACGGGGGCGGCGGTCTCCGCTTCGCGCAGCGGCGCGTTCAGGCTGCCCACGAACATCCAGGGGTAGCCCAGGGACAGCACCGCGCCGGTGGCCAGCACGCCCAGGCTCACCCAGGCACCGCCGAGCCAGGCGATGCGACCGGGCAGGGGATCGAGGGCCAGCCGCCGCGCAACCGGCGCCCAGCGCACCACCAGCAGCGCCAGCACCGGGGCCAGGAACACCGTGGGCAGGTACAGGGCGCGCTCGGTGGCGTCGGCGCCGAGCTGGGGCAGCAGGGTCAGCAGGTACAGCCCCAGCCCCCAGGGCAGCAGGGCCTGGCGCCGCAGGGGCCACAGCACCACCAGGAAGCAGGCGAAGGTGAGGGCCCCGGACACCGCCAGGGGGGCCCGCAGGGCGGGCTCGAAGATCACCAGCGAGGTCATCATGGGGGTCAGGCTGGCCAGCCACAGCGGGGGCAGGTGGGTGAACAGGCGCAGGCTGTAGGCCGCCGGGTTCGCCATGGGGTCCAGGTACATCAGGTTGTCCATGCCCCCCATGCCCATGGCCTTGTAGGCTCCGAGGTAGAGGGGAACGAGCGCCAGCTGGGGCAGCCAGGACGCCGGGTCCTTCACCCCCCTCAGGATGCGCGGGAGCAGCTCGCTGGCCTCGACGCGCCCGGTGGGGAACAGCCCGGTTGTGACCACCAGCACGATGGGGGCCACGACCCCCGACTCCTTGCAGGCCATGCCCAGGCCCATGGCCAGCAGCGACGCCACCATCCAGGGCCAGCGGCGCTCCTGCAGCCAGCGCAGGTGGAAGAGCAAGGCCAGCATGCAGCCCTGCACGCACATCATGTCGGTGATGGTGGCGATCCAGCCCACCCCCATGGAGTGGTCCTCGCACAGCAGGAAGAACAGGCCCGACAGCAGCGCCACCCAGGGCGCCCCACCCAGGCGTCGGACGATGAGCACCAAGGTGGCCGCGACCCCGCCGTGCAGCAGCAGCGAGGCCAGGTGCAGGGGAAACGCCACCGGCCCCAGCAGGCGCACGGAGCCCTCGATCAGCAGCGAGGGCAGGGGCCGCCAGAAGGCCCCCAGCGCCGCCGGGTCCCGCCACCAGGCGTGCTGGAACGCGGGCACATCCACCGTGGACCACATCCCGTGCCAGCGGGAGAAGGGCAGGCTGTCCTGCTCGATCAGGTTCAGGAAGATCAGATCGTCGGCCTGGAAGCCCCCCCACAGGTAGGGGGCGTTCACCAGCACCGCCAGCAGCAGGAACAGGGCCACCGCCCCCGCGGGCCGGGTCAGGCGCTCGATCCAGGACATGGTGCCTCCAAGCTGGGTTCAGCAGCTGAAGGAACCGTCGCACATCACATCGATCAACACAAAGCCGGTCGCGATCCCGACGAAGGACAGCAGCGGCAGGCAGGCCACCAGCACGGCCACGGCCATGGCCAACCAACCCCCGGTGGCCCGGCCCCGCCGGAACAGCAGCCGGCTGATGAGCACGGCGGTGGGGGTACAGGCGGCGCTGAAGAGGGCCAGCAGCGGCAGGGACAGGATGCTGTAGAGCACCACGTACAGGTAGGGGTTGTCCTCGGAGCCCGGTGCGTCGAAGAGCATGACCGAGAACATGGCCATCCCCACGCCGCCGAAGGCCATGGTGAGCCAGCCCAGGCCGGCGACACCACCGAAGACCCAGCTCATGACGACGATGGCGGGATGCTGGGGACGAGGATGTGGGGGCTGCATGGCCCCCGTCTAATCCGGTGCCCGGCTAGGGCGCCTTCGGCTTGGGCAGGAAGCTCCAGGTGGAGCTGCGGGCGTCCAGCTCCACGGTGCTCTCGATCTGCCGCTCCTTGGGATCCCAGAAGCGGAGCACGGTGTCGTTGGCCTCGTCCATGACCAGCAGGTCGTCACTGGGCAGGATGTTGATGTGGGCGGGATCGAAGGACAGCTCGATGGTCTCGAGCTCCGCTGCGGCCAGGTCGAGGCGGTGCAGGTCGTTCATGTCCAGCATCCACAGCTCGTTGTGGCCGTCGCGGCTGACGAACTCCTCCAGCGCCAGCGAGGGGCCGCCGACCTCGGACATCGCGCCGGTGTCCAGGTCGAACAGGACCAGCTGCTCGTCCCCCGTCATCGAGGCCACCACCACCACCCGACCCTCGCGGGAGACGAAGTACTCGGGGTAGCCCACGAAGGGGATGGGCATGGTCTCCACCTCCATGGTCTCGGTGTCGATGAGCAAGAGCGAGGGGCGCTCGCCCTCGTCGCCCTGGCCGTCGCCGTCCAGGTCCTGGTAGCGGTAGGCCACGATCAGGTCACCCTCGGGTGTGAAGCCCACGGGGCCGTGGGCGTCCTGGATCACCGTCAGCTCACCGGTGTCGGGCTCCATGAGCAGCAGCTCCTCGCCGCGCTCGCCGTGCTCCACGGGGAAGACCACCAGCTCGTCGTAGGGGTGCACGCCGATCCAGGTGTAGTCCCAGCCGATCTCGAAGTGATGCCAGGGGGCGTAGGAGGCCACCACCGGCAGCGCGGGCTGCTCCGGGTCCCACAGGGAGAGGGTCACGCCGGTGCGGTCCTGCTTCTCGGTGATCACGGCCAGGGTGTCCTGGGTCGAGAGCCACATGGCCTCGATGTATGCGCCGTCCTCGAGCAGCTGGTGGGTGCTCAGGTCCGAGCTGTCGATGATGTGCACCGGGGGGGGCGAGACGTCGTTGTCGGCCACCGCCACCCAGCTGCCCGTCGGAGAGCTGCGGGTGCCGTGGTAGTCGGCGTCCACGACCTTGGCCTCGAGCTGCTCCATGGTCTCGGCGTCGAACAGGTAGAGGTGCTCGTTGTCCCAGCGCTCGCCCATGACCATCAGGCCCGTGTTGGGGAACAGCACCCGGACATCCTCGTGGTCGGACAGATCGAGCACGGGCATGGCCGAGCCGGGCTTGGCCCGGAACAGGGTCTTGTTCTCCGGGACGCCGTAGAACCACTCGTCGCAGTCCAGCTCCACCCAGGTGAGCATCACGAAGGCGGAGCTGGTGCGGTCGTCGGTGGCGATGGACCCGTTGTACTGGCAGAAGTCGTCGTCGGCTTCCTCGCTGTCCTCCTCGCCCGGGCTGCCCTCCATCCACACATCGGAGCCGGCGCTGTTCTCGTCGTGGGTCGCGCCCGAGCAGGCGAGGATGAGGGCGAGGGTCGCGGCGCTGATGGTCAGGACGCGCCAGGGAACGGGATGGGTCCGGGTCATGATGTCTCCTCCACGGGGCCACACGAAGATCGGCCACGATCGCTGCAAGAAGCGATCCGGGCCGTCTGTGACGGGATCGTGGGGGACTGCGCGGCGGAACCCGGGCGGAAGCGCGACCTGGGGATCAGGCTCAGCCCATGTGGGGGTAGGAAAGCTCCGTGGTCGGATCGAAGCTCTCCTTGATGGTCCGGGGTGAGACCCAGCGCAGCAGGTTGAGCAGCGAGCCGGCCTTGTCGTTGGTGCCCGAGGCCCGGGCCCCGCCGAAGGGCTGCTGGCCGACCACCGCACCGGTGGGCTTGTCGTTGATGTAGAAGTTGCCCGCGGCGTCCCGCAGGGCCTCGGAGGCCTGGTGGACCGCGGCGCGATCGTTGGCGAACACCGCGCCGGTCAGGGCGTAGGGGCTGGTGCCGTCCACCAGGGCGAGGGTCTGCTCCCAGGCCTCGTCCTCGTAGAGGTAGACGGTCAGCACGGGGCCGAAGATTTCCTCCTCCATGGTCTCGCTGTGGGGGTCGGTCGTCAGCACCACCGTGGGCTCGATGAACCAGCCCTGGCTGGCGACGGCGCCGCCGCCGTGTACGATCTCGCTGGACGCGTCCTCCCGGGCGCGGTCGATGAAGCCCCGGATGCTGTCGAAGGCGTCCTCGTCGATGACCGCGGCCATGAAGTTGCCCAGGTCCTCGACGCTGCCCATGGACGCCCGGGCCAGGTCGGCCTGCATCCGGGCCCACAGCCGCGGCCAGAGGGAGCGGGGGATGTAGGCCCTGCTGGCGGCGGAGCACTTCTGCCCCTGGTACTCGAAGGCGCCGCGGACCAGGGCCACGCTCAGGGCCTCCACGTCCGCCGATGAGTGGGCGATCACGAAGTCCTTGCCCCCGGTCTCGCCGACGATGCGGGGCCAGTAGCGGGCGGGCTCGATGTGCTGGGAGACCGTCTGCCACATGCGCCGGAAGGTCTGGGTGGAGCCGGTGAAGTGCACGCCGGCCAGCTCCCGGTGCGTCAGGGCCACCTCGCCGATGGCGCGGCCAGGGCCGGGGACGAAGTTGATCACCCCGGGGGGCAGGCCCGCTTCTTCGAGCAGCTGCAGGATCGTCCAGGCCGGGTAGACGGCGCTCGAGGCCGGCTTCCAGACGACGGTGTTGCCCATCAGGGCCGGGGCGGTGGGCAGGTTGCCGGCGATGCTGGCGAAGTTGAAGGGGGTCACCGCGAAGACGAAGCCCTCGAGGGGCCGCCACTCCATGCGGTTCCAGGTGCCGCGGCCGCTCTCGGGCTGCATGGCGTAGATGCGGTCCATGAACGCCACGTTGAACCGGAAGAAGTCGGCCAGCTCGCAGACCACGTCGATCTCGCTCTGCTGGATGGTCTTGCTCAGGCTCAGCATGGTCACGGCGTTCAGCCGCTGCCGGTAGCGGCAGGAGACCAGCTCGGCGGCCTTCAGGAACACGGCCGCGCGCTGCTCCACCGGGGTCTCGGCCCAGGACTTGCGCGCCTCGAGGGCGTTGTCGATGGCCCGCTGTGCCAGGGCCGCGTCCGCCTTGTGGTAGCGCCCCAGGCCGATGCTGTGGTCGTGGGGGACGCGCAGGGTGCCGGTGTCGCCCGAGAAGATGCGCTCGCCGCCGATCACCACCGGGATCTCGACGGGCTCGGCTCGCACCCGGGCCAGCTCTCTGCGCAGCCAGGCGCGCTCGCTGCTGCCGTGCCGGTAGGCCAGCACAGGCTCGTTGCGGGGCAGGGGAGGGTGGGGATGACCGAGGTCCATGACCGCCTCACAGCTCGAAGGTGACGCCCTGGGCCAGCGCGATGCTGCCGCTGGCGTTGATGACCGCGGTCTGGCGGCGCATGTAGGCCTTCCAGCTGTCCGAGCCGGACTCTCGCCCGCCGCCGGTCTCCTTCTCGCCACCGAAGGCGCCGCCGATCTCGGCGCCGCTGGTGCTGGTGTTGACGTTGGCCAGGCCGCAGTCGGAGCCCGCGGGGCCCAGGAAGCGCTCCATCTCGCGCATGTCGTTGGTGAAGATGGCGGAGCTCAGGCCTTGGGGCACGGCGTTGTTGATGGCGATCGCCTCGTCCAGCTCCGAGTAGCGCAGCAGGTAGAGGATGGGCGCGAAGGTCTCCTCGGCCACCATCGGCATGTCAGGGCGAGCCGCGACGATGGCCGGGGTGACCCAGCAGCCGCCTGCGCGCTCGATCACGGCGCCGCCCTGCAGCACCACACCGCCCTGCTCGCGGACGGCGGCCAGCGCGGCCTGCATGGCCCCGACGGCGGCCCGGTCCACCAGGGGGCCCATGAGGTAGCGCTCGTCCCGGGGGTCGCCGATGGGCAGGCGTGTGTAGCCGGACTTCAGTCCCTCCACGACGCGGTCGTAGTGGCTGTCGTGCACGATCACCCGGCGGGTGGTGGTGCAGCGCTGGCCGGCGGTGCCCACGGCGCCGAAGAACACGGCGGCCAGGGCCTGGTCGGGGTCGGCGCTGGGGGTGATGATGGCGGCGTTGTTCCCGCCCAGCTCCAGGATGTGACGTCCGAAGCGCTCCTGGACCACCCGGCCCACGTAGCGGCCGGTGGGGACGGAGCCGGTGTAGGAGACCAGCGCCACGCGCGGGTCGGTCACGATGCGGTCGCCGATGCTGCGGCCCGAGCCGATGAGCAGCGAGCAGATCGCGGCGGGCTGGCCGTTGCGCTCGAGCACCTCGGCGGCGATCCGCGTACAGGCCTCGGCGGTCAGCGGGGTCTTCGAGCTGGGCTTCCAGACCACGGTGTCGCCGCAGGTCAGGGCCACCGCGGCGTTCCAGGCCCAGACCGCCACGGGGAAGTTGAAGGCCGTGATCACGCCCACCACCCCGAGGGGGTGCCAGCGTTCCTGGAGCCGGTGGCCCGGCCGCTCGCTGGGCAGTGTCAGGCCGCCGATCGTCCGCCCGAGGCCCACGGCGTAGTCGCAGATGTCGATCATCTCCTGCACCTCGCCCCGGGCCTCCACGATGGGCTTGCCCATCTCGACGGTGACCAGCTGGGCCAGGTCCTCCTTGCGGGCCCGCAGCGCCTCCCCGAGCTGGCGCACGATCTCCGCGCGCTGGGGCGCGGGCACCAGGCGCCACTGCTCGAAGGCGTCGTGGGCGGCGGCGATGACCCGCTCGGCGTCCTTGGGGGCGGCGGTGACGACCCTGCCGATGGTCGAGCCGTCGATGGGGGAGATGACGTCCTGGCTCGGGCCGGCGGCGCGCCACTCGCCGGCGAAGGCGCCCATGGTCAGGTGGTCGCGGTTGGAGATGGGGTCCAACATGGTGTGCTCCTGGGGAGAGATGGGTCGCCCACGGAGTACACACGGACCCGCCGTGTCGCCTGTGCGCACACTTACACGGCGCCGCCGAGTCGGGGCTCCCACGAACTGTGCAAAGTGTCCAAATCGCGGCCCGTGGAGGCCAAACCCTGGCTATACTTCTGGCGTGAAGGAACGCACGGAACATCCCGACGGCGAAACTCTCGCCGACCCGACCGCGGCCCTGCGGCGTTGGCTGGTGATGAGCCTGGTGGCCTTCGCCGGGGTGATGGCGGCGGTCTTCGCGGCGCTGCACTTCGCCGCCGGGGACGTCGATCTGGGGTTCTTCTCGCTGTCGGCGGTGCTCACCTGCGCCGTGCTCGTGGTCATGATGCGGGTCCATCGCGACCACCGGCCGGCGGTGCTGGTCGCCACGATCTATGCGGCCGGGGTCACCATCGGTCTGCTGGCCTGGAGCGACGCCCCCTTCGGCGATCTGGTGTGGTGCTTCGTCGTGCCTCCCATGATCGCCTACGCCGGAGGGCGTCAGTTCGCGCGCTGGGCCCTGCCCGTCTACCTGGCCGCGGTCGCGCTGATCGTCCTGCTCCCGGGCTTCGCCCGCGATGTGCACTGGCAGGAGCTTGGGCTCAGGCCCCGCTTCCTGGGGGCTCTGCTGCTGCTGGCGGCGGTGTCGTTCCTCTACGAGCTGGCCCGCACCCGCGCTCAGGGGGTGCTCGAGACCGAGGTGCGCGAGCGTCGCCAGGCGCAGGGGGAGCTGGCGGAGGCCAACGCACGCCTGGCCGAGGCGGCGGACCAGGCCGCGGAGCTGGCCGCCCAGGCCCAGGCCGCCAACCTGGCCAAGACCCGCTTCCTGTCCCACATGAGCCACGACATCCGCACGCCCCTGACCGGCATCGTGGGCATGACCAGCGTGCTCGAGCTCACCGCGCTGGACGAGCAGCAGCGCATGTGCGTGGAGACCATCCGGGTCAGCGGCGAGACCCTCACCGATCTCATCGGCGACGTGCTCGACATCGCCCGGATCGACGCGGGCCGGGTCCGGCTGCAGCCAGCGCCAGCGGATCCGGTCGCCCTGGTCCAGTCGGTGTGCCGGGTGTTGGAGCCCCAGGCCGAGGCCAAGGGGCTCACCCTGACCGTCGCCATGGGGGCTGGGCTGCCGGATCGCGTGCTGGTCGACGCCGGTCGCGTCGAGCGCGTGCTGCTCAACCTCGCAGGCAACGCGGTCAAGTTCACGGATCGTGGGACGGTCACCGTCGGCGCCGGGCTCACCCCGGAGCGCGCTGGGCTCTGGTGGCGCCTCGAGGTGACCGATACCGGCGTGGGCATCGCGGCCGGCCAGCACCAGCGCATCTTCGACAGCTTCACCCAGGTCGAGCTGGGGGCCACCCGCCGCCAGGGGGGCACGGGGCTGGGGCTGGCCATCGTGGCTCGCCTGGTGGCACTGATGGGCGGGGAGCTGGGTCTCGACAGCAGCGTTGGCCGGGGATCCCGCTTCTGGGTCGATCTGCCCCTCAACGAGGCGGGCGCGCTGGCCGAGGACGACGGCGCGGCTGGGAGCTTGGACGCCTTGCCCTCCCTGAGGCTGCTGCTGGTCGATGACAACGCCATCGTGCGCCAGGTGCTCGGGGCCATGCTGCGCCAAGCTGGTCACCTGGTCGAGGACGTCGACGATGGCAGCCTCGCCCTCGAGCGGCTGGCGGTCCGCAGCTACGACGCGGTCCTGATGGATGTGCAGATGCCGGGCCTCGATGGCATCGAGGCCACGCGACGCCTCCGGGCCGGCGCCGGCGGTGTGATCGAGTCCCGGGTACCGGTCGTCGCGGTGACGGCGCTGGCCGACGAGGACACCCGCCGGGCCTGCCAGGAGGCCGGTGTCGACGCCCTGATCACCAAGCCTGTGCAGGGGCCGCAGCTCGCCGCGGTCCTGGCGCGCCTCTGCTCGATCTGGCCCGCCGGCCTAGTCCGGCGGGAGCTCCAGGCCCAGCACCTCGATGTGGACCTTGCCGTCGGCCCCCAGCCGGGAGGGCCCCCGAA